>JABEUR010000073.1 GCA_013044405.1 Acidimicrobiaceae bacterium | reverse complement strand
TTTAGAAATCTTCCTGGTGACGCGCAGAGCCCAGCAACGAGCCCGTTTCTCACTAACCTCATGCCCATGGAGCTCGTCCTAGCCCTCGACGCCGGCACGACGGGAGTGCGTACCGTGGCCTTCGACGAACGCGCCCACGTGGTCGACTCGGCCTACCGTGAGCTTTCCCAACACTTCCCCAAACCTGGTGACGTGGAACACGATGCCGCTGAGATTGCTGACCTCTCGGTGGCGACACTCAGAGAAGTGGGCCAGCGCCTACGCAGCGCCGGTCACGTCATCTGCGCACTCGGCATCGCCAATCAGCGCGAGACGACGATCGCCTTTGACCGTGAGACCGGTCATCTTCCGCACCGGGCACTCGTCTGGCAGGACCGGCGCAGCGCACCCTACTGCGAAGCGATGCAACGAGACGGCCACGGCCCCCAGGTTCGCCTACTCACCGGCCTCGTGCTCGACTCCTACTTCTCGGCCACCAAGATGCGGTGGTTTCTCGACCACGGCCACATGGACGCACTGAGCTCTCCGAGTTTCGCCACCGTCGACACGTGGCTGCTGTGGTGGTTGAGCGGCGGGGTCGACGGCGGGGTGTTCAACACCGAACCATCGAACGCCTCACGAACGATGCTCATGGACCTCGAGACCCTCGACTGGTCCCACGCCATGACCTCACGGTGGGGAGTGGACCCGTCGATGCTCGCCGACATCCGACCCTCGACGACCAACTTCGCCTCGATCAGTGCCGAGGTCGTGCCCGAGCTGGCCGGGGTGCCGGTAACGGGGATACTCGGGGATCAGCAGGCAGCGCTCTTTGGACAGGCCTGCTTCAGTTCGGGCGTCGTCAAGGCAACCTACGGAACAGGTGCCTTCATCCTCGCCAACGTCGGGGAACGTCCTCCGGGGGTCTTTGACGGACTGATCACCACCGTGGCGTGGGACCTGGGCGCCTTCGGACCCGCGACCTACGCCGTCGAGGGTTCGGCGTTCGTAGCGGGCGCCGCCGTTCAGTGGCTACGCGACGAACTCGGCCTGATATCGAGCGCCGATCAACTCGAACCCCTGGCTCGCAGCGTGGCCGACAGCGCCGGTGTCGTGTTCGTCCCCGCCTTCTCGGGGCTCGGATCTCCCTTCTGGCGAAGTGGCGCACGTGGTTCTCTCAGCGGTCTCAGTCGAGGAGTTGGAACCGCGCACGTGGCGAGGGCACTCATCGAGGCCCTCGCCTACCAGGTGAGGGCGATGACCGACGCGTTCAGGCACAACGGCCTCGTCTTGAACGAACTTCGCGCCGATGGCGGAGCGGCGGCCATGGACCTGCTGATGCAGTTGCAGGCGACCAACTCGCGCCTGAGCGTACTGCGCAGCTCATCACTTGAGGCGACCGCGCGCGGAGCAGCGACCATCGCGGGACTCGAACTGGGGTTGTGGAACTCGCTCGAGGAACTCTCAACACTCTTCGAGCACGATCGACGCTTCGAGCCCGAGGACCCGGTCCTCGCAGACCTGGGCTTCGCCACGTGGATGCGCGCCGCAGAACGTGCCTAGTTCGAAGTAGTTTCTGACTCATCGAACAAAAGGGGTCCCATGCAGCAATACACCACATCGATCGTTCGCGAAGGACTGTCGTTCGGCGAGGGTCCGCGCTGGCACGCCGGCAGGCTCTGGTACTCCGACTTCTACCGTCACGGCGTCTTTTCCATGGCGAGCGACGGCTCCGACGAGCGACTCGAGTACGCCGTGGCCAACCAGCCATCGGGACTGGGATGGTTGCCCAATGGAGACTTGCTGTGCGTCTCGGCGCTCGACCATCGAGTGCTTCGATTCAGTGCGGGGGTGGAGTCGACCTTCGCCGACATCAGCGACTACTGCGGATTTTGGGCGAACGACATGGTGGTATCGGCCAGCGGCTACAGCTACGTCGGCAATTTCGGCTTCGACCTCGACAGTCTGCTCCTTGAAGTCGGCGTCGAGGGACTCTTCGCCTCGCCGCCACCGACCGCCAATTTGGTGGTGCTCGATCCCCGCGGCGCGGTAGTCCAAGTCGTGGGCGACATGGCCTTTCCCAACGGTTCCGTGATCACCCCTGACGGTTCGACCCTCATCGTCGCCGAGACCATGGCCTTTCGACTGAGCGCCTTCGACATCGAAGCCGATGGAACCCTGAGCGGACAACGGGTGTGGGCTCAACTCGACTTCGTCGCCACCGACGGAATCTGTCTCGATGAGCAGGGCCAGATCTGGGTAGCGAACGCCGTTGCCGCCCAGTGTCTGCGCGTTCGTGAGGGTGGCGAGATCACCGCCGCGGTGAGTACGTCCCAGACATCGTTCGCGTGCATGCTCGGTGGCGAGGACCGGCGCACGCTCTTCGTCATGACGGCGCCGACCAGTGATCGCTTCAAGACCGCCGGAACCACCCGCGGACGAATCGAAGTAGCCCTCGTCGACGATTGCGGGGCGGGCCTGCCGTGATCGAACAGGCGCTCGACCCCGACGACCTCGAGCGCCTGGCACTTGAGGCGTTCCTGTACTTCTATCCGCTCGTACTCATGGAGACGACGCGCGCGGTCAGCACGAACTGGTCAGCCGGCGAACGAGTCGGGGTCGCTCCGATGGGCATGTTCGCCCACGCTGCCGTCTTTCCTCCGGCGAATTTTCGAACCATCGTGCGGCCCAATTTCGATACGCTCTACTCCTCGGCATGGATCGACGTCGCTAAGGAGCCCTCGATCATCTCGATCCCGCAGATTCGAGATCGCTTCTTCATGCTGCCGCTCTACGACATGTGGACCGACGTCTTCGCTTCTCCGGGAACTCGCACCAACGGCACCGAGCCGTTCTCCTTCGCCCTGTGCGACCCGCAGTGGCGCGGCACGCTCCCGTCGGGCGTCGCTCGTATCGACGCGCCAACTCCCGTCGTCTGGGCCCTTGGGCGAACCGAGACCCGCGGAGTCGCGGACTACGGCGCCGTGCACGCCATCCAGGCCCAGTTGCGCCTCGCGCCGCTCTCGACCTGGCCCGAAGAACCCCACGTCGAGAATCTCAAGGATCGAGACATCGACATGAAGACGCCTCCGATGCTCCAGATCGATCGAATGACCTCCAGTGAGTTCTTCCACAAGGCCTCGCATCTCGTGGCGAGACAGCGAGCGCACATCACCGACTGGGGCATGACCACTCGACTCGAGCGCGCCGGACTCGTGGCCGGACAACCCTTCATCCTCGAACACCAGTCCGACGAGGTGATCGGGGCCTTCGAAACCGCACCGCAACGCGCGCTCCAGGCCATCAACACTCGCGCGAGGACGTTGGCTGCACTGGTCAATGGATGGAGCACCATCGCTGACTTGGGCGTCTACGGAAACTCCTACCTCAAGCGGGCCATGATCGCTCGTTGGGGTCTCGGGGCCAACCCGACCGAGGAGTCTATCTATCCCAATCTCCAGGTCGACTCCGAGGGCCGACGTTTGCACGGTGAGCATCGTTACCGGTTGCGTTTCACGCCCGAAGAGATTCCTCCGGTCGATGCGTTCTGGTCCCTCACCGTCTATGACCGACAGGGATACCACGTGGCCAACGAGATCGACCGCTTCGCCCTAGGAGACCGTGATCCACTCGTCTACGCCGAGGACGGCACGTTGGAGATCCGCTTCGCCCACGAACGGCCCGAGGATCACCAGCTGTCCAATTGGCTGCCGATACCCAACGCCGACTTCGTCGTCACGATGCGCTTGTACCTTCCTCGAGAATCGGCCCTGGTTCAGCGTTGGAACCCGCCGGCGCTCCAACGCATCGACTAACCCAGTTTCGTCAGCACCCGGCGCAGGTTGCGGATCGCTTGTTGCGTACGCAACTCGTTCTCGATGAGGGCGAATCTGACGTGACCGTTGCCACCTTCGCCAAAGCCCACCCCGGGACTGGTCGCCACGTCGGCCTCTTGGATCAAGAACTTGGCGAAGTCGAGCGAACCCATCTCTCGGTAGGACTCGGGTATGGGAGCCCAGACGAACATCGAGCCGCGCGGAGGCGTCACGCTCCAGCCAATGCGCGCTAATCCGTCGATCAGCGAGTCGCGACGAGACTGGTAGATCACCCGCAGTTCCTCGGGGTAGTCAACTGCTTCGTTCATCGCCACGATCGCCGCGATCTGCACCGGCTGGAAGGTGCCGTAGTCCAAGTAGCTCTTGAGTTTGGTCAGTGCGGCCACGATCTCGGCGTTTCCGACGAGGAAACCCACGCGCCATCCCGCCATCGAGAACGACTTGGTCAGGGTGTAGAGCTCCACGCAGCACTCCTTGGCACGAGGAACCTGGAGTATCGAGGGCGGTCGGTACCCATCGAAGCCGAGGTCGGCGTAGGCGAAGTCGTGACAGACAATGACGTCGTGCTCCAGAGCGAAGGCGACCAGGCGCTCCATGAAGGCGAGGTCCACGCATGCGCTGGTCGGATTGTGCGGAAACGAACAGATGACCACCCTGGGCTTGACGCTGGCGCGCTCCCACGCGTCGACCAACCCTTCGAAGAAATCGTCACCGGGATCGTTCGAACTGGCTCCGGGGTCGTTCATGGGAACCGTGATGACCTGGGCGCCGGCGAAGCCCGGACCAGCCAGATGAATGGGATAGCTGGGACTGGGCACGAGGGCGGAGTCGCCCGGGCCGAGCAAGACCCACATCAGGTGGGTGAGACCCTCTTTGGCCCCGATGGTCGTGATCACCTCGGTCTCTGGATCCAGGTCCACGTCAAAAAGCTTCTTGTAGCGACTCGCCATCGCGAGGCGCAGATTGGGGATCCCCCGGCTGGCGCTGTAGCGATGATTACGTGGGTTGCGCGCGGCCTCGGCTAATTTCTCGACCGCGACGTCCGGGCTGGGTAGATCGGGATTGCCGAACCCGAAATCGATCACGTCACGCGCGTTCGCCCGGGCCTCGGCCTTCAAGCCGTTGATCTGTGCGAACACGTAGGGTGGCAAACCGTTGATTCGGCGAAATTCCATCAGTGAAACTTACCGAGTTATTGAGAATGACGCCACTGCTGGAGAGTGGTGAGGTCCACGTCGGGCGTGAAGACGGCCCAGGTGGCCCTCGCATCGCGCAACGCGTCGAGCAGTCCAGGCAGGTCATCGGGCACGGGACCGGCCCAGTTGACGGGACCGGTGAGGGCCGCTTCGCCAACGATCTCGGGCGCGGCTCCCCAAAGATTGATCGTCGCGCCCAGGGAGCGCGCGAGGACGTTGGTCTCGTGAGCGCCTCCACCGATCCACAGTGGCATTCGACCGATCAGCGAAGCACCGGCCGCCTCGAGCAGACGCCTGCGCTGGGAGGTCGACCCGTAATCGACTCCGTAGGCAAGGTTCTCCGCCGCCGAGAGCCGGTCTCCCGTGCCGAGCGCCGCGATCACCCGTCCCGGGGCCAAGAGTTCGAGAGTCGTGAACTGTTCGACCAGATGCGTGGTCCCCACGATTCCCACCCGGGCGACCAATGGTCCGACGACGAGTCCGCGGTGGCGTCGCGCCACCGCGGCGAGTACGGCGAAGGGGGCCAGAGCCGGGCGCTCGGGAGAACCCATCGGCCAGAGATGGTCGTACGCGAAGACCCCGTCGAGCTGGGCTCCAGCGGCCCTCGCGGCGAAGTCGAAGGCGTCGGCGGGTCCGCGCCGAAAGGTGGGGAGTAGAACGCCGATCTTCACTTCGCCCGCTCCATCGCGACGAGGGCTGCACCCATAGCACCAGACCTCGGGCCGAACATCGACGGGGTCAAGGTAATCACGGGGCGTGCGACACTGCCCTCGACCAGGTCATCGAGGTAGTCCCTCGCGGCCGGTAAGACGAGGTCCGAGGCAGCAGACAGCCCGCCACCGACGACGAAGTGCCCACAGTCGAGAATCGCTGCGAGATTCGCCATTCCAAGGGCCAGCCACCAACCGATCTCTCTCACCAGCGCAACGGCCTCGGCGAGATTCTCGCGGGCCGCTTCGGTGACGTCCTCGCCACGCACCAGCGTGGCGCCTCCGCGTTGGGCGACGAGCGTAGGGAGGCGCCCTTCGACGGCGGCCTCACGGGTCAGGCGCTGTAGACCCCCACCCGATACGTAGCGCTCCCAGCAGCCGAATCCACCGCACAGACACGGTGCACCGCGCGCCTGAACGACCATGTGGCCGATCTCGCCAGCGAATCCACTACGGCCACGAACCAAGCGGCCGTCAGCGAAGATTCCGCCTCCGATCCCGGTGCCCAAGGTCACCATCACGAAGTCGTCAAGACCACGTGCCGCTCCCCATTCGTGTTCGCACAGTGCCGCGCAGTTGGCGTCGTTGTCGCTGAAGATCGAAGCATTCATCAGCTGGGAGCCCAGTTCGGTGCCGATATCCGCCCCTGACTCAGATCGTAGGTTCGGCGCGAACGCCAGACGACCGTCGCTGCGCATCAAACCTGGCAGGCCAATGCCAATCGCAATCTTCTGAGGATCGATGTCTTGGGTCGAGCACAACTCTCGGGTCAGTGCCGCGAGAACTTGGGCCGTAGCCGCCCCGGAACCTTCACAATGAACGTGGGGCGTCGCGCGATGCGCTTCGCCCAAAACTCGTCCGTCTCTCGCGACCAAGAGACCCAGCGTCTTGGTTCCTCCGACGTCCAAACCCAGCGCGACGTCGATCATCGCAACGTCTCGGCGCGCACCTTCAACTCGACGAGCGCCTGGGTCTGAATACGCGAGGCGGCACGGGCCCTGATGAAACCCGGAATCGGAACCAGCAACTCGACCTCCAAGTCATAGGTCACCTTCGTCGATTCACCCAGTGCTTCGAAGCGGTACTGTCCCACCAAACTTTCGGTCAGATCTCCCGCGGTCTGGTGCCAACTCAACTGATGAGGAGCTCGGCTGTAGTCGTATCGAAGGGTATAGACGGTGGAGCGGCCGAAGGCCGCCGCTCGAAACTCGACCTCCAACGGTCGCCCCTCGGCGTCGCGCTCGAGGACCTCGACACGCTTGAGGTCCGCCACCCATCTCGCGTAGTCCTCGAAGTCGGTGACCACTTTGTAGACCACCTCCGGCGCGGCATCCACCACAATCGACTCGGTCGCGCGTTGTGCCACGGCACCTCCCTCACCCCCACACTAGGGCAGTTATCAGCAATTCTCGAAGTAGTCGAATGGGGCTAGCTCCGCTGAGAGCAGTCGGGCCAGACGGTCCCAGTCGTAATACTCTTGAGCGACCTCACGTGAGCGCGTGGCGTAGTTGCGCCGCTTGGCATCGTCGTCGATCATCTCGGCAATCGCCTCGGCGAGCGACTCGACGCTCTTCGAATTTTCAACCACCGTGCCGGTCTCGCCGTTGAGGACCGCCTCATGACTACCGCCCGATCGCCCGGCGATCTGTGCGACTGCGGACGCCGCCGCCTCAACGAAAACGATTCCAAAACCTTCTTGTTCGAGTCCCATCCAGCGACTTCGACAGTCCATCACCATCAAGTCGCTCGAACTCAAGAAGGTGCTGAGCTGCTCATCGGGGATTCGACCAAGAAACGTGATGGGCGCACGCGATGTACGGGCCAACTTCTCGAGTCGTTGGCGATCACGTCCGGCTCCCCCGATGACGATGCGCAACTGCGGATACTCGGCCATCAAACTTCTCGCAGCCCGAATCAAGGTGTCCATGCCCTTTCGAGGCACCAGTCGCGAATAGGAACTGACGAGAAAGGTCCGCTCGTCGAAGCCGAGCTTCTGGCGAAACGCGTTTCGTTCGATCTCACCGAGCGGAGCGAATCGTTCGGTGTCGACACCGGGCGGTATGCGAATGACTGGGGGCATCCGATCAGCGGCATTGCGTCGGGCCTCGGCCTCGGGGTAGGTCCCCGCGCAGATGGCGAGTTGCGCATGAGCGAGCACGTGGCGCAGTGACGACGCGACGAACGGGATCCGTGCCGGGATCGCTACTTCGGCGCCGTGCAAGATGACACCGTAGGGCCGTGAGAGCCAGGTTCCAAGCAGTCCGAGCGGCCACGCGGGGTCGAGCAGGACCAGGTCAGGCTGATGACGCTCGATGGCTGATTCAATCAGGGCAAGAACCTTGGGCGTCGGCAGGAAGAGAGTCGTGCGATCCACGCGCTCGACGACGACGTCAGTATCCTCGTCGAATCGCGGGGCGTCGCGATGTGAGGACGCCGTGAGCACCGCCGCGCGTCCCGGCTCGAGCCGTTTCCACAGTTCGTGTAGATAGACCTGGATACCACCGGTTTTTGGTGGGTAGTCGTTGGTCACGAGGAGATGGCGAGCCATAGGTCCACGCTATCGAACGACGTACCAGGGAGAACTAACGCGGGTTCACGCGATGGAATCGAAGTCGCGGAATCAAGCCTTGGTCGTTGAACATTTCGACCACCTGGGCGTCACGGCTCGTCATCACGAGTTCGTCAGGCGTCTCACCGATCACGAAACTCACCAGACAGTCCGCACAATCCGGCGTTCCCTGGCGCACACAGTCGTTACAACTGATGGATAGTTCAATGCTGTTGTTCATAGTTACACCTTTCCCTTCACCTCACTCTGGCCCAAGCCTGTGACAGCTCAGGTACCGAGGTGACTCGAAATCTCGGATGCGACTTGTTCGGGCGCGAAGACAACCCCTTCGGTCAACACTCGTCGACTCGTTGGATCGATGAGAACGTAGAACGGTGGCCAGCGGATGTCGAGCTGTTCGAGGACTCGAGGTGCTACCAATATCGGGTGGCGCGAACTCGACCACTCGCCACGCGAGTCCTCGGTGGCGCTGACAATCATGATCCCGAGACCACTGAACTCGATCAAGTCCGACTCCACGAAAAGGCGACAACCGTCGCACATCGTCTTTACCGCCACGACCAAGGTTGGTTCGCTCAAGGCAATCGAGGCCGGCGTGCCGTCCAGCCAACGCCCTTCGAAGACCTCAGGGACCTCACGGCCTCGTGGTAGGTCGAATGATCGATAAGTCGGCATTGGACGTCACTCTGACTCGTTGACGACCTCAACGCCTCGACCATGGCCGCACCAGCGACAGGTCACCGAGTCAACGCTCCGAGAGATGACCTCGGGCTCTTCAATGCTGAGATCCCCGCCCACCGAGAAGTGGTGAAAGGACCGCACCGAAGTCGTCTCGACCACGTCGAAGCGAGTCAGGTTTCCACAGGCCGTACAGCGGTATCGGGTAGTCACGTTCTCAACGGTATCGGGTATTTCGAAACCTCAAGCCCAGTGGTCTCGACGCCTACGGCGTACTGGACGAATCTCGAACTGATCGACTGAAGGTTCCTCGTACGTAAAGACCGTGTCAAGGGCCAGCGGAGGCTGACGTTGCTCGGAGCGTTCGGCATCGATGATTCGACATAGGGCACTGGGGTGACGAACCCTGCCGATGAGGATTGGACCGCCAGACGTCTCGAGCGAAACCATGCCCCGTCTGGTGATTCTTTCGAGGAGACTCTGATCCACGCGGGTGGCGACGACGTCTCGTAGTTCAACCATCGTCTTTTGGTGTCCGAGGACGCCTCCTTCGAGCAGGACCCGCTGAGTGGTGACGTGAATCTTGTGCGAACGCCATCGCCAGATTCGCGTCAAAGTCACCAATGCGAATGGCGCAACGACAACGGCCACGAGCCACCACAGTAAGCGGTGAAGTAGATGTACGTGCATTGAGCCGATGACCACCAACACCAGTCCGATGACGCCGAGCAGAAGTGGTCGCAAAATCCCCCACGCCACGGGGGTCACCGAAATGATTCGCACTTCATTGTCTCGAAGGATCAACGACTTGGCCATAGCTCCAGCGTAAGGAGTTCGTGCGCAATTGTGGTGCCACCCGAATGGACGTGAACGAAGTGGCGACTCGGAAACCAGCCATCTCCTTTGCCCAAACGTGCTCACCAGTCCGACCGAGACAGCAATCTGGCACCGTCGAGCTCACCTCGTAGACACCCGCAGAGAGCAGCGAGGCCCAGATCCTTCAATCTCAGGGCCGAACAACACCAATCGGCCCTCGATTCGATGCTTAGTCTCGAATCCGGCCGATAAGGCCGTCGACCTGATAGATGGTTCCGTTCAGCCAGACCTGCTCCCTCGAAGCGCTGAAGCCCCCTAAGAATTTGGCAGCCACTTGCCGAAGGGGTCCGGTATTTCGCTCACGAATCTTCCTCGCAGTGCATCAACTAAACGTTTCGTAACTGATGCGCCACCGAGGTGAAGTAGTCGTTCATCTCAGCAAACTGCTCGTCGCTCAACTCACTTCGAACCGCCTCGAGAGCGGAGCCCATTGCAACGAGCCACCCATCGCGGGCGGCGCGATTGATTCGAAATGGGGCGTGACGCATTCGAAGGCGCGGATGGCCGCGCTCTTCTGAGTACGTCCGCGGGCCACCCCAATATTGGACCAGGAACATCAACAAATGGTGCTTCGCCTCCGAGAGGTCGTCGGGGTACATCGCTCGCAGCACTTCGTCGCGCTCGACAGCGTCATAGAAGAAACCAACCAGGCGTTCGAAGAACGGTTCACCACCGATCTGGTCATACATCGTCAGATCCACCCCAACACGCTAATGGCATAACTCCGCTAAGCACTGACGTTGCGGTCGTTTCTCATTGGAATCGGTTACGCCACTCCTC
>JABEUR010000072.1 GCA_013044405.1 Acidimicrobiaceae bacterium | reverse complement strand
GGCCTCACACTGCTAGCCGGTGATGACTGTGAGAGTTCAATGCCCAACGCACCAGGCACCGTCACTGACCCCATCCTCCCCGCACGTCAGGAGATGCGATGACCTCCCGATGGCCTGACCTGAGACCAGCCGTCTGCGTTCAGATCGCTGAATTTCTCTCACACCTTCGCGGTCGAAGGTCCATCAGTCCTCGATCAAGAATCCGTCGGTAGTGGTCGCTCGTGCCGGGTTGCGTCATTAGCCGTCTTGGTGCTCACTCATTGTCTCCACCAAGCCATTGTGGACGATCGGAGCCAAGGCGACGAGCAGGAAGCTTCCACTGAAGTGGAGCCCCTTGCACAACTACTGGCGGTGCCAGACGCAGTGCGTCACCCCAAACAGTTCGTTCAATCGGACCAACCGGATTGGGAGTCATAGGGGGTCTACTCGAATCAATGGGCACCTGTAGCGGCTCCACTTTGACCAGCAAATCCGCCACACGCGCGAGCGAGGTCCGCCATCGGCTACCGGTGCCATCGATCTGGCGCTGCGTCAGACCAGTGATCACCGCGGCGGCCAGCAGATAGCCCACCGCATGGTCGAGCGCCTGCACGGGTAAGGGTACTGGCCGTTCGTCACCAGTGACGACACGACCCGCATCGGCGATACCCGAACTCATCTGAACCAAACTGTCGAATCCTCGACGTTGCCGCCAAGGGCCGGTCCACCCGTAAGCATCGAGGCTGACGTCGATGATCCCGGGACAGACGTTGTCACGCGCTTCATCGCCGAGACCTAATCGGTCGAGGGCGTCCGCACGGTAGCCGTGGACAATGACATCAGCGGAACCCAGTAGTCGGAGCAATCGGCTCTTTCCGTCTGGCGTGCGTAAATTCAGTCGGGCGCAGCGCTTACCTAACGTGACCTCAGGAGCAATCGCGGGCTCATCCCAATCGGGTGGGTCAATCCTCAGCACCTCGGCTCCCCATCCCGCGAGTAATCTCGTGGCGACTGGCCCGGCTAGCACCCGAGTGAGGTCGAGCACGCGCAGTCCATCGAGGGGACGTTCCCTGTTCGCTAACAATGCATTGCGCCCGACGACCGTTGATGTCCGCTGCGACCACAAGAGGGGTTCCTCAGCAACCGCTCGACCCTGGGGGTGCATCCGCCAATCCGCAATTGATCGCATGACCGCCGCCGCGCCTCCCGCGCCAACGACCGCAGTCTCCAGCTCTTGGGCAGACCAAGCACCCGCGGCAGCGGCGACCGCAGCTCGGTCCTCTGGAACGTCGAGAACGCTGAGTGCCGCGGTGCGGTGATGAATCGCGTTGGTGTGAAGCCTTATCCAGCCATCACGACATTCGTACTCCCCGCCCAGTGCGTCCCAGGCTGGTAAGAGATCCCAGCCCTGAGGTCGAATTGATCCCACGAACCAGGCCGAGGCCAAATTTCTGTCGACGACGACTTCTGGCGGAGGTTCACCACTATTCAGAGCGACGAACGAAGCCAACGACGAGCCGGCTGTGGCGATCGAAGCTTGCGCCAAATCGCTCACGGCAAACACCGAGGGTAAGGACCCCCCGTCTGACAATGTCACCGGTGAAGACGGCACCGGGGAACCAAGTGCCGCTTGGAAACTGGCAATGAACTTGAGAGCCGCGTCGGCCATATCACAACTTAATCTGACATTGAACGCAGGACTTCGTGCCGAATCAGACGGAAGCCTCATTCAATGAAATAGCGTGGACATTCGTCGATAGGTCGACGATGAAAGTCGTTTACCGATCCTGGAGCCAACGCGAGAGGACCAGCACGTCGTTGTGCTCGTAGCCGACACCTTCGTAGAAACTGAGAACTGGCGCGTTCTCATCACGAACCATCAACTGAACCTTGACGACTCCATTGGCGCGTAGCCACTCTTCCGCTGCAACCATGAGCATCCGGCCAAGACCGCGCCGCCGGCGATCTTGACGAACCGCGAGATAGTAGACCCAGCCTCGATGGCCATCACTGCCGACCATGACGGTGCCAATCAACTCTCCGTCTCCTTTGAGGCCGAGGATCGCCGACGTGGAACCAGTAATGGATCGGCGAAAATCCTGCGAAGGGTCGTTCCACGGCCGAGTGAGTCCAGCCTCCGTCCAAAGCGAAACGACATCTACTTCGTCTCGCACCGAGAGTTCGAGTACCTCCATCGACTAATCCTATTGACGAGATGACAACGTAGCGCTAGTTGCTCCACCGGTTCAGTTGGCTCTGGCAAAGCAATTCCAGGTCACGCCCTCTGCAAAGGTCTCGCCTTTGAAGAAGAGAGATCCGGCTGAACCCCCATGCGATAGAGAACGTGACGTCGATCGGGCCAGTCAGAAAGTAATGGGTGGTCGAAGTCATCCGCTTGGTCATGTGTCAACCCCAACTTCTCCATCACTCTCCTCGATCGAGTATTCGCTGCGACCGTGAAACTCACAACCTCGTTGCGTGGAAACACGATCGTCTCTCTCGCCCAGGCGAGCGCCGCCGCCGCACCCTCAGTAGCGAAGCCGTTACCCCATGACGACGACGCAAGTCGCCAGCCAATCTCGATACAAGGAGTGAAATGAGCGCTCCATCCGGGCTGCGAGAAGCCGATGAAGCCAATGAAGCATTGATAATCTCGAATCTCAACAGCCCACAGACCGTATCCTCGCTGCCAACCCTCGAAGATTCGATCAACAGAAGCATTCGACTCTTCGATTGTTAGCGAGTTCGGAAAATACTTCATCACTCCCGGATCGGAGTTCATCTGGGCGAAGGGGAGGCGATCTTCGTCACGCCATAGACGCAACAGCAGGCGTGGGGTTCGAAGCGTTGGGACAGGACTCACAAAATTGACGCTACCAATCTCACCTCGGCGACACTGCATGGTAGGGCGGCACACGTTCGTCTACCGCGTTTTGGTAGAAGTGAACTGCGGAACGTCTAGGACGCAATGCGTATCGATGAGGCCCTTGAGTGCGGAGCCGGAACTTCCTCCCCGTTCAATAGCATCCCTTCGATATGGAACTCGATGGATTCACGCATAAGTTCCTCGAGCTCCTCTATCGTGTCTGCCGCACCGACGCAACCGGGCAGATCTGGCACATACGCGGCAAAATTGGTTCCTGCATATTCGATAATGATGGTGTATTCAGCCACCTTATGCGCCTCCCCAATCCAGCCTGGCGAACAATGCCGGCAGGAATCTCTTTGGGTAGATCCTTGCTCGATCGCCCCGACACCGTCACTGCACCCGGTTTCGTTTGGTGATGGAACTGGCGATGACTGCCGCGAAAACGGACCTGACACCAACCATCAGTTTCAAGCTCCTTGATGATCTCCCGGGCCTTCACGACCTTACAATGGTCGGTATCGTTTCAATCCTCGGTCAAGTACCTGTGCACATTTGTCTTTCGTTTTTTGGTAGAAGTGAAATCAGTACTCATACATGCTCGGCATTGCGAGTGCTGTGATACGCACCCAAGGCGCCGGCAATCGCATAATCGTCCCCAACAGCCAATGGTGTTACTGACAGAGTTCGGGCGGCCAAATGGTCGAATTCTCTTCCAATGGTTAGTAGTGACGTATGGGATGAAGAGACAGCGGCGGTCTATGACGAAGAGGTCGCGGAGATGTTCGCACCGGAGGTTGTGGAACCTGCGGTCGAATTCCTGGCTCGGCTGGCCGAATCCCGGCCCGCCCTCGGTTTCGCGATTGGCACCGGCCGCATCGGCATTCCACTTAGGCGACGCGGAATTCCAGTCACAGGGGTAGAACTTTCCGAGTCGATGACCATGCGCCTGAGGGCCAAGATCAGCGAGGCGGATCTCCCGGTCGTAATCGGCGACATGGCCACCACGACTGTTCCCGGAGAGTTCGGCTTGGTCTTCTTAGTATGGAACAGCATCTCCAACTTAAGGACACAGGAGGAACAGGTGCAGTGCTTTCGCAATGCCGCACGTCACCTCGCCCCTGGAGGACGGTTCGTCATCGAGTTGTTCGTACCACCGCTTCGACGTCTTCCCCCAGGCCAGGCGGCGGTGCCCTTCGATGTGTCGGAGGCTCATACTGGCTTCGACACGTTCGACCTCGTAACGCAGGGGTGCAACCCGCACCACTACACGCGCCAGCCGGACGGAACGATCCGGTATGGAGTTGGGAACTTCCGCTACATTTGGCCTGCAGGGTGCGACCTGATGGCGCAACTTGCCGGGATGGAATTGGAGAGTCGCGCCGAGGACTGGAACGGCACGCCGTTCACCTCCGAAAGCGAGAAGCATGTCTCCGTGTGGCGCAAGGTGTAGTTGGGCAACGGAGAATGCGCGGCTTGGGCGAAGACTACTGTGATTCGTCGCCGGAGCGTTCTATTAAAAATAGATAGACGTTCATCTTGCGCGTCTTGCGGATCATTACGCCCTGTTGTGCTGCGTCAGTCGCAGGTACATCGCACTTAGCTCGACTTTGCAATTACTGGTGAAACTCGGCAACCAACTAACGGCAGGGCTCCTACGGACCGTGTGGAGAAGTCGGGCAATTCGGGATTGGGGGAGTCTCTTGACAATTACGCCATAGGTCATACCACTCCGCGCACTTGGAGGTCTTGAGGCTCGGGTATGAAACAGAACGTTGCCCAAGTGCCATAGCACGAGTGCTTCCATCTCGTCGTCCCTCAGGCCAAGACGACGTCCAATGCGCTGGGCATGTCGTTGCTCATTAAGACTGACTGCCATATAGCTCGTCATTGACTTGAGCGGACGAGCGGAGAGCCGCTCAGCACGAGCTCGCAGATCCGCAGCCACCCCTGGTGTAAGTGACGATGGAGAGTGGGAATCCTCAGGATTGTTTTCGACCACTTCATCAGACTACGACGATGCGAACGTCAATTCTCCAACTTGAGATTCAACTCATTTTCTATGAAAGAAAGGGTTCTCCTCGGGTTTGTGTGGGTGAATTCTGACCATCAGGCGAAACTCGTCGTTGGTAGTTCGATGGTGAGACCGCCGCAGCACAGGTAGACCATGG
>JABEUR010000071.1 GCA_013044405.1 Acidimicrobiaceae bacterium | reverse complement strand
GGGACCGTAGCCCGGGGTGGATCACTCGACGCCACAGGACCCGATCGACGCCGAGTGCGCGTGACGATCGCTTCTTCATTGGACACGCCATATCCGACCAGAACGGCTTGGCGGCCCTCTTCGATGTGGTCCCCGGAACGTGCTTCAGCGCCCTTCACCGAGGAGGCTCCTTCGCCGCCAACCTCGAAGGTGATGAGCGGCCGATCGACCTCAACGACGTCCCCGACCTTGGCGTGCAACGTCACCACCGTCCCCGCGTACGGACTGGGCAGTTCGACCACCGCCTTGGCGGTCTCGATATCGACGAGGGGCTGATTCAACTGAACCGTGTCGCCCACGGCCACCTTCCACTCGACGATCTCCGCCTCGACGAGTCCCTCGCCGACGTCGGGCAGGTCGAAAATCATCTCGCTCAACTTTCAAATCCCATCACTCGGTCCACCGCGTCAAGTATGCGGTCCACGTTGGGACGATAGGCGTCCTCGATCCGCGACGGCGGATAGGGAACGCTATACCCGCTCACCCGCACTCCTGGAGCGCGCAGTGAGTAGAAGCAACGTTGGGTGAGTTCAGCAACGATCTCAGAACCGATCGATGCGGTCTGTGGTGACTCCTGAACGGCGACGAATCGTCCCGTCTTCTCCACTGACCGGGCCATGGTCTCGAAGTCCAGCGGCGAGACCGATCGGACGTCGATGACCTCGAGTGAGACACCCTCGTTCGCCGCGGTCTGTGCCGCGCGCAGCAGCGTCTTCACCGTCGATCCATATCCCAGCACCGTGACGTCGTGGCCTTCGCGACGAACCACGGCATCGAAGAGACCCTGCGGTGGGTTATCAAGGTCCACCTCGCCCTTCTCCCAGTAGCGGCTCTTGGGCTCGCAAAAGACCACCGGGTCGTCGTGTTCGATGGACTGTTGGATCATCCAGTAAGCGTCATTGGGCGTAGAACACGAGACCACGCGCAGCCCGGCGGTCTGGGCGAAGTAGACCTCGGGGCTCTCCGAATGGTGCTCGATGGCCCCGATACCACCCTGGAACGGGAGGCGGATCACGAGACCCATCGTGTACACACCGTCTGAGCGCTTACGCAGTTTGGCGACCTGAGAGACGATCTGATCGAAGGCGGGATAGACGAAGCCATCGAACTGGATCTCACAGACCGTGCGATAGCCGCGTATCGCCAGACCGACGGCGGTGCCGACGATCGCCGACTCGGCGAGGGGGGCGTCGATCACCCGGTCCTCCCCGAAGTCCTTCTGCAGTCCATCGGTGATCCGAAACACTCCGCCGAGGCGACCGATGTCCTCGCCCATCAAGAGCACCTTGGGGTTCTTCTCCATGGCCCTGCGAAGTCCCTCGTTGAGCGCTTTGGCCATGGTCATGGTCGTCGTGGCCATCAGGACGGTCCTCCGCTCACTCCCAGTTCGATCATCTCGCGGCGCTCCTCGTCGATCAGCGGATGAGCGTCGGCGTAGACGTTGTCGAACATCGTGATCGGGTCCGGGCGCCCCATGGCCAGCACGTCCTCGCGCAGCTTCAGGGCTAGTCTCTCGGCCTCTTGGGCAATCTCGTCGAAGGTCGTGGTCTTGACCTTGAATTCGCGCGCGAGCAGCGCCTTGACCCGTTCAATCGGGTCACGATGCTTCCAGACTTCGACTTCGGCGTCGATTCGATAGCGCGTCGGGTCGTCCGAGGTCGTATGAGCTCCGATCCGGTAGGTGTAGGCCTCGACCAGGGTAGGACCACCACCGACCCTCGCACTCTCGAGTGCCCGCTTGGTCACCTCATAGACCGCGAGAACGTCGTTGCCATCGACACGTACGCCGGGGAATCCGAAACCGGGAGCGCGGTGGTACAGGGGGATCTTCGACTGGACCGACGACGGCGTCGAGATTCCCCACTGGTTGTTCTGGCAGAAGAAGACGACCGGCGCGTTGAACGACGCCGCCCAGACGAAGGACTCGAGAACGTCACCCTGGCTCGACGCACCATCGCCGAAGAAGGTCAGCACCGCCTCTTCGGCCCCGTCACGTTGCACGCCCATGGCGTAGCCCACGGCGTGGAGGGTCTGATTGCCCAGCACGACGGTGGGAACCGAATGACGGTACTTCTGGGGATCCCAACCCCCGGTGGTCACGGCGCGAAAGACCCGCAGCATGTCTTCGGGCGGTACCCCGCGACACCACGCCACGCCATGCTCGCGATAACTGGGAAATGAGAAGTCCATCGGGGCCAGTGCCCTCCCGGCGCCGATTTGGGCGGCCTCTTGGCCCTGGACGGGCGCCCAGAGGGCGAGTTGGCCCTGACGTTGCAGCGAGGTCGACTCGTTACAGATGCGTCGGATGATCACCATGTCGCGATAGAGACCGAGCACCTCGTTCGAACCTAACGAGGACTCGTACTCAGGGTGTGCGACTCGCTCGCCCTCGGGTGAGAGCAGCTGGACCAATTCCTCGTCGATCATGGACTCTCCTTAGACCGGTGCCCGCTTCGTTACCTTACTCCCGTACGATTGGCGGGTGCCCCGACTGCTCGTCGACGTCGCCCCGCTACGGGCCAGCCGTGATTTTCGATACCTGTTCGCCGGCCAGCTCGTTTCACTACTCGGCAGCAACCTCACCATCGTCGCGGTGCCCTATCAGGTTTACCGCGAGACGCACTCGAGTCTCTGGGTGGGTATGGCCAGCCTGATCCAACTGCCCTTCCTGATCGTCGGGGCCCTATGGGGGGGAGCTCTGAGCGACCGAGCGGACAAACGAGTGCTGATGATGATCGGGTCCTCGGTACTGGCGATTGCGAGTGCCGGTCTCGCTCTAAACGCCCACGTCGCGCACTCGGACCTCTGGACACTGTTGATCCTGGCAGCCTTCGCCGCCGGCTTCGCCGGATTCACCGGCCCCGTGCGTGGCGCAGCGATCCCCAAGCTCGTCGCGCCCGAGCAACTCGTGGCCGCGTATTCGCTCAATCAGATCATCATCAATGGCGCCGCAGTCGTTGGCCCGTCACTCGCGGGCATCTTGCTCGCCAGCTTCGGCCTCTTCTGGTGCTACTTGAGCGATGCGCTCACCTTCGTTGCCCTGATCGGCGCCACTGCGTTCATGTCGCCGATGAAGCCGAGCGGTGAGCACGCCTCAGTTGCGCTGGTGCGCGCGATCGGTGATGGATTCACGTACGTGCGTTCGCACGCCGTCGCTCAGGCCGTGTACCTCGTGGACCTGAACGCCATGGTCTTCGGACTCCCACGTGCCCTCTTCCCGGCGGTGGCGCTGACCATCTACCACGCGGGACCGCGAACACTGGGACTGCTCTACGCGGCACCCGGCGCGGGAGCACTCGCCATGGCCATCATGACGGGCTGGATCGCGCGAGTGCGCCGCCAGGGCCGGTTGATCGCCCTCTCCGTCGTCGCCTGGGGTGCCTTCATGGCGCTCTTCGGCTTGGTGCACGTTTTGTGGATCGGGCTCGCCTGTTTGGCGGTCGCGGGTGCGATGGACGTCATCTCGGCGGTGCTGCGCAGCACCATGCTCCAACGGGCGATCTCCGATGAATACCGGGGAAGGATCTCATCGATCCAGTTGGCCGTCGTGACCGGAGGACCTCGTCTGGGCGACGCTGAATCGGGAATCGTCGCGAGTCTGACCTCCACGGAGTTCTCCATCATCTCGGGGGGCCTGGCCTGCATCGTGGGGGTCGTGGCCCTTCTTGGATGGCGACCGGACTTCTGGCGGCGTGATGCGCTCTAGAGAGCGCGCACGGGGATCGAACGGCGCCTGGCATTGGTGACGCTGGCCAACTGCCCGCAGGCCGCGTCGATGCTGCGGCCCCGGGTGTTGCGCACCGTCGCGTTCACGCCCAACTCGACCAACGCGTCACGGAACTCGCGAACCCGCTCGGGCTCTGAGCCACGAACGAGGTAGCCCGCAGTGGGATTGAGCGGGATCAGGTTCACGTGGGCACCTAATGAGCCGGCGTAGCTCGCCAACTGTTCGATGGCCTCATCGGTGTCGTTCACCGCTTCGATGAGCGCCCACTCAAAGCTCAAGCGGCGCCCCGTCTCTTCTATCCAGTACGCACAAGCCTCATGGAGGCGCTCGAGCGGGTAGCGACGGTTGAGCGGCACCAACTGGTCTCGCGTCACGTTGTTGGCCGCGTGGAGGCTCACCGCGAGCGTGAGCGCCAAACCTTCTCGTGCGAGTCGTTCAATCGCCGGGGCGACCCCCACCGTTGACACCGTGAGACGCCTCGCCGAGAGTCCGAGGTTCTCGTGGAGACGTCGGATCACCTCGATCGTCACGTTGTAGTTGGCGAGCGGCTCGCCCATC
>JABEUR010000070.1 GCA_013044405.1 Acidimicrobiaceae bacterium | reverse complement strand
GCATGAAGAACCCTGGGAACAATTCGATCGTCATCAGTGACGAGGTCGACGCCGCACTTCATGAGCGACGCGGCGTCGTGGCTCTCGAGACAACGATCGTGGTCCACGGTTTTCCCAGCCCGGTGAATCTCGAGGTGGCCAGTGCGTGCGAGGACGCTGTTCGCCAGGGTGGTTCGGTGCCCGCGACCATTGGAGTCCTCGAGGGACGCGTCGTCGTGGGGATGTCCGTCGAGGAGCTCGAGCGACTCAGTGAACCCCGACGCGAAGCCTCGAAGCTTTCCGCACGCGACCTCGGGGTGGCGATTGGTTTGCGTGGTGATGGAGCGACGACCGTCGCCGCGACCGTCACCGTCGCGCACCGCAGCGGCATTAGCGTCATGGCGACCGGCGGGCTGGGCGGGGTGCATCGCGAAGCCGTGACGAGCTTCGACGAGTCCGCCGACCTGACCGGCTTGTCGCGAACTCCGGTGTTGGTGGTTGCCTCGGGGGTGAAGTCGATCCTCGACATCGGCGCCACCCTGGAACGGCTCGATTCACTCGGCGTTGCGGTCGTCGGATACCGAACACTGAGTTTTCCGGGCTTCTATCGCAGCGAGAGTGGTTTCCCTCTCGATTGGAGCGTGGACGATCCGGCCCAGGCCGCCGCGGCGTTTCTGGCCCATCGAGAGTTTTCGTCCAGCGGATTCCTGCTCGCCAATCCAGTTGACGCGAGTCACCAGCTCGACGCGCAGCTGCACCACGACGCCCTCGAGAGCGCCTTGGGCGTGGCGCGCGCGTCAGGCGTGACGGGCAAGGCGGTGACGCCGGTCCTGCTGGCCGAGTTCGCTCGCTTCACGAGCGGGGCGAGCGTGCAGGTGAACCGGGACCTGGTCATCGCCAACGCCCGACTCGCCGGAGAAGTCGCTGCCGCGCTGGCGGGTGCGTGAACGCCAAGCGAGTCGTCGTCATTGGCGATGTCATGCTCGACGTCGTGGTACGCCCGACTCGACAGGTCGCACCCACCAGCGACACCCCTTCGACGGTGCGCATCAGTCGCGGTGGTGCCGCCGCCAACTTGGCGGCGGCCCTCGCGGGCTTTGGTCACGACGTGCGATACGTCGGAGCCGCCGGTGACGACGTATCGGGCAGAACCTTCGTCGAGGACTTGACACGAAGCGGCGTTACCTGCGAACTCGAATTCACCGCAGCCTCGACCGGCGTCGTCGTGGCGATCGTCGCCGCCGACGCCGAGCGTGCCATGCTGAGCGATCGTGGAGCGAATCGCCTGCTGACTCGTCAGCACGTCTTCGAAGTCCTGGGCCAACCCGTTGACCACCTGCACGTCTCGGGTTACACCCTGCTCGACGAAGCGACTCGCGCTACGGGCGTCGAGGCGATTCGCGAGGCCCTCGGTCGCGGGATCAGCACCTCGGTCGACGTCTGTTCGCTCGCCCCGTTGCTCGAAGTCACACCGGCCCGGTTCCTCGACGCGTCGAGTGGATCGACGATGATCTTCGCCAACGAGGAGGAGGCGATCGCGCTGAGCGGCGCGCTGGATGGCGAAGGGGCGGCCCGGATGTTGTCCGGGCTCTTCAGTGAGGTCGTGGTGACCCTCGGAGCGAAGGGGGCACTAGCGCGCCGCGATGCGCAGACCTTTCGTCGCACCTCAATCTCCGATGACGTCCTCGACACGACTGGCGCGGGTGATGCGGCGACGGGGGCGTATCTCGCAGCGCGACTCATGGATCAGTCGATCGATGATGCCCTCAAGCACGCCATGGAGGCAGCTTCGCGGGTCGTGCGCGTACTCGGCTCGCTCGGTTGAACACGCCTGGAGGGTGACGCTACCGATCAGAAGTGACCCGAGAGCGTTGCAGTGATGCCCCTGGAGGTGCTGGTGACCGTCCAGGTGTCCGAAGTCGTCAGGTGCACCAGACTGTCTCCGCTGTACTGCGAACCGATCTGTCCGTTGAGATAGTTCGCCGGGATGGTGCGGTGGCTCGCCAAGGTATAGGTGTAGGTGATCGTGGTGGCACCCACGTTGGTCACGCCCGCCACGTACCCGCCCGGGAAACTGTTCCAGTCACTCGTAAAGTTCGTCGCCGAGTCGGTGCGCACGACGTTCACGGTGACCGTCATGGCCGTGATGGCGCTGGGGTTGTTGACCTGGAGGATATCGGTGCCACCGTAGGTGCCACTCCCGTTGCTCATGTTCGTCGAGGCAACGAAGGTGACGCCGTTGGAGGGGCTGGTCGTGGAGGTGGTCGAGGAGGTCGAGGACGTCGTGGAGGTTGAACTCGAAGTCGTCGAGGAGGTCGTAGCACTGCCCGCGCCGATACAGACGTCGGGCGAGGTGGCCGACAGCGCCGTGGTACCGCTTGGTGCGGCCACCATGACCGATGACCCGCTCAGGGTGATCGAGTAGTAGGGACTCGAGGGCCACGACTGGAGGTAGTTGTTGGGGCCCGAGGTGAGGTCGCTGGACGCGGTTGGTGAGACACCCTTTTGGGTCTCGTAGGCCTGGACCGCGGTTTCGACCGTCTTGGCGTCGGTCTTGCAGGCCGAGACCGCTGCTTTGGTCTGGACTCCTGCGAGCGCGAAGATCACGATCGCCGCGAGGACGCCGAGGACCACGATCACGATCAGCAACTCGATCAACGTAAAACCCTCACTCGCCAAAGGCGAATCAGATGCTTCGCCTTGAGACGTGTCAGCTGACACCGTTCGCTCCCGTGGAGTCATCGACCAAGCGTAGTTTGGCGGTGGTCGAGAATCGGACATCATCGCCGAGTGTAAAAGGTACTCGTGGGCGCCCGAGATCGTGATCGACATGTTCGCCGAAAGTTCCCTGGCGGTCGCCGTGGAATTCACGCGATCGTGCTCGCCCAGCAGAACCCGTCGGGCTCGTTGAGCACGACTGGGCTGGTTCTTCGTCAAGACGAATAGGTCGATGCTGATGAACGATGGAGTTGACGGCGACCGCGACAGCGACGGTGTCGTCGAGTTCGCGTGAGCGAGGTGCCGTGTTGTCGTAGTGACCTTCGAAGCGTTGGATGTCAATCCAAGACGTGCGCGTAGTTTCGTGCGCTCGACGCCATTCGAACGCAGCTGGTCGAACAACGTGCTACCAGCAGTGAGGTTCTGACTTGTAGTTGGGGCCGGGTCACGAGATTCACCATGTTTCGTCTCATCGCGCTAGTCAGTCGTGGTTGGCGCATCGATGCGCCGCCTGCAATCATTCTGTCCATGAGCGATGGAATCGAAGTGGTGGCCATACCGCGAGAGGATCCGATCGCCCTCGAGCTCCTTGTCGGCGTGCGTGGTGGCGACGTCGAGCGAGTGAGGGACCTCGTGGCCGCGAATCCGGATTTGGCCCGGGCGAGGTTCGTGGGCAGGGGCGGTTCGAGCGGTGCGCTTCATTTCGTCACCGATTGGCCGGGATACTTCCCTAAAGGGCCGGACATCGTGAAGGTATTGGTCAACGCCGGGGCCGACCCGAATGCCCTCACGACCGGAGGAGGCTCGCTGACGCCGGGTCCCGGTTCGGAGACTCCCCTGCACTATGCAGCGAGCAGCGACGACGTGGAGGTGGCCGCTGCCCTCATCGACGCGGGAGCCGACCTCGAAATGACGGGCGGCTCCATCGGAACACCCCTCGATAACGCCGTGGGCTACGCCTGCTGGAATGTCGCTCGTCTGCTGGTGGCGCGTGGCGCGAAGGTCGACCAGTTATGGCACGCTGGTGCACTCGGCATTCTGGACCGATTAGAAGAACTCCTCGGGACCAAACAGGATCCGCAACGGATCTCCCAAGCATTTTGGCACGCCTGCGGCGCCGGTCAACGTCGCGCCGCCGAGCGCCTCTTGAACGCCGGCGCAGACCTCGACTGGGAGCCAGACTATGCCCACGGCACCGCGTTGGAGGCCGCGACCGGCCGTGGCACCCAACAAAACAACGTGATTGCGTGGCTCCAATCGATCGGTGCTCACTCGTCGCAGGCTTCGACGTAAGGTCGCGGCCGCTACGCGAAACGGGCGCTGGGGCCAACCCGGCGGCCCGGGCGCCACCGGGTCTAGCGCCGTTCGAAGGGCACCCCGTCTGCCGCTGGTGGGCGGATGCGCCCGACCACCCCTGATACCACCACGATCGTGATGAGGTAGGGCAGTGCGCTGATGAACTGCTGGGGAATCACCAACTGCTGAAGGTAGAGGTTCAGGTTCGCGCTGAGAGCGATGGTGAATCCAAAGAGCAGCGAGGCCATGAGCGCGCCGTAGGGCCGCCAACGACCGAAGATCATGATGGCCAGCGCGATGTAGCCGTAGCCCGAGGTCATGCCGTAGGTGAATGGCGATCCTGGTCCGAGCGTGAAACCGGCGCCGCCGATCCCCGCGACGAAGCCGCCAATGATGACCGCTCCGTAGCGCATTCGCACCACGTTGATCCCGACGGTCTCTGAGGCGATGGGCTTCTCGCCCACCGAACGCACCCTCAGACCCCAACGGGTTCGAAAGAGCGCGAAGTTGGCCATGATGACGATGGCGAAGGCGACGAAGACCAGCACGTTCTGGTCGAAGAGCACCGGACCGATGACCGGGATGCGTGACAGTCCCGGAACGGCCCAGACCGGCAGCCCATAAGAGCCGTTGAGGTTCTGGCGCAGGTCGAGGACCTGGGTCACCAGGAACTGCGACATGGCGGTACAGAAGGCGACGATCACCACGCCGACGATGATCTGGTTGGCCTGATAGCGCAGGGCCATCACGGCAAGGATCCATCCGAAGAGGGCTCCGAAGAGGCCCGCGAGCAGGAGCGCGAAGGTCTTGGAGAGCCCGGTGCCCTGCAGCGCGCTCGTGAAGACGATCGAAGAGAGGGCGCCGGCCATGAACTGACCCTCGATGGCGATGTTCACCACACCCGAGCGCTCGCACAGCGTTCCCGAGACTGATCCGAAGATGAGGAAGGTCGACACGGCCACGGCGCTGGCCAAGATCGCGGTGAGTTGCAGATCGAGGCTGCCGCGCGCGACCCAGATAAGGAAGCCCAGCAAGAAGACGAACAGGCCCGTGAAGAGCAGTCCCGAGGCGCTGCGGTCAAGGCGTCGCCACGCGAGGACCGCACCGGTGGCGATGCTGAGTACTCCAAAGACGTCGCCGGTCAGGGCGACCGGGATGGTCATCGTTCGAAGTTGGCCGCCTTGATTGATACCAGCCCAGAGCAGCACCGGCCAGATGACCAAGTACGCGCCGATCAGCGCGGTCATGGTGCGCGATCCGCGTATCGAGGCGACCAGACGCGAGTACAGGGGAACCGACGCCGCGCGCAGCGCGAGGGCGATGATCGCAACGCCGAAGAAGAGCAGGAGGAATCTCCAGGGACTCGAGACCACCGGCCAGACCGTCGCCGTGTTGTAGCCGAACTGGATGATGGTGTGCAGTCCCGACGCGGCTGATCCATACCAGACGAACTCGAGTACGCCCAGCACCATCAGCGTGATGCCGTACGCCAGAGAACGAGTGCGCGATACGCTGCGCAGGTTCTCGAGGGTAACGATTGAGCGTGAGTCCGTGCTCATCAGAGCCAACCTCCCGAGCCCGTGGTGCTGACGAGATGGGCCCCGTCACGAAGTCGGAAGGCCTCGATCAGCAGCGCCGGGGTCGCGACGCAAAAGACGACGACCGCCTGGATGACCTGGGCCAGGGAGAACTGGATGTTGGTGGGGGTGAAGGCCTGCATCGCTTCGCCGCCGGTGAACATCGCTCCAAAGAAAATGGCCCCGAAGAAGACGCCCCAGGGCTTGTTGCGACCGAGCAGCGCTACCGTGATGGCGTCGAAACCGTAGGAGCCACCGAAGTTCGGCGTGATGAAGTGATCGACGCCGGTGAGTTCGAGCATTCCCGCGAGCCCGAGCAGGCTTCCCGCAAGCGTGAGACAGATGATGATCGAACGCTTGGAGAAGATTCCCGCGACCCGGGCGGCGTCGGGGTTTTGACCGACCATGAGGAGTTCGAAGCCGGTCTTCGAGCGCTTGAAGAACCACTGGACCGCGATGACCGCGATGACCGCGATGACGAATCCGAAGTTCAACAGGAGTGATGCACTGAGATGGGAGAAGAAGTATGGGAGTTGACCCGTCGCACCAACGGCCTTCGAGGCACCGTCTCGCGCGCCCGGACGCGCGAAGAGCGACTGGATCAACAGGTAGCCCAGGACCAAGGTCATGGTGTAGTTGCTCATCATCGTCACGATCACCTCATGGGCACCGGTATAGGCCTTCAGTACCCCCGCAAGTCCCGCCAGGAGGGCCCCGCCGAGCATCGCGGCGAGGATCTCCAAGGGAACCTGGACCAGCGGTGTCAGGTGAAAGGAGAAGGCCACGAGCAGAGCGAGGACGCCGCCGGCGACCACCTGGCCCTGACCGCCGATATTGAACAGGGAGCTGCGAAAACCGATGGCGAGACCGAGTCCGGCAACGATCAACGGAGTCGCGTAGGTCAAGGTTCCTGAGAGTGGTGTCAGGACCGTGGCGAGGTTGACCTTCGACGGGTTGTCAATCAGCATCCGCAACGCGTGGAAGTTGACGACCGCACCTTGAAAGAGTTGTTCGTAGGCGAACCACACCGTGTTGAAGCTGCTGGCGATGGTGGCGCCGGGATGCGAGAAGGCGTGCGACCACGAGTTCAGCAAAATCGGCGTGGTGACGACGATCATGATGCCGCCAAAGATCAGCCCCACGAAAAGGGCCAGCACCAAGACGATGAACATGTTGGCGTGTCGGGCGCGAAGCGCGAGCCTCATGAGTGGGCCCAGACGCGCCGGCTGGGTGGCCGTTGTGGTCATAGCGTGACCTGCTCGGCGCGGGCGCCCGCCATCAAGAGACCGAGTTCTTCGCGGCTCGTCGTGGGGGGCACGATGGCTTGGATATCACCGTCGTAGAGTACGGCGATACGGTCCCCGAGTGCGACGACTTCATCGAGTTCGCTCGAAACAATGATCACCGCGACACCTGAATCGCGGATGGCCACGATCTGGCGGTGCATGAATTCGACCGAGCCCACGTCGAGGCCACGCGTGGGCTGTGAGCAGATCAACAATTTGAGCTCACGCGAGAGCTCACGCGCCATCACCACCTTCTGTTGGTTGCCACCCGAGAGAGCACTGACCGCCACCTCCTCGCTCTGGGCGCGGATGTCGTAGCGCTCGACCAATTGAACGCCGTTGTTCTTGATGGCTTTCAGGTTTCTTCCGAATCGACGTCGGAACCGAGGGTCGTCGAGCTGATCGAGCACCAGATTGTCCGAGATCGACAGGGTGGGGACGAGGCCGTAGCGTTGGCGGTCCTCAGGGACGTGACCGATGCCAGCATCGAGGAAGCGGCGCACGGGTTCGCCCGCGAGTTCGACGCCGTTGAGCGTGATGCGGCCCGCCGATGGCCGGCGCATGCCGGTCAGGGCCTCGACGAGTTCGGTCTGTCCGTTGCCCTGGACGCCGGCTACGGCCAGGATCTCGCCGGCGCGGACCTCGAAGGACACGTTCTTGACACTGGTGAGGCCACGCTCGTCCTCGACGTAGATCCCTCGAACGTCCAGCACCACCTCGCCGGGTGAGGCGGGTGCCTTGTCCACCATCAAGTTCACGTCGCGTCCGACCATCATCGTGGCGAGCTTGCGCTCGTCGGCTTGGGCGGGCGTGGTGACTCCCACGACTTCACCCAGACGCATGACCGTGATGACGTCGGCCAACGCGAGGACCTCGCGCAGTTTGTGGGTGATGAAGATGATGGACTTGCCACTCTCCTTGAGCGAGCGCAGGATGACCATGAAGGCGTCGGTCTCCTGGGGGGTCAACACGGCGGTCGGCTCGTCCAAGATGAGCACCGACGCATGGTGGCTGAGGGCTTTGAGGATCTCGACGCGCTGCTGGGTGCCGATCGGCAGGTTCTCGATGGTCGCCTGTGGATCGATCTCGAAGTTGTACTCGTTGGCCAGGTCCAGCAACCGGGCGGCCGCGGCCTTGTAGTCGATGACCGGCCAGGGCTTGACTGGCTCGGACCCGAGGATCACGTTGTCGACGACATTGAACACCGGTATCAGCATGAAGTGCTGGTGCACCATTCCCACACCGTGACCGACCGCGTCCTTGGGGTCGCGAATGGTGACCACTTCGTCGTCGATGAGTATTTGACCCTCGTCGGGGATCAGCAGTCCATAGAGGATGTTCATCAACGTCGACTTGCCGGCCCCGTTTTCTCCGAGCAGGCAGTGGATCTCGCCGGGATTGACCACCAGGTTCACGTCGTGGTTCGCGACCAGGGTCCCGAAACGCTTCGTGATACCGCGTAACTCAAGTTTCATTGCCAAGTCCGTTGCTCAGTCACTACGAAACCACGAGGGGCTCAGCCCCTTGGCCCAGCCCCTCGTGGTTTGGATTACTACCCGAAAGCCCTATTTACCGGCGATGGCTACCTTGATACTGCCGTGCTCGATACCCTTGGCGATCGCGGCAACGGCCTTCAAGACCGACTTGGGCAGGGCCTTGGCCATCTTGCTCTGGCTGTCCTGGACGAACGCGGCGCCTCCGTTGGCGAGCGTGCCGATGTAGTTGCTGCCGACGAACTTGCCGGTCGCCTGCATGAGCACCGCCGCCTTCACCGACGCCGTGACGCCCTTGGTGACCGAGTTCAAGAACAGGTTGCAGTCGGGCGCGTCGCTGACGCAGCCGTCGGTGTCAACCCACTCAACATTGGCCTTGAGCTTGTGCGCCGCATTCCACGTGCGAACTGCCGAGGTCGTGCCGAGCCCGTCGGAACCGGCGACCGGGAACACGGTCGTGGCGCCTTGGGAGAGGAAGGCCGTCGTGTCGGTGCGCGCCGTTGCCTGGTCCGTGAAGCTGCCGATGAACGTGCCCTTTTGGGTCTTCTCGTTCCATCCGAGGACCTGGACCTTGTGCTTGGGCTTGGCGTGGGTGTTGTAGTACATCACGCCGTCGTAGTAACCGTCCATGTATGAGGTCACCGAGGAGAACTGCATGCCACCGTAGGTGGCGACCTTGGGCGACTTCGGGTTCTTCATGGCGGCGTAGGCGGCTGCTTCGTAACCGCCGAGGAAGGCGTCTTGTTGGGTCGAGTACGTCAGACCCAAGATGTTGTTGCCAGGGGCCGTGCCCGTGAAGGGCGCTACCGCGACGCCGTCGTTACCGGGACTGGTGTTCCCATTGTCGACCTGGGCGAAGTGGAACGTCGGATTGTTCACCGCGGCGTTCCAGGTGGCGTCGGACATCAAGAAGCCGACCGTGATGATGATGTTGCACTTCTGGGCGACCAGCGATGCGATCTCGGCGTCGTAGTTGGACTCGGTACCGTTCGAGGGGGTCGAGATGACCGACGTGACGATGTTTTTGCTAACCTTGGCCGCCTGCTGGAGACCTAAGAAGGCCGAGGCATTGAAGGACTTGTCATTGATGCCGCCCGTGTCCGTCACCTCACAGGCCAGGGTCTTGCTATAGGTGGCGTGCGCCGAGAAGACCGCACCCTTGCTTGCGTGACCCGAATTCACCGCTGCTCCCGCTACGACGGTGCCTGATCCCACGACGAGCGCCGCGACGCCAATCGTTGAAGCCAGACGACCGGCGCCCAACAGCTTGATTCCCTTATTCATTCTTCTCCCTTGACCATTCGTTTCGCCCAATCGTGAAGGTGCTTTCGCATGACTGTCACCAACTGGTTGGATAATGGACCAGACACTAGCCCATTGCTCACTATTTTGTGGGGCGCGTGAAGGGGTCAAGTTCGGTGCTGGGCGCGCCCGAAATCGGTCGTGGTCAGTGGCTGTGGCGTTTGCCGGTGGCGGACGGAAGAGCCAAACTGGTCACCAGGGCCAACGCGGTGATGGCGGCCGAAATCTGGAACGCCCGTTGATATCCAGACACCAACGCCGTCGCGGAATGGGGATTGACGAAAGTGGCTGTTCGGTCCGCCGCAATGGTCCCGAGCACCGCGAGTGAGATCGATCCGCCGACCTGGCGAGCGGTGTTGAGCACTCCCGAGGCCAGTCCGGCGTCGGAGCGCTCGACCTTGGCGGTCGCGGCGGTCGCGAGCGGAGTGAAGAGCAGACCCATGGCGAAGGCGCAGATGATCGAGGGCGCGAGAATGGCCCCCAGGTAGGTGCTGTGGTCCTGGATCAGCGAGATCCAGGCGAAACCCAGGGTGGCCATCGTCGCACCAACGAATAAGAGCGGGCGCACCCCGACCTTGGCGAGGATCCGTGAGCTGATCTGGGCCCCGGCGATGATCGAGAGCGCCATTGGCAAGAAGGCGAAACCCGTCTTCACCGCGTCGTAGCCCAGAATGTACTGGTAGTAGAAGGTCAAGAAGTACCACATGGCGAAGAACGCCCCACCCACGAGCAGCATCACCAGGTTGGCCACGCTGAGCGAGCGCGACTTGAAGATTCGAAAGGGCACGAGGGGGTGCGAGGCGACTCGCGACTCCCAGAAGATGAACGAGACCAGGAGCACCGCCCCCGCGAGGAACCACGACATCGTGGTCGCGGAGGTCCAGCCCTCGTTGGGGGTGTTGACCACGCCATAGATCAGGGTCGCGAGTGCACTGGTCACCAGGGCAGCCCCGGTCACGTCGAGTTTGACCGCCGCGTCGCGGTTGCGCATCTCGCGCAGGTACATCGCGGCCACGACCGCCGCCACGATGCCGATGGGGACGTTGATGAAGAAGACCCATCGCCACGATGCCCAACCCGTCAAGATCCCGCCGAGCAGTCCACCGACCGCACCTCCAGCACCGGCCGTCGCGCTCCAGACCCCGATCGCCTTGGGCAGGCGTGTCCCGTGGAACGTCGTGACGATGATGGTGAGCGTCGCCGGGGACAAGATGGCACCCCCGATTCCCTGCAGTGCCCGCACCGCCACGATCTGGCCACCGGTCGCCGCGAATCCCGCGCCGATGCTGGCGATGACGAACACGCCCAAACCACTCAGGTAGACCCGTCGGCGACCGAAGATGTCCGCGGCGCGTCCTCCGAGGAGCAGAAATCCCGCGAAGGTGAGCACGTAGGCGTTCACGACCCACTGGGCGCTGGACATCGAGAAATGGAGGTCACGCTGCATTGAGGGCAGCGCGACGTTGACGATCGAGACGTCCAACACCACCATGAACTGGGCCAGACAGGCCATGGTGAGGATCACCCAGTCGGGGGCGTGGCGATGAGTCGTCGTGGCTGGTTGGGACATTTCGGGATTCTACGGGTTGTCGATCGAGACTCGGCGCCGCGAGCCAATCAAGATTTGCGCCACACTTGAGAGATGGCAGCTCAGTTCATCTTCACCATGCGCGACCTGCGTCGCTTCTATCCGCCCGATCGCGAGGTGCTCAAGGGCATCAACCTCTCGTTCTACCCGGGCGCCAAGATCGGCGTCATCGGTTCGAACGGTTCGGGCAAGTCCTCGCTCCTTCGCATCATGGCCGGGCTCGACGACGGATTCACCGGTGAGGCTCGACTGACGCCAGGTTTCAGTGTCGGCTACCTCTCCCAAGAACCCGAACTCGACGCGACCAAGGACGTCGTGGGTAACGTCGCCGACGGCATCGCCGAGCAGCGCGACCTTCTCATCAGGTTCAACGAGGTCTGTGGCGCCATGGGTGCGCCCGACGCCGACTTCGACGCGCTGCTGAGCGAACAGGCCGACCTCCAGACGAAGATCGACGCCGCCAACGCCTGGGACCTCGAGCGCACCCTCGAGATCGCCATGGACGCGCTGCGCCTTCCACCGGCGAACGCCGACGTGACCAAGTTGTCGGGTGGGGAGCGCCGTCGTGTCGCACTGTGTCGGCTCCTGCTCTCCAAACCCGATCTGCTCTTGCTCGACGAACCAACGAACCACCTCGACGCTGAGTCGGTGGCCTGGCTCGAGCGAACGCTCCAGGACTACAGCGGCACCGTCGTCGCGATCACCCACGACCGATACTTCCTCAACAACGCGGCGTCGTGGATCCTCGAACTCGATCGCGGGCGGGGCATCCCCTGGGAGGGGAACTACTCATCGTGGTTGGAGCAGAAGCAGGCACGTCTGGCCCAGGAGGAGAAGTCCGACAAGGTGCGCCAGGCCGCCCTCGAACGAGAACTCGAGTGGATCCGAATGTCACCTCGCGCGCGCCAGAGCAAGGGCAAGGCGCGCCTGAGCGCCTTCAACGAGCTGGTCGCGGAGTCTGAGTCGGCCGAGCGGCGCGCGGAGCGGCTCGAGATCGCCATCCCGCCGGGTCCTCGACTGGGCAACGTCGTGGTCAATGCCAACAACGTCACCAAGGGATTCGACGAGCGCTTGTTGATCGAGGACCTCTCGTTCTTGCTCCCGCCCGGAGGCATCGTGGGCGTCATCGGACCCAACGGGGCCGGAAAGACCACGCTCTTTCGCATGATGATGGCCATGGAGTCGCCCGACAGCGGCGAGTTCGAGGTCGGCAGCACCGTCCAGTTCGCCTACGTCGACCAGTCGCGCGACAATCTCAACCCCGAGGTGACGGTTTTCGACGAGATCAGCGAGGGTCAAGAGCACATGATCGTGGGGAACCGCGAGATCCACGCGCGCGCCTACGTCGCCAGCTTCGGCTTCAAAGGAAGCGATCAGCAGAAGAAGGTCGGTGAGATATCGGGGGGCGAACGTAATCGGGTCCAACTGGCCAAGGTGCTGCGCAGTGGTGGCAACGTCCTGCTCCTGGACGAACCTACCAACGACCTCGACGTCGACACGCTGCGAGCGCTCGAGGACGGACTCTTGAGCTTTCCCGGATGCGCCGTCGTGATCAGTCACGACCGCTGGTTTCTCGACCGCATTGCGACCCACGTGCTGGCCTTCGAGGGCGAAGCGGTCGTTCGTTGGTTCGAAGGCAACTTCTCGGACTATGAGCTGGAGCGTCACAAGCGCCTGGGAACCGACGCCGACACACCGCACCGGATCAAGTACAAGCCCCTGACGCGAAAGTAGACCGAGCCGTCCGAGAACGAATAATCAAGTATTTACTAAAACTAGTGTGCAATTCGTGACCGATGGCACCGATTACTCGACCTATTTGCGCATCCACGACCTGTTGAAGCTGCAGAACCCGCTCAGCACGGACGCTCCCGATGAACTGCTCTTCATCGTCGTG
>JABEUR010000069.1 GCA_013044405.1 Acidimicrobiaceae bacterium | reverse complement strand
TTTAGCTGATGCGCACCGCTGAGACGACCAGTCGTTCATCGTGGGTGTGCAGCGAATAGTTCCACGAACCGGTGCAGCTGATGAGGGTGAGATGGGCCAGCCCGTCCTTGGACGGGGCCGGCGCGCGACCCGCCGGTGGACCGGTGCCGTAGATGAGGTCGAGAACCGGTCGCGTGGCGCTCTGGGCCAGGGTGTACGCGTGGGTCGTGGTCACCGTGAATCGCTCGGTGAGGCCGGTGGCGCTGAAGTGGATCATGATGAGGTCGCCCGGAACCAACTGCGCCAGGTGGCCGAATACGGCGTAGCGCCCGTAGACGTCGTCGATGTGCCCAGCGATCGTGGCGGTGCCCACGGCCCCGGGCAGTGACCCGCCGCGGTACCAGAAGGTCTCAGCCCAGTAGGGACTGTTCGCTCCGCCCTCGGGAGCGGACATGGCGTGCGCTGCGGTCATGCCCACCGAGAGCAGGCGGCTGACGACGTGGATACTCGGAATCTCGACCAGCACGGGTAGCGCAACCGGTGGCGCGCTCAGATTCGGAGGGGTCGCACCGAGACTTGGTGGCTGGACCATCGTGGTCGTCGTGACACCGGGAGCAGTGCTCACCAACGGTGGTGTGGCCCTGGGCGTTGACGGTTTGGTCAGCACCAGGTCAACGACGAGGGCTGCGGCCATCGCGACCAGCACGATGACCACAGCCCTCGAACGCTTACCTCGCGTCGTCAACTTCATTGACTACGAGCGGCGAGCTCGAATTCGACGTACTGCCTCGAATCCAACCAGACCGGCACCGAGCACCATGGCGAGATAGCCCAGTACCGACCAGTTCGAGCTCGATGCGCTCGGGCTGAGCGGTCCTCCGCCGGTGGCGGGAGGCGCGACGAGCGGCGGAACGGTGGAGGTGGTCACCGAACCCGTCGTGGGTGCGGTCGTGGTGGTCGTCGGTGGCGTCGTCGTGGTCGACGACGTGGTGGTGGTCGACGCCGGGACGGTCGTCGACGTGGTCGACGTGGTCGACGTGGTCGACGTGGTCGTGGTCGCGGGTGGGACCGCCGAACACGACGAGTCGATCACGTTGCTGTCGAGTGTGACACCGCCGGTCTGGGTCATCGCACTGCCCACGAGGGTCACGCCAGTGGAGAGTGCAATGGACGTCGAGGCCAGGACGTTACCGACGAAGGCGGTCGTGGAGCCGAAGGTGGCCGAACTACCGACCTGCCACCAGACGTTGCACGGCGACACCCCGCCCGAGAGCACGACGCGACTACCCGATCCGGTGATCAGGGTGCTGACCGACTTGAAGATGAACACCGAGGTCGAATTACCGACCAAGGTCACCGTGCCGGTCAGGCTGAGGCCCGAACTGGCGGCGTAGACACCAGGGGTGAATGACAGTCCACCCAGGTCGGTGTTGGCGGTGCCGGTTGCCGGGGTTCCGGCGAGCACCCCGTAGGCGGCGGTGTTGGCGATCATGGCATCACTCGCGGCGGTGGCGTTCAGGGTGCCCGTGTTGGTCGCACCGCTGACGATCCCTGGCGGAAAGCCCGTGACCGAGGTGCCCGGGAACAGGTCGAGGGCTCCACTCAGGGTCGTGGGACCGGTGTTGGTGACCGTCGTGCCGGCTACTACGGAGGCCCCAGCGGCGGCGCCGAGACTCGGACTGGTCGCCGAAAAGGCCGGAGTGCTCGTGAAGGCCACCACCAAAGCTCCCACGAGCATGGCTGAAAACCCTCCGTTTATGGCCAGACGTGAACTATTGATAGCTCGATGCTTCATGGACGTTCCTCTTTTCAGATGTACTGCGTTGACTCGTCGTTAGGAGTGTCAATGGAGACTGGCGGCGTCTAGACCAAGTCAGCGAGCGGGCGACTGTTGGGCAGTCGTTTTCCGCCGATAGGACAACTAGTAATTCTGAGGATTGCTGGGTCCGGTGCATCCAAATAGCACCGGGTTGATCGTTGAGGCGTACAACGATGAAGGAGACGACGCTGACGCAATCCGCTTGCTCGAACCACCATTCGACGGAACGGCGGGGCTTGAAAGACGATTGATGCCATCTCTGGAAGCGTTCATTACTTCCTTCACAATGCGCAAGGCGCCGGTTCTGTTTGAAGACCTGAGAACTGGTCATCAGACCCGAGCTAGGCGTCTCACGATTACTTCGGGGCCAAATTGACCACTGCCCATAGACTAAGCCTCTTTTGGGTGGCCCGTACACGACTTCGCGTAGGTTTTTGGGAATCGGGAATGAATCCTTCGATCCGACGGCTTTTGTCACTCCAAATCGATCGAGATCGGGCTCCCAGCGCGGCGTGGCGAGCGAGTTGCGAGCGAACACACGCCTAGAGATAGAAGGCCCATGACGCTGGGCCCCTCAGGCCAATGAGAGGAATCCCGACGTGATGCACAGCCCGAATCCGTCAATGACGAGAAAGCCAACGATGATGAGCAGCACCACGTTGCGCGGCCAGCGACCCGACCTCGACGCGAGGGGGGTCGGCATGTACCAGTCCGGCAGGAGTCCACGACGATGCAGTATCGCCCCTTCCCACGCCACGGCGTCCTGGGCCAGTGGTGCCTGCGGATCGGCGGCCAGCGCGAGCGCCGTCAATTCCTCGAGGGACCATTCGTCGTTCGAACCCGTCTCGCCCAGCTCGAAGTCTCCATACTGGTTCACTCCCCACCCCCTCCACCTCGTTCAGCGTAAGGGCGCGACGAGAACACCGTCTCGCACGACCGCACCACCTCTGACCTAGGGCCCGGCGGCCACTATCCGAGTTCGGCTCCCAACACCGAATCGATGACGGGAGCATCGAATGCGCCGTCATCCGCGCCCAACTTCGCGCCGATGAACATCCGGGCGACGGCGCGCTTCTCCGAACTTCCCGACTGAGCCTCTCTCAGCAGCGTCGCCGCCTGGATCACGTTGGCCATTCGAGCGACCGAGCGGCGAAGCCTCGAACCTCCGCCTTCTCCATTGGCGACGGCGGCCTGGAAGTTGGTGAGTTCGCCACGGAATGCTGCACGAACCACGTCGTTCCCGTCGAGGTCCACGTCGCGCAGTTCGTCGCCGAGCCAGCTCTCTACGGCCTCGAGAAGGCCGAGACGCGAGCAGTCGCGCTGGACCTGGGCGCACAGGACGTTATGGGTTCCCTCCCAACTCTCATAGACCACCGAGTCACGATAGAGGCGCGGCAGGGCAGAGAAACTCTCGATGGTGCCGTTGCCACCCAGGATCTCGATGCCCTGGTGCACCACGTCGGTGGCGCTGAGTGACGTTTGGAACTTGTTGACGTTGACGAGGAAGCGGTGAACGGCGACGTCGGACTCGCTCGCGACACCCCGGTCCATTCGGTCGATCAACTGCGTGAGCGCCATCGTCGACGAGAGCGCCGCGTACTCGTGCACCTTCATCATCGCCAGCTGCTCACGCACGATGGGTATCGATCCGATGGCACGACCGAAGGCCCGGCGGTGACGTGCGAAGGAGGCCGCCTCGAGATACGCCCGGCGCATGAGTCCGGTCGAACCAACGGCGTTGAGCCACCTCGACGTGTTGAGCAACTCCTCCACGGCCACCGAGAAACCCTCGTCGACCTCGCCGATCGGCCAGCCGAGCGCTCCGTCGAAATCGATCTCGCCCGAAGCCAGACATCGCGTGCCGAGCTTGTCCTTCAACTGACGGATCCGAAATCCGTTGGGCGTCGAGCCCTCGACGCTTCGCGGAACGAGAAAGCAACCGAGCCCCTTGGTACCCGATGGGGCGTCCACGGGCCGCGCGGTCACGACGAAGAGGTCCGCGTCGGCGACCGAGCAGAACCACTTCTCACCACTGATTCGCCACGCACCCTCCACCACGTCATCGGCGACCGCGCTCACCAGGTTCGCCCCCACGTCCGATCCGCCCTGGACCTCGGTGAGGAACTGCGAACCGCGTAGCGCGCCGTCATATCCATCGGAGCGCACCCGGGCTAGGTACCGCTCTCGAAGCTCCGTTGAGGCGCGAGCGGCCAGGGCGCGACCAAGTCCCACCGTGCACACTGCGGGACAGGCAACTCCGCCTTCGCCGACGTGACTGAGCAGGTAGAAGAGCGCGGCCTGTTCGAAGGCTCCTCCGTCTCGTCCGTCGCAGGAAAGCAGGCCCGAGTCCCACGTTGCCTTCGAAGCAGTTCGCTGGTCTGGGTGGAACTCGACTTGGTCAACGCGCCGGCCCACGGCGTCATAGGCCACCAACGCCGGGAACTCCCGATGTCGTTCCATCGTGAGGACGGCCGGCTCGATGGTGGTGGCAACCACGGCGCCAAAGGCGTCGAGGCGCTCGTGCATGGCCACGAGGCGTTGGGTACCAGCACGCAGTTCCAACAACGAGGTGAGATTCGTGGACTCGCGGTAGTAGTTGTCGGGATGTCCTTGGACCCACGCCACGAGGTCCTCACGTCCAGGAAGTTCCTTTGCCATCGCCACCTCATCTCATACCCCTCGCGTTGGGGGCCCACATCGTTTCTAGCGGCTCTCGCATCACCCGTCTGACCCGGAAGGGCGCCGAGTGCGGATACGGGACCAATTCAGTGACCGACGACCCTATCGGCGGGCAAATTCTGAGCACGAACACCCATTTGTACAGGAGTACAGTACTTCTGAGGTCCCCCAACAGGTGAGTCACGCGTAGGGGGACCACGACGTACTTTTTCGAAGGAGGACTCCGCGTGGAGCCGACGAACGATCAGGATCCGAACTACTACCACCAGGTCGTGGACTGTCAGTGGGCCTGTCCCGCTCACACCGACGTCCCGGGTTACATCCGTCTCATCGCCCAAGGACGCTTCGACGACGCCTACTTGTTGAATCGCGAATCGAACGTCTTTCCCGGCATCCTCGGTCGAACCTGCGACCGGCCCTGTGAACCGGCGTGCCGTCGTGGTCGCGTCGACGGCAGTCCAGTCGCCATCTGCCGTCTCAAGCGCGTCGCTGCAGACCTCAGTGAGGACATCACCGAGCGCCTCGCCCCGATTCCCGCCACCAAGAACGGCAAGCGCATCGCGTGCATCGGAGCCGGCCCCTCATCGCTCACCGTCGCCAATGACCTCATGCCACTGGGCTACGAGGTCGTGATGTTCGAACAGTACACCAAGCCCGGCGGTCTCATGCGTTCGAACATCCCCGAGTTCCGCCTCCCCGACCGGGTTCTCGACAACGAGACCCAGGTGATCTTGGACATGGGGGTGGAGATCCGCTACAACAGTCCGATCTCGAGCCTGCGATCGCTGCTCAACGAGGAGTTCGACGCGATCTTCGTCGGTGTGGGCGCACCACGAGGTAAGGAGTTGGAGCTTGCGGGACGCCACGACGAGATCGACTCGCATATTCACATCGGCATCGACTGGCTCGAATCGGTGGCCTTTGGACACCTCGAGCGCATCGGCGAGCGGGTCTTGATCATCGGTGTCGGCAATACCGCCATGGACTGCTGTCGCTCGTCGCGCCGACTCGGTGGTACCGATATCAAGGTCATGGCCCGTCGGCCCCGCGAGTTCTTCAAGGCGTCGCCCTGGGAACTCGAAGACGCCGAGGAGGAGGGTGTCGAGATCGTCGTGAACCACGCGCCCAAGCGTTTTGTCATCGAAGACGGGCGACTCGTGGGCATGGAGTTCGACGTCCTGGAGTGGGACGATGGCGCGGTCAATGCGACGGTCGTGGACACGGTCACGATTGCGTGCGATGACGTGATCCTCGCCATTGGCCAGGAGAACGCCTTTCCGTGGATCGAGCGCGACCTCGGCCTCGAGTTCGGCAAATGGGACATGCCCGTCGTCGACTCGACGACGCTGCAGTCCACGCTACCCAAGGTCTTCTTCGGTGGTGACGCTGCCTTTGGTCCCAAGAACATCATCTGGGCCGTCGCCCACGGCCACCAGGCCGCTATTTCGATCGACAACTTCTGCAACGACGTCCCAGTCAACGAGCGCCCGGCGCCCACGATGACCACCGTGAGCCAGAAGATGGGCATGAGCGAGTGGAGCTACCACAACGACTACAACCCCTCGTCGCGCCAGCAGATGACCCACATCGAGCTCACCAAGCGCTTCGCCTCGATCGATCTCGAGGTCGAACTGGGCTTCGACGCCGAACAAACTGCCCGCGAGGTGCAGCGCTGCCTCAACTGTGACGTCCAGACCGCATTTCAGACGCCCCTGTGCATCGAGTGCGACGCTTGCATCGACATCTGCCCCGTCCAGTGCCTCACGATCACGCATAACGGAGAGGAGTCGGACCTGCGCTCGCGCCTGTCGGCGCCCTCGACCAACCTCGACCAGGCGCTCTACGTCTCGGGGGCGCTGCCCCAGACGGGCCGAGTCATGGTCAAGGACGAGAACGTCTGCGTGCACTGCGGCCTGTGCGCCGAGCGCTGCCCGACGTCGGCGTGGGACATGGAACTGTTCAACCTGCAGATCCCCTACGCCGCCAGTGCCAATTTCATCAAGATCCCCAGTCGCTCGAGGAGCTAGCAATGACCATCGACACCACCACCGAGGTACTCAACCGGGTGAACGACTTCGCCATCAAGCTCGCCAACGTGAACGGCACCGGATCGGCGAGTGCCAACGGACTCTTGATGCAGGCGATCTTTCGCATGGGGATCCCCGTGTCGGGTAAGAACCTCTTCCCGTCGAACATCCAGGGCCTACCGACCTGGTACGAGATCCGCGTCAACAAGTCCGGCTACACCGCCCGGGCCCTCGAGTACGACCTCATGGTCGCCATGAACTCCCAGACCTACGCCGAGGACATTGCCGACGTGCGACACGGCGGCTACGTGATCTTCGACTCGTCGTGGCCCCTCGACGCCGAGCTCGAGCGCGAGGACGTCACCTTCCTCGGCATCCCCCTGGCCAGGATGTGCCTGGAGAACTTCAAGGCACCGCGCGAACGCATCTTGATGAAGAACATCGCCTACGCGGGAGCCGTCGTGGCGCTACTGGGCATCGACCTCGACGTCGTGGCCAATCTGCTCTCCGAGACCTTCGCCAAGAACGAGCGTCTGGTCGAGTCCAACAAGCGCGCCCTGCACCTCGGTTACGACTACGCGATCGAGAACTTCGAGTGCCCGCTGTCGATCCGCGTCGAGGCCATGGACGCCAACGCCACGTCGATCCTCATCGACGGCAACCTGGCGAGCGCGCTCGGTTGCCTCTACGCTGGCGCCACGGTCGCGGGCTGGTATCCAATCACTCCGGCCACCGCGGTCATGGACAACTTCATCCGACTCTGCGCGCGCTATCGCCGCGAGCCCGTTGAGGACGCTGCAGCGGGTGAGCACCACAACAACTACCTGATCCTCCAGGCCGAAGACGAGATCGCCGCCATTGGCATGGTGCTCGGCGCGGGATGGAGCGGCGCACGCTCCTTCACCTCGACCTCGGGACCGGGCATCTCCCTGATGAACGAGCTGCTCGGCCTGGCCTACTACACCGAGATCCCGGCGGTCATCATCGACGTGCAGCGCACCGGTCCCTCGACCGGCATGCCCACGCGCACCCAGCAGGCCGATATCCTGCTCTGCGCCTACGCGAGCCACGGTGACACGAAGCACATCCTGCTCTTTCCCGCCAATCCCAACGAATGCTTCGACTTCGCCGTCAAGTCCTTCGACCTGGCCGAACACTTCCAGACTCCGGTCTTCATGCTCTCGGACCTCGACATCGGCATGAACGACTGGGTGGTTCCCGAGCTGACCTGGGACGACTCGTACGTGCCCGATCGCGGCCCGGTGCTCAACGACGAGGACCTGCGCGAGATGGCGGAGTTCTTTCGCTACTCGGGCGTCAACGCCGAGCACGTGGCCGCACGTACCCTGCCCGGGTCAGACGAGAAGGGCGCCTACTTCATCCGCGGCTCGGGCCACGACCAGTTCGGCAAGTACACCGAGAACCCCGTCGCCTACCAAGAGGTCGTCGACCGCCTGAAGTTGAAGCACGCCTCGGCCGCCCAGCACGTTCCCGCCCCCGTGACCCTGCGCCGAGCGGGCGCCACCATCGGGATCATCACGCTCGGCAGCTGCGACCTCGCCGTTCGCGAGGCGGTCGACCTGCTGAGC
>JABEUR010000009.1 GCA_013044405.1 Acidimicrobiaceae bacterium | reverse complement strand
GATCAAGAGGGCACATGCATCCAAGTCCGAAGGCAGGGCCCTGCGAATTGAGATCCCACTGCTCGTCACGAACATGAATCTAAGCGACGAGCTACCGTAGGCCGGATGTCGACTCTGCGCTGTTCGACGCGTTATCCGTACCCTCGGCCCGCAGATCGTTGATGAACCGGAGTCACCAGCCCAATGCGGCCAGAGTGCCGCGACGTCTTGAAGCCTCAATCATCGGCGCCTTCGAAGCTTCCCAACAGGAGTCCCTGAAATTAGCCTTCTTTTGGCAGCGGACCGGCCTGAAGAGAAGTCACCGCAACTTCAAAGTTCGCATAGCAGAAGTTGAAATTGACCGTAGTTTCGTAGTTCTGTGGGAATTGCGATACACGTACCGGCAGTGAGACGTAGATGTTTTGCACCATGCACGGCGCCCCGTACGGATCCTGCTGATTCGAGGCGTCGCCGTAATCAAGCCCGAATGAGGCATCGCCGCCCGGCTTGAGCACGACGAGTCGTGGCTTCACTGACGGGAAGACCATGCCGCCGCCTCGGATCACCCTCATGGTTCCCTTCTTGTACGTACCTGGAGCGATCTCGAGTTTTGGATATCCCTCGATGCTGCAGGCCGATCTACTCACGTTGGCAATCAAGAATGGGATGCCGATATTGCCCGCTGCGGCGCCAGGTCCCCAGGCCACAGCCACCTCGAGTTGATCATAGGTGCACCTCGGAGGAATCCGTGGCGACGAGGCGGCCGACGGTACGGTGATGAGGACCGGTGCGAGTCCACACATCAAAACAACACCGCTGACGGCTCGTCGCATCGTGAAAAAGGCTCTGCTGCCCACGCTCGTAGCAGTCACCCGATCACCAGTCAACAATCAACAGTCGAGTACATAGTTTGAGAGTACCCGCGCTTCGGGCGCGCGCACCGTCACGAGACCAACAGAATCGTGATGCTACCTCGTGGACGAGACACACGTCATACTCATCAGATTCGCGAAGGTCGTTGGCCTCTTCGATTGTTGTACTCCTCGCATCGAAGGAGAACTCACTAGGAGTCCTGGTAGTACACCAACTCCGGATCCTCCTCGTCTATCCCCTCAAGTTGTCCGCTCAATCGCCAGCCTTGCTTGTCGAGCAGGGCGGTCATTGGAGAGTTGGATCGATTGGTCGAAGTGAAGATCCGCTCGGTTGACGATAGCGAGACTGCCGAGTTCAGCAAGAAGCCACCAGCGCCGCGACGACGCTCGTCGCGAGCTACCACCAGGACTTCCAAGAAGTCGTGTCCGAAGAACGAACGCGCTCGCACCACTGCGTAACCCAACGCGCGACCATCTCGTTCAAGGAGGATGACCTCTCCGGACTGCAATCGAGCGGCGAGCAGTGGTCCTCGATCCTGGCCAACGAACGACTCACGGTCCAGGCTCACCACGGTGTCGAAGTCTTTTGAGGTCGCGCGACGCGCTGAGTCTTCGAAGTCATCCACTCAAACAGTTTGACTTACGTCAACCACCCTATGGAAGGGCTAACTGAAGGAGAGTCCTCACGCGAGTCAATGCCGTCAGCGATCCGAAGTATCCGCCCCCTGCGCCTGGCGGCTCTCTGTTGCAGTTCGGTTGAACGCCAAAAACAATCAGGGAGAACCGCTCCCTGATCGACTCTACGCAACATAATGAGTTGGTGGAAGTCGTTGAGCCGGTCGTCGCCGCGTCGCTCATAGTGGCGAACCGCTTTCCCGAATGCCGCATCGCGTTCCTGTCCGACAGTGTCCTCAGCTCTCGTCGAACTGCGACTTCGGACCTTGACATCGTGGTCGTCATCGACGGCTCACCCGCTCCCTACCGAGAGACGATCAAGGCGGAAGGTTGGATCGTGGAGCTCTTCGTGCATTCAAGAGCATCCTTGTCGTTCTTCTATGATTTCGATGCCCGGACGCGCACCTGCACTCTCGCTCGGATGTGTGCGGATGGATACGTCCTGAGAGACACTGGGGATGAAGCCGCCGACGTGCAGTTTGAGGCCAGAGCGCTCATCGATTCCGGACCAGACGAGCTGACCAGTGAGGAACTCCTCCAGCGCCGCTATCGACTGACCGATCTCCTCGATGACCTCCGTGGGACCTCAAACGAGACCGAGGTCATCTTCATCGCTGGTCAATTGATCGAAATGGCCGGTGAACTCGCCCTTCTAAGCCAGCGCCGTTGGATCGGTTCAGGCAAATGGCTTGCTCGCCACCTCGAAGAGGCTCCCGGTGATCTAGGCAGCCGACTCGCTAGGGCGATGAGGGCACTCGCTGCCACTGCGGACAAGATGCCGAAGATTGACGTGATCGACACCGTACTGCAAGAAGCGGGTGGTCCCATCACCGAGGGATTCATTGCCCACAAGCCAGTCGACTAGTGTCCAGAAGTCATGTCGTCTAACCGATATCGCGTGGTCCATTGCCTTCGATCACGTGAATCAACTACTCAACGCTTCGAAAGAAACATTCTGAGTGCTGAATAGGGTGACTCCGCGCCTCAACGCGACCACTGGTCAATCGTGCAATGTCATGCAATGAGTAGTTGTTGAGGTCGCAGGCGCGATCCAACCGGCCCGTTACCCTGCACGAGATGTTGCCCACAGAGCCGCTTCGTGTTGGTTTGACGCCACAATGGGAGGTTTCAACCTGAACTCACTCGCTGACCTCGTCTTTTGACGGTCCGCACCAGATGAAGCGCCCCGTACCTCGAATCGATTCCACCCACACGAGCTAGCCGGTCTGGGCTGAGGGCATGCGTAAACGTGTCGTCGGCGCGCGAAGGGTGAAGTGCTTCCCCCATTGCGAGAACTTCATTCTCGACGTAACGCCGCCTCCAGAGAAGACCGCTTCGACCGGCAGTGGTGCGCCAGTGAGGGCGATGTACAGCGTCTCGATACCGGCCGGCGACGCAGGACTCTTCGGAATTACAACCCGCATCACCTTCACTCTCACGCCGTCGACCACCGTCGACGATCCCGAGGTCACTGCCCCGGCCCCCGCGAAAAGCGACAGGGCCGACGTGATCGTGACGGCGGAGTAGACAGTACGAAACGCAGGATTGTTGGTCGTGACCACAACCCACTCGTTGACTTCGCGAGCGGCGACTGCACTCGAAAGACCAAAGGTGCCCTCTAGAAACCCCAAGGTTGCCTTGACGTAGAGAGTGTGCTTGATGTATTCAACGGTCATATGGTCCCCACCACCGGTGCCAACGGCCGTCAATACCTGCATACCGATCCCCGGTCCGGCCAGCGACGTCATCGTCTGTGATTGACCCGGTGCCGTATTGAGCGAGACGATCTTCACGTAGTGCTGAGCCTCTCCAGCGGCGACGGCAGCCGCGATCTGGTCACGAAGTGTGGGGGCGGCAGCAGCCGACGTCGCCAAGGTGACGCCTGAGACCAACAGCAGCGTTGCGACGACGTACCCGGCTCGCGTACTGTCAACCTGAGGATGTCGGGTCATCATCATGAAGTTCCTCTGCACGTTTCATAGAGATGCCGAAGTGGCACGTCGAAGTAGATGCTAGGTCGCAACGAGGTGCAACGGAGGGTCCCTATGCTCCGGACTGGGCCAATGATGGTGTCGAGCGGATCGTTCCGCGTTCAACGAGAGTGACCACGACGAAGCGTAAATCGCGTCGAAATCGACAACTTCAACTGGTCGAAGTTCCACTTTGGAAATCAAGATGACCGTCACGACGCACTGCTGTTGGTAAACAGACAATCCTCGCTCGAGCTCAAAGTGCTGACCGGTTTGACCAGGGTCAAGGGCCCGACATGACAGATTGGCGAGCGAGGATTGGGCTCTCGCCTGGATAAGCGAGTAGAAATCGTGACCTGAAGAGTTAGGTCGCTGCTCTCGAGGCGACGATCTTGCGCAACGTCTTGATGTTGCGATTGGTGTGGAAGTCCTTGTATCGGGCTTTGGTGAGATACCTCGCAAAGCCACTCTGCAAAGTGCTTCCTTTCAGGACCCGCCAGTAGAGCACGCTATCGCCAAGCCCAATGGCCTCAACCTTGTGGTCCAAATCCCTGGCTTCGGCCATCAACTTCAGCTCCAGACCATCTTCGAAGAAGACGACGTAGCTGTGCATCATTGAGTCATCAGCATCAAAAGGCGTGGACTCCACGATCCGTCGCAACCTCTCCATCCTGTAGACCAAGACGTGGGCTGGGTAGTTGAATCTCTCAGTGAGACCAGCCTCAATCGTGAGCTTTAATGATCTCAGCGCACTATCACTGCTGAAGATGACGTTTCCCGTCTGCAAGACAGTTGTCACCTCGCCCAATCCCACGCCACTCAAGCAAGCTGTCAGCTCGGACATCGGCATCGTTCGCCGAGCGACGTTAATGCCCCGCAAGAGAGCTACGTTCTGCATCGGATCATCGTATCTGTGGCCGGGGCGAGAACTTGAGTTCGCAGCGAACCGGCCACGATACCCAGTCAATGACGCTTCGTGGATCACGTGTCATGATTTGTGCGAGATGATCCGCCAGAGAACTCCAGATGATATTGGCGACTGTGCACGCATTGCTCTGGCAACTCACTACTCAGACGGCTACCCGAAGTTCCTACCGGAGGATTTCGAATCATTCCTCGTTCATCCCGATGCAATCACAGCGTGGGTCGCAGAAGAAGGGCACGAGGTGGCTGGACATGTATCACTTCATCGAAGCACTATGCCTGAGGCGATGAGGTGCGCAAGTAGGTTCGCTGACGTCGCGGAGGATTCTCTGGCGGTCATCGCTCGTTTGATGGTCGCACCCGGATTTCGTGGGCTCGGGATCGGAGAGTCCCTACTTCTGACGTCCGCGACATACGCCCGACAACTCGGACTCACTCCAATGCTTGACGTCGTTACGAGCTTGAACCACGCCATCGAACTATACGAACGGTGCGGATGGATCCGCATCGGAGAGATTGAAAGCATATTGAGCACCGGAGCCATCCTGGACGAGTTCGTCTATCTATTGCCATAGTCCTCGGCGTGTCGAGTTCAATCCGTTTCGAACACGTGTGTCCATTGAGCGGGGTAACGAACAATGCGCAGTGTCGAAGGACCACCAGCGAGAGGGCTGTCACCTCTCATTGGTGGTCTGACAACGCCGCGACACCATTCGTGAAGACTCACTAGTGTCGATGAGCTGACGCCTTTCGTGAACGACGGCCGTCCAACAGACTCAGCGTCCGTAACGCCATCGAACAGTTGCTCACCAACGCCCGATCGGACCGTCCAACGGTTTCGGACCCAATGAGCAGAGGTTACACATGGGACGAGGCAGAATCATTGGATGACATTGCACAAGCCCGTCCTGGTCCCCTACCAAATCGAATGGGAGAAGCGATCAGTCGAATTGATTGGAATTCTTCGTCGGCAGTTGGGAGCTGCTGCCATTCGGATCGAGCACATTGGGAGCACCGCGATTCCTCTAATGGCGGCTAAGGACGTCATTGACCTTCAAGTGAGTGTGATCGATCTTGATTCGGTAATGCTGAGCTTCGACCATGCGCTCAGCGCTCTGGGATTTCGTCTGTCCCCCTTTCGAGCGGACCATGTGCCGGCTGGTAGTGACGACGACCCTGCCCACTGGAAGAAACTCCTGTGGACGCGTCATGATGCGACAACAGGCAACGTCAATGTCCACGTCCGAGAGGATGGCTCTCCCAATGAGCGTCTTGCGTTGCTGTTCAGGGACTGGTTCCGTGCACATCCTGGCGCCATTCCGGCGTACAGCGCAATCAAACAGTCCATCGCCGCGATCACCTCCGATACTGGTGTCTATGCGGATGTCAAGGATCCCGTCGTTGATCTGATTAACGTCGTCGCCGAAGCTTGGGCTGATCAAGTCAAATGGCAGGTGTAAGCCACGGTCCCACGTCCCCATCCTGTGACTCTTGGGGCTAAACCCTGGTCGAAAGCTCATCATGGAGCCTCGCTCTGTACGTACGAATTCATTGCAGCTGCATCGAGACAGTGGTGCGCAGCGACCATACGCTCATCAAACCCAGTCCCGTGACGATTGATAGACGCTGAAAAATCCCACCCTTTCCATCCAGCTTTGGATTGTCCGCGAAGCCAGCACCAAACTTCACGAACCTGGCAGTCATCAAACTTCTCGAACCGAAGCGCGGGGACCCCACGGAACTGAGCCACGCGTCACAAGAATATGTGAACGACTAACGTGGCGCGTTACTGGAACGGCACCGAAATGCAGGCCACCACTCGCGCGGTGTTGTGCGAAAGTAGCACGACGGAGTTGGCTTGGCCAACGCTGAACGGCCAATTTTGGTCAGCCCGCGAGTGAGCTGTTCCATAGAAGTTCGTCTGGAAGTTGAGCCAGACTTCGTTCTGGGGATAGTGGTCGGTACTTGGTCCGTTCTGAACTCGCTTGCCCGCGCTGGCGGGTGTGGCGCCGCACGGACGCGTGTACACGTAAGCGTCGTATTTGTTGTTGGGATTCAGTCCCCAGACGCTCAACTCGATGAAGAGCCCGCCCGTGTCGTTGGACTTTTCCAGCACCCCCACTCGACTGCCCCTGCGCACGCTACTTTGATCGTACGTGACGGCACGACTCGTTCTATACGACTTGGCTGAGACAAACACGGCATTCACTTTGACACTGCGAGGGGCTGCAGCCGCCTCGGCTCCAGTCGCCATCGCCACGGCTGGTACAGCGACCGCGAGCATCAACGCCGTAGCGTACTTGTGGATCACTAAGTGTTGCGTCATCATCGGGCCCGTCACCTCAATCCACTAATTTCCATAGGCGGTGCCCGGGGAAGATCGATGTGCCCACGACTATACACAGTGGTCAGTCGTACCCTGGACCGAATGGCCAACACGGGCGGCGCTGATTGTCCTCGACAATGTGATCTGCGATGACAGCGGGTGAACTACGTTACGTAATCTCTCCTCAAGCTCGATGGCTCGACTGAACACTATTGACATCAAGCATCGCAATCAGACCGCTGGTGATTGCTGACTAGTGTCGGATACCCACCTCAACTGAAAGGCGACTTCGAACGGGCAAGTTCATTCGTTCTGAGTAGTATTCGAGAATTCGCCTGAGTCGCTGGGGTCAACCCTGCCTCCCAACGGAACGCTGGAGATCATTGAAAATGATTGGTCGAAAGTGAAGTTGAAGATTGCACGACTGGTCGCTCTGAGTGCCCTTTTGCTGTTAGCGCTCATTGGTTTCAGCATTTGGGCCCTATCCTCTTCAGTGCCACGAAGGGCCATTGATCCTCAACGCTTCTATCGGTTCTCCCTGTCGTCGAGGCTTCGTCCCGGCATGCTCCTTCGGATCGCCCCACTCACCGATGGAGTCGGAAGTGCAGTCGTTCTTGCGCATGCCAAGGCGTATCGGATTCTCTATACATCGGAATCCTCTACCGGAAAGATTGTGCTGTCTGGTGGCATGTTGTTCGTACCAAAGTCCCGGGCCCCTTTGACTGCCAGACCCCTCGTGGCTTGGGCGCACCCGACTCGAGCACCGTCGAATGTGGCCCCGTCATCATCATCAGATCCGCTCAGTGGCATGCAACCGTGGCTCGACATGATGTTTCATAACGGCTGGGACGTCGTAGCGACTGACTACGCCGGACTCGGTACTCGTGGACGACAGGAGTACCTGAACGGCGTGAGTGAATCTCGAGACGTGGTGTATTCCGTGGAGGCCGCGCGGTCGTATCGTCCGGCCATGGCGAGTGCGAATTGGGTCGCGTGGGGACATTCGTACGGCGGACACGCGGTCCTATGGGCGGCCTCGGAGGCTCCTCGGATTTCGCATGAACTGCATCTTCTCGGCGTCGTCGCCGCCGCTCCGGTGGCCAACGTCGTGGCGCTTGCTGGTGCCCAGGGCCAAGCGTGGGCCCCATCTCTCGCCGCCCAGGAACCACCGATTGAAACGGCCGTTCCAGTTCTGCTCATCCAGGGCAACCGCGACATTGCCGCGCCGCTGGCCAACACGAGAATCGTCGATGCCCGTTGGTGCTCAAAGGGAGCCGACGTGAATCTCATTGTGTTTTCGAGAGCAACTCACGTCACGGTGACGTCAGTGGGAAGTGCGACGATGGTCCACTGGATTTCAAGGAGATTCAATCACCGGGTAGCCATTGGTAACTGCAAACGCTGACCCACCCAATCTGGGGTTCAACCATGATTGTATTGAATGTATGATCGGTCGATCGACTTTGATGTACTGGAGCTACGCCGTCAACTACGCTCCACAACGAACACCAGAGGTGGAGAGTGGCTATTCATGGGCGTTGATCTCGACGAATTGCGGTGCCTTCGCAGGGCGCGAGACCGAATGGATCGCGAATACGCAAAGCCTCTCGATGTCGCGGAGCTCGCTCGCACTGCACTGATGTCTTCGGCGCACTTCAGTCGCCGCTTCCGTGAGGCGTACTCCGAGTCGCCCTATTCGTACCTGATGACTCGACGTGTCGAGCGCGCCCAAGCGCTGCTACGTCGCGGCGATCTGAGCGTGACGGACACGTGCATGGCCGTCGGTTGGACGAGCCTCGGCTCGTTCTCCACTCGCTTCACCGAGCTCGTCGGTGAAGCACCGTCGAGTTACCAAGCACGCAGCCACGAGGGGCTCCGGATGTTGCCGCCCTGTCAAACGATGGTGGTGACCCGCCCTCGTAAGAGCTGCGGGCCCGTGGGCGAAGAGGTGAGCAGTTTCGAAGAAGAAAGTGTTGACATTACGGATTACCGTTAGCGCCATGACCATTTCCCTGAGCACCGTTCACATCACCATCGACGATACGGAGGCCGCACTCGTCTTCTACCGTGACACCCTGGGACTGAGCGTCACGCTCGACGTCTCAAACGAGGGGTTCCGCTGGGTCACCCTCGTAGCTGCAACCCAGCCTGACGTCAGCATCGTGCTCTCCCAACCCCATGGAGGGCGATCCCAGGAGAACGGGGACGCCCTTGCAGCCCTGCTCGCAAAAGGCGAGCTATTCCCCGCACACTTCCGCTGCCAGGACCTTGACGCCACCTTCGAGAGAATTGCTCGCACGCCCGGCGTGGAGGTACTTCAAGTGCCCACTTCCCAGCCTTGGGGTGTTCGCGACGCTGCAGTACGCGACCCAGCCGGAAATCGGCTGCGGATCGAGCAAGCGTAGGGCCGGCGCCATGGCTGGGCAATCACTCATCGTCGAGCGACCGTCTCTTCAAGAGGGATCAGACTGTCTCTCACGAAGGCTGCAACGTGTTGCCAATTATTATTGCCAGCCATGAGCTATTCAGTAGATTTCGTCAACGTGTCTCATGTCGGCTTGGAGGCATCCCCAGTGGCGCTTGCGCTCGCCGGCCTTCGAGCGAACGAGGCTCGCTACTTCAAGAACAAGTACGACCACGTCTTCACGGTTGAACCTGCCGCCAAGGCCAAGAAGGAGATCGCCCTGGTGCAGCGCATCCTCAAGGAAGAGCGGGGCATCGTCATCGCGTCGCGCGCGCTCGAGGCCACGACATTTGAGGTCGAGAACATCCGCTGGACCTATGTGTTCTACGAGAGCGGACTGTCGATCAACGTCCTGTACACTCTCGACGGACCGGACCCGAAACGGGCGGTAGGGATCAAGCTTTCCGAAGGAATGGACATTCCCGCAGAGTTGGATTCGTTCAAGTTCGCTCGCCAAAAATCGAAACTGGCCGGGACCATCCGAGGTTCGTATTTCGTGATCAAAGGCAAGTACTGAGCCAAGAGGGCGTTCGAGGTCCAGCTAGCGAGTCCTCGTTCACACCTTTGGTTGCACCGTCACGCTGCTCCTTCGGTCATCCTTGAACGATTGCCCAGACCCGATCTATCCATGGCTCAACAGACGTTCGATGGACTCATCCCCATGACTTGATGACCAGCATCCGCTCAAATGACTTTCAGACCCCATCGTCCACATGTGCTCAACCGATAATTGGACCGCTTCGCGTCGTCGCGTAAAACGACATCCTTCGTAAAGCGATGCGACCTCGCGCAGCGATCACTGCTTCCCCAGAGGCGTCGACCCTTGTTCAAGGGTCTGTGCTGCAGCGTCCGGTCGACCTCGGGGTCAACGACATCGAAGACCGAGCGGCGTGGAGGTGTATGAGTTTGCGGTCCTTCTCCGGCCCCCAGAAGCCGCCCGCATCAGGACGAGTCAACGATACGGGCGCTTCGTCCTTCGCTGGCGTCGCCAATTTGATGAGTCCGGGGATCACGGTCTGCGCTCATTACTATGGCGTCAACCTGAAGATTGTAAGAAGGAGTGCCCCATGGCCGACCCTGATCGTCGTACTGCACTACTGGAGTCCTACGAGAACGCTGCAGTGATCGTGTCTGGGATAACGGTAGAGAAAGTCACCCAGCGCACACCATGCGCCGGCTATGACGTTGCGGGTCTGATCGATCACATGGTCGAAGCCGCCCACCGGGCAGCTGCGCTCGGGAGAGGTCGGACCCCTCCGGCAGGTGACGAAGCACCACACGTCGAACTGGCTGACGCGCCCGACCAGTTGCGCCTTGCGGCTGAGGAGGCGGCGCAATCATGGGGAGACGATTCACAGCTGTCCTCGTCGTTCGCCATGCCTTGGGGTGAGAGGTACTCGGGTGCAACGTTGGTGAACATGTATCTCGCCGAGTTAGCTACCCATGCCTGGGACCTAGCGAAAGCCACTGGACAACTCGAAAGGCTCGACCCCTTCCTCGCAACGTCGGCGCTCGACGGGGCACGCGCCATGCTCAAACCGGAGTACCGCGACAGGGTGTCGACGGGTTCGCCCTTCGGGGCGGAGTTTCCGCCACCTCTCGATGCCGACGACTGGGAACTCCTCGCTGCTTTCATGGGTCGCGACCCGCGGGCATCGCTCGAGCGATGGCCCAGCGAATAGAACGAGCACCAACCTCTTCTTAGTATTCTCATGGGTCCCAACGAGGTGCGGAAAAGCAAGTACCACCGTATCGGAACGTGCAGACTCCACAATGCGGAATTTCTACTACCAATCTACTCGAGAGCCCCCAAATACAAGTACTGGAGATTCTTGGTGTCGGGGGCCCGACGCATTAGGAATGCCACCTTGTACTGGATGCTCAGAAGAATCAGTTTGCAACTGCCGCCTCAGGGAAGATACAACCAGTCCGAATCTTTGCGGAGGTGGATTGATGATTCGCTCACATTTGAACTTTGAGGATCAAATCAACAGGAATGATCTTCTCAGAGTGTTCGCTTCGGGGTTAGTCGCAGCTTTGCAGAAATCAGTCGCAACGGATCATGGATTGGTGAGCCCCCTTCAACAAGCGATCGCAACTCCTAGCTTCCCAGTCGTTCTCTGAGGGGAATTCGCCATTCGTCAGCGAGCGAGACGTGCTTCGCGAGGCGCTCGATCAGATTGCGATTCGTCAGCTGACGGTCGGCCATTGCTTGGTGAGCATCGGCGATGCTCAAGCCTGCTGGATCTCTCTCAATCACTTCCAACTGAGAACCGACCTTCACTTCGCCAGGCTCTAGCACTCTCAAATACCAGCCGGTGTACCCACTAAAGCGCATCTTGGTCTGAATATCTGACCTTCCACGATAGAGGGCCAACTTGAAACATGGCCACCGCGGTTGACAGACTTGCAGCACGGCCTGGTCCCAGCGCCAACGATCACCGATGCATACGTCGTTCTCGAGAGCCCCTCGTGTCGAGAGGTTCTCGCCAAAAGGAGCCTCTCCGAGGGTTTCGCCCAGGTCCGACTCCCATTGTGGAATGTGTTCACTCGGGTAGCTGTACACCGCCTTATCCGGCCCGCCATGAACAGAAAGATCAGCCTGACCATCCCCGGCGAGGTTGAAGAGCGACAACCACAGTGAGGTACCGTTCGGGAGCGGCGACTTAACAATACCGCTGTACACCTTCGTACCTTGATGTTGACCTAATAGTCGAGGCACTCCCACGTTGACCGCAACGATCTCAATCATCAATGAAGGTTAACCCGACGTCCGTGAACGACGAGCGGTCCAACTTGATGAGACTTCCATTCCGTTGAAAATCGATCGTTCACTGAGTCCAGTTACGTTCAGACGCTAGGAGTGCTTTCTGATATCGAATCGTGATCCCTTGCATTTGCGGTCACGTTACTTTGGCGAAACGCGAGCAGCTAAGGCCACAAGATAAGGCCATGGCGCCGGAACGCGAAACCGGAGTTGTAGTCCATGTCGACCCCCTTCGCCGATGGAATTGAGAGCGCAATCTCCCTTCGGAGTCAACGCCGAAGAAACGTTCGTACCTGTGTGCGAGCCGCACCGCAGAAGCACGTCCTGACTGGTGTCGGCCCGACGCAACAGGAGTGCCACCTTGCACTGGAGGTCCGATCCGTCTCGGGCACCTCGGGCTCGAACGGAGGCACACGCGTGAGTCGGAGGATCGCGGACTCAATCAATGACTCAGTCACTTTGGAGTCGAATTAGTTGACGGGACTGCATCAACGCTCATCGTCCAGCCAAAGGCCTCGTTGCCAACAATCTCGCGCGCAACATCTAAGTAGAGGCGAAGGATGATTTCGCGGGCGATCTCTTCCGCGTCCCTCTTTCGGATCGCTGAGATTCGAATCACCACCGCGGTGGTGTGTGGCCATGTCGGAAAGTCAAACTGAACGATCGAGATTTCAGGCTCCGTACCAAGTGCCGCCTGAAGCATCCCAGGGAACGCATCTCTGTCGGTGACATTCTCGATTCGACCGCGAACCGTGACATCCCACTCGCGACTGTTCGACATGTTGAACACGATACGTGGACAAACTTCAACCTCGCTGGCTGGTAACGGCCCGACGCGACAGTTCTGCACCTTTGCACTGGCGACTCGAAGGAATCGAGCAGTCCGCTCGCAAAGGGTCCCGAATCCGTTAACTAAAGGTCGCCAACCAACTTTGCACTTCCGCCCAGTAGTTCGCGACGAGACTCAAGTGGATCTCCCTCGACGAGGTGAAGTTCGCCTGAAGGTATGTTCTGTGCCAGCCATACTGCGTGCTGGTACGGAATGTTCTTGTCATTCCGTGCCAAACCTGGGTCGGCGCTGCAATTGCTTTCAGGTCATATCCCCATGAGCTGCTGTGAACACAGTGGTCTTCCCACATCCCTTCGAAACCGGGAGCCAAACCGAGTTTGATGCGAGCGATGACCCCGCGAAAGTAGTCGAGGGTGAGATTCGCTTCTTATGAAGCATTTGCATGTTGTATAGCAATCTGTTCGTCCGTCAGACCTAGAAAGTTGTCCCGCATTTTGTCGAGGTTCGAGCGGAAGATCGCAGGGTCATCGTAGACGACGCGGAGTTCGGCTTCACGCGGTGGGAGCATTCCGAACCAAGGGTCAAACGCGGTCTTTGCCATTGGCCCCAAACCGCACAAAGTGGCGGCGGCGGTAACACAATCGGGCAAGAGTGCAGCGGCGGCAAGAGCGTTAGGACCACCTCCTGAAGCTCCTGCGACGACAAACCGACCGATCTCGAGTGCGCCTGCGATTGTCACTACGTCGTTCACACAATCCACGACAGTTCGTCCAGGCCGTCCCGTCGACTGGCCATAGTTCGGACGGTCGTAACTGATGAGACGGACACCACTACTCTCAATTTGTTCAAACGGCGCGCAAATCATCAATCTGCTACCCGCAGAACCATGGAAGTAGAAGCTTGGTACTCCCCGTGGATCGCCATTGGAGTCGACGCAGAGGACGCGTCCATCCGACAATTCAACAAGTGTCGTGTCGGTTGTCTCGAATTGACTCTAAACGACGAGGATTTCAATGCCGAGTGGCGGAGGCGCGACACGACAGATCTGCAACCACGCATTGGCGCCTTTGCCCGAGACGAGACCTCGCGCAACCGCGGGGCGATTTGAAGCTTCCGTCGCAGGGTTCGGCGTTTAGTGGAGATTCTGGTGTTTTTAGATCGAATCTGGCCCTGAAGTTCTGATTTGGTTAGTCGGTGACCGGGGCGCAGAGCCCAGACCGCCAGTGATGGCACGGTCGCGGTGCAGCGCAACAACGCGAGTTTTACCCGCCCTAGTCCTCGTCGGCCCGGTCGACGAAGCAGTATTCGGTGCTTACGACGGAATACTTCGCCGGCTTCGGCTTACTGGTCCCGCTGGGGGACTACTCGGCTTCTGGAGTAACTCGAGAACGCTGCCGTCGGCAAGCGTGAGTTTCACGATGAGGGGATTGCGCTTGTCGATTCGGGCGCTCTTTATCTCCTGACCGACCGCCTCTGAGAGCGCCGCCTCGAGGGTCGGAGTCCGAAGCACGTCCAAGCGCGCAAGAGCGTATCGGAGTAACTGCCTTGCCTCTTCACTGACAGATGTGAGACGACTCACGTATCCAATGCGGTCGACGGTAACTCGATAGCTCAGATCGACGACTGCCTGGGGGATAACTTCAACGCCAGCCACCACGAGCGGGGGAACAGGTAGGTAGCCAATCACGCGACCACCGAGCAGCAGCGATTGATCGACTGATCGACCGGCCACCTCGACGGTTGTGGGATCCAGAAGAGGACTGACCTGGAACTCGCGATCCAAGGTAGGGTCCGCCTCCACCTCTGCCATGACGGCGAAGAGTTCCTCACTGTCCTCCTCGCGGATCCCCCTCTCCTCCAGGAGGCGGTCAACGACAGCATTGAACTCCTTGTCGTGGCCGCAGTCGTGTGTCGTAACCATTACCAGACTCCGGCCGCCTGCAACTCTGATCGCCGGAAGATCGGCCTCGCTCGGGGACAACTCCGCAACGTTCTCGTCGAGAACGCGCCACCGTGGTGGCGACCACCTGTCGTCCCCGATAACCCGGGCCACACTGGCGAACAGGATGTCACCTTGGGCTGGCGGACCGTCGTCGACGATGTAGAACCTGTCAGCGGCGAGAGCAGGCACAGCTAGCGGGCGTTGTTGAGAGTTCCGACTGGAGACCTGCGCCTGGCAGATCGCTCGTCCGGGGATGGGGCGAAGCCTTGCGCATCGGCCTCGTCCACAATGTCAAGTGAGGATGGTCGGCGCACCGCGCGTCGCCTCGAGGTGGCACCCTCGATCACGCCGGATCGAAGTGCCGCCAGTGCTGCCTCGTAGAGGGGCCGCGGTGCGTCCGACGGGGTGGATTCCACGTGGAAAAGATCGGCCAGGTCGCATCCGTATCCGGCGAGAAGCTTGGCCAGAGTCTCGAAGCGGATCTGAGTCGTCTCCCCCTTCTCGATTCGAGAGAGCTCGTCGCGATTCAGGCGTACCATCTTGGCCGCCTCGGCAAGACTGCGGTCTCCGCGAAGAGCCCTCGCGTGCCAGTAGAGTCGTAGACCATCGACTTCCGCCACGACCGGGTTCGCGGCGACGTTAACCGAACTCAAGAACTGGGATGGGGCTGTGCGGGACATGCCCTGTATAGTACCAGGCGATGCCCCGTTTGGCAACTAGGGATTCTGGAGTCATCGGCCTGGTTGGGAGCGGGAGTGCCACGCTGCACCGCGACGTTGCCATCACTGGCGGTCTGGGCTCTGCGCCCCGGTCACCGACTAACCAAATCAGAGCTTCAGGGCCAGATTCGGTCTAAAACCACCAGAATCTCCACTAAACGCCGAACCCTTCCGTCGCAAGATACTCAGTTGGTGATTGGCGACAGATGAAGCCGGTCTGCAATCGCCATAATTTCCACTTCTGCTGAGCTGGCAATATCCCAAACAAGCTGATAAGCATCATCGTCCTTGAGATCGGGCGAAAAACCATTCAGGTCACAGAAGACGACCGTGCTGAGCCACGCAAGTCTTTTATTTCCATCGACCAGTGCGTGGTTCTTGGTCATCGAATGGAGCAGCGCCGCCGCCTTGAGACCTAACGTTTCGTACGCATCCTCACCAAACGCGCTCGACCGGGGTCTATTCACAGCTGAATCCAAGAGACCGATATCACGGATGGGGCCAACGCCTAGCGTGCGAATAATCTCAACAATGTCCTCAATTTCTAGGTACTCGAATTGGATCATTCAGCGCCGAGACGCTCCAGCACATCGGCCCACCGAACTGCCATTCGTCGCGTCGCGTCGCTGACTCGGGCGTCGTGGCCCGACCGCTCGTATCGTTCGAGAACTGCACGTCGAATGATTTCTTGACGCGAGATGCCTTCAACTCGCGAAAGGGAATCAAGTGCCTCCTCGAGCGCGGCGTCGGTCCGAACTGTAAATGCCATAGTTTCATGATACCACTTCGGTATCACATTAGTGTCGG
>JABEUR010000068.1 GCA_013044405.1 Acidimicrobiaceae bacterium | reverse complement strand
GAATTGGCGTTGTCCTCACTCGCGATGCTCTTCGACGGTGAAATTCCGCCGACAGTGATCAACCCGGAGGTGTTTGAGAAAGGAATTCGAGCATGAGCGATCCGTGGTTCTCCAAGAACCTTGAATTCGTCGGCTACACCGATCAAGGGGGCATGCCCGGCGGCACCCAAGTGATGTTGAACAAGGGGTACGTCTTCATTGGCAAGAATGAAGGGGTCAGCGTCATCGATGTGCGAGACCCGCGTAACCCTCACCAGGTGAATTTTCTCGATGGGGATAAGGGATCGTGGCATATACATTTGCAGACTCACGACGACCTGTTGATGGTGATCGATTCCGTTGATTTCTACATGGTCAAGCCCATCGAGACCGATTACTACGGTGGGTCCATCAAGGGCGTGCATAGCACGAATTACGGGGAAGTCGGCAAGGACTTCACCGCGGGGATGAGGATCTACGACATCAGCGACCCGGCCAATCCTCGAAAGATCGGTTACCTCAGCGTGCCCGGATGCGGCCTTCACCGTATCTGGTACGACGGCGGGAATTACGCATACGCGTCGGCGCTTATCGACGGATTTACCGATCACATCTTCTTGACGATCGACGTCAGCGATCCCACCAATCCCTTCGAGGTCAGCCGTTGGTGGATTCCAGGAATGTTTCGCGACGGTGGCGAAGAACCGACCTGGTCAAATCGTTGGGCCTTGCACCACGCTGTGATTGCCGACGGTGTCGCGTATGGGGGATGGCGCGATGGCGGTTTGGTCGTACTCGATGTCGCAGATCCCGCGCATCCACACGAAATCGTTCATCGAAATTGGTGTCCGCCATTCGGTGGGGGCACTCATTCATGCCTACCGCTGCACGACCGCGATCTTCTGATTGTCAACGATGAAGCGGTGCTTGATAACTGCGCTGATCAAGTAAAATACACGTGGGTGTTCGACATCCGTGACAAGAGTAATCCCATCAGTATTTCGACGTTCCCGACTCCTTCGGAGCGAGATTACTGTGCGGAGCCCGGTCACTTCGGACCCCACAACATGCACGAGAACCGGATAGGAAGTTGGCAGAGTTCTGAGATTATCTTCGCGACGTATCAGAATGCCGGACTTCGGGTCTACGACATCGCCAATCCCTACCAGCCCCAGGAGACCGCCTACTTCGTGCCACCGCTACCTGAGCGAATGACCGAACGTCGCAAGGGTCGGCCTTTGGCGACCCACACCACCGACGTGTTCGTGGACACTGAAGGACTCGCGTACATCACAGACTACAACGCAGGAATGTACGTCCTGCAATACAACCCATGAGAGGGTAGGAGGAAATTCAATGGCATATCTGTCGAATGATCCGCGATCTGGGCTCGCGTCCGCGTCGAGTGGCGCGAATGCGTCGAGTTACGGTGCGAGTGAGTATGCGAACTTCTACGAGTCGCCCCCCCAGGTGCAAGACGCATTGGGCAAGACGTGGATGACCCGCGGCCAGAATTTCTTAGTGGCGTACTCCCTCTTGGAGGCCGGAGCGCGCATCCGACGGAATGAACAGAGTCAAGAGCACGTGATACTCCTTCACGATGACAACATGTCGCTGATCGTTCGTGCGCAAGGCGAGACTTTGGAGGATTCGGGGCGTTCGCTCATCGTGGTGCCCCCTGGCGACAGCGAGATCGAAATGCTGAGCCCGGGACGAGTCGTCGAGGTCATTCCCACGGTGGATGAGGAGCTCAATTCCATGTGCGTGAACGCTGTGTCGTACGTCGAACCCAAGCCCAATGTCGCTCCACTGGTCCTCTGGCCCGAGCCGGTCGGAGGCTTCAAACTTCGCCGTTACAGCATCGACGTCGATCCCGAACCTGGTCGCTTCGGACGTATTTGGCGTACCACCAACTTGATGGTCAACTACACCGAGCCCCGCCAGGGACCGCGCGACGTGACCAAGATGTCGCCGCACACCCATGACGACTTCGAACAGGGCTCCCTCTGTTTGGAAGGAGGCTTCGTCCACCATCTCCGCTGGCCGTGGGGAACGGATAGTCGGCAGTGGCAAGAGGACGAGCACCAGATTTGCGCGGGTCCCTCCTTGGCGGTCATCCCGCCGCTCATCGTGCACACGAGTCAGCAAATCAGCCAGGGTGTGAATCAACTGGTCGACTTGTTCGGACCGCCCCGGGTCGACTTCTCGAACATGGAGGGCTGGGTCCTCAACGCCGACGAATACCCGATGGCGGAATGACCCATGACTGAGCAATCCGCACTGCACGGCACCGATGCCTCGGTGAGCGCCGACATCCCCTCACTGTTGCAACGCTTACGGCAACTTCCCGCTGCCAACGTGGGCGACGCGATGGACCGAATCAGCGCGGTCGAATCTAGTGTGCGCGCAATGTGGCCGGGCGCACGCATCGTGGCGAGGGCGTACACGGTGTTGACAAGAGCGGGCGACAATCAGTCGATCCACCAGGCCGTCGACCTGGCCAAACCGGGTGAGGTCATGGTCGTCAATGGATTCGCAGATGTTTCGCGCGCGCTGATTGGTGAGTTAATCGCGGGGCGAGCGAAGATGAATGGTCTCGCGGGATTCGTCATCGACGGAGCCATTCGCGACGTGGAGGCGATTGAAGCACTCCAGCTTCCCGTGTTTGCCCGGGCGGTGACGCCCGCCGGACCGTACAAGTTCGGTCCGGGGCGACTCCAAGTACCAGTGGCGATTGGAGGGCAATGCGTCGCGCCCGGGGACGTGATTGTGGCAGACGGTGACGGGGTCGTCGTCATTCCGATTGCGGACTTGGCGAGCACCGTGCTGGCGGCAGAGAAGATCCTCGACAACGAGACGCTCAAACG
>JABEUR010000067.1 GCA_013044405.1 Acidimicrobiaceae bacterium | reverse complement strand
GGCCAGGTTCTCGGCCATGGTCTTGCCGCTCACCGTCATCACGTCGCCGTGCAACAGGTCGTTCTCGAGCAGGTGCTGAAGTACGACGGGCACCCCGCCAATGCGGTCCAGATCACTCATGTGATATTTGCCGTGCGGTTTGGTGTCGGCGATGTGAGGAACCCGACTGGCCACCTTGTTGAAATCATCCAGCGCGAGCTCGACCCTCGCCTCATGGGCAATGGCCAGGAGATGCAGCACCGCATTGGTCGAACCACCCAGGGCCATCACGACCGCGATGGCGTTCTCGAAAGCCTGCTTGGTCATGATTCGTCGCGCGCTGATACCCAGGTCGAGCAGGTTGAGCACCGCGATCCCCGAGTCGTAGGCGAACTGGTCGCGCCGATGATCGATCGATGGTGCCGACGCGCTACCCAGTAGTGACATTCCCAGGGCCTCGCCGACACTGGCCATCGTGTTCGCCGTGAACATTCCAGCACAACTCCCTTCGCCCGGACACGCGGCGCATTCGATCGCCTTGAGTTGTTCATCACTGATGGTCCCCACGGCGTTGGCCCCGACTGCTTCGAAGACCGAGGTGATGTCGAGGGCCTCGCCATCGAGGTGACCGGGCATGATCGTGCCGCCGTAGAGGAAGACGCTGGGCACGTCCAGACGCGCTGCGGCCATGAGCATCCCCGGAAGCGACTTGTCACATCCCGCGAAGGTGACCATGGCGTCGAATCGTTCGGCGTGCATCACGGTCTCGACCGAATCGGCGATGACCTCGCGAGAGACCAGCGACGCGCGCATCCCCTCGTGACCCATGGAGATGCCGTCGGACACGGCGATGGTGACGAATTCGAAGGGAATCCCACCAGCGTCACGCACTGCTACCTTGGCCCGCTTGGCTAAGCGGTCGAGGGGCAAGTTACAGGGCGTCACCTCATTCCAACTCGACGCCACGCCGATCTGGGGCTTCGCCATGTCACCGTCTTGGAGGCCCATCGCGCGAAGCATCGCGCGAGCCGGCGCCCGCCCGTTACCTAGCGTGACGTCAGTGCTTCGTGGGGTCGGATGTGTGCTCATCCCACGAGTCTAAGAGCGTGTGTTCACTATGGCGTGTGCTCCGAGCATCGAGTCCGACGATCTCTAGTGGGCGATCGTGACGACGAACGCCACGTATCCCGCGATGACCACCGCCCCACTGGCCCGCGTGAGGCCCCGACGAAGCAACGCCATCGTCAAGGTGACCATGGTCAATCCGACGTAGAACCAGTCGGTCACCAGTGTCGAATGGCCCGGATGGCCGACGCCCAGGAATATTGCCGGGATGAGCAGACCGGCCAGGACGTTGAGGTTGTTGGAGTTCAGTGCTTCACTGAACGCGGCCGCGCCTCGGCCGCGGGTACTCAAGTAGATCGCCGCCACCGCGTTGGGCAGGCTCGTCACACCGGCCAGCAGCACCGCGCCGATCACGATCCGCGACCAACCAAATCGGTCTCCGAGGTTGGTGGCACCGTGCTCCATGACGATGCTCGCGATCACGACGAGCACGAGCGCGACGAACGCGATGGCGCCGTCTCGCCAGTTACCAGGAGTCGGATGGATCGCCGCTCGAAGTTCTTGCTCCTCTTCGCGCAGGGCTTGTCGTACCCACAGCCTCAGACCCGTCGCCTCTCGAGTGTCAGCGATCACGGTGGGCAGTGCCGAAACGGCGACGAATGGAGCGAACAGGACCAGGGCGATGATCAACGACCAGGCTGGAGAAAGAACCTGCGTCACCGACGCCGTGCCGGCCAACGCTACCCAGATCGCGACCGCGCCGCCCAAGACGACCACGCGTCGGTGCAGGTCGATGCGGCCCGCCACCACGGCCCCGAGACCGAGCAGGGCCGCCAGGTTGAAGACGTTCGAACCCAAGATGACCCCGACGCCGATGTTGCGTTGGCCTCGCGTTAGCGCCGTGACGGCACTCGTGATCTCGGGGGCGTTTGCCGCCAAGGCCGTCAACAGACCCAGTGCGGCCTCGCTGAAGGAGAAGCGCGCACCAAGACGCTCAATGCGAACGACCAGCAGTGCGCTGGCTCCGAGTGCGACGATGGCCGCGACGACGAATTCGATGGGCACCGTCACCTCAGAAACCTACGAGCCCTTGTCGCGTCTTCGAAGCGACCATGCGCTGAACCGGCACCGCTTCGACGAAGGGAGAATGGTCTGATTCACTTGGGGGCGTAGGTGCTGATCGTCTCGCCCGAGGCCAGTAACTCGACCCAGGTCTGGCCCGGGCGAAGCAGTATGGGCTTACCACTCGGCGTGCGGTAGGACGTCGTGGCAAGAATGCTCGAACGATGCCAGGTGCCCCTTTGGAGACGACCGTCGGAGAAGACCTCGACCCGACCAGAGCCGACGAGTTGCGCTTTGGAACCCAGACGACCGACGCCGCCGAGATAGTTGACAGTCATGACCACGACGTTGGTCGGCGAGAGTCGGACCTTGGCTGCGCTGAAGTCGGGTTGTCCGAAGATGGACCGTTGCCAGGAACGCGTGACTCCGTTCCACTGGTAGGTGACGGCGTAGCCAGCGGCGAAGTTCACAACGAACTCACCTACGCGCACGCCCACTGGCGCGCTCGAGGGCCGCGCATAGGAAAAAAGGGGCCGTGGTACATGGACACGGCCGCCCATCTTCATCAAGGTCACCGGCTTGGCGTAGAGGTTGTGCGGGGCGTAGCGCGTGGGGTCGCGGTACATCCCCGCACCCGCGGTCGATTCGTCGAAGAGTTTGACGGGAGCTTTCGCGATGCTCTCGAGCGCGTACGGGGCTCCCCCGGAGAATGCGAATATCCCTCCGATGGGACTGACGATCTCACGATCGGTACGTCGTACCGATCGCACCGGACCAACCGCCATGGGCAGGTACGAGTCGAAGACCGCCGCCAGGCGGGTAATCCCTCCTTCGACGATCTCCTCGTACACGACGTCAGCGTGCTCGATACCGGTTTGGGGATGGGCTTGGGGGGTGTTGTCGATCTTGATCGTCAGTGGCGAGCGGTGTCGCGTGAGTCCTCGCGGATCGGGCAGACCCGTGAGCGGGGCCCGCCATTGGACTTTGGGCGCCGGGGTGGTCGAGGAGCCGGTGGTGCTCTGCGTCGTGGTCGTCGTCGAGTCGGCCCCGGCAACGGAGGCGAAAACGCTCGTCGCCAGTGCCAGTGCCATCAAGGGGACGACGACTCGACGCATCCTAGAAAACTACTGGAACGCCCGGCTCAGCGATCAGCGACGGCTCTGGAGTTCGGCGATCACCGACTTGCCATTGGCCTGGCCCTTGGTCGCCTTCATCACGAGACCGACGAAGAACTGGGCCAACTTGTCGTCACCGTCACAGTAGCGAGACCACTCATCGCGATGCTCTTCGATCAACTGCTCGACGGTTGCGCCAAGAGAGTCCGAGGAGAGTTGGACGAAGCCCTTGCTGCGCACGATGTCCCCGGGGTCCCCGCCCTGGCTCAGCAGTTCGCCGAGCACGGATTTGGCCTGGGTCGCGGAGAGCTCTCCGCGCTGTTCCATCTGGAGCGTGAGGCTGAAGGCCTCTTGGGAGAGTCGCTCGATGTCGTCGATGCCCGCAGCCAGTTCGTTGGCGGCACGCGCGATCGCCAGTGGTGCCTCGACACCATCGTCGATCGCCGCGTGGACGAAGGGCTCGAGGTTGAGGTCGATCACCACCCCAACGGCATCGAGTTGTGCTTCAGTCGCGTCAACCAGTCGCGACACCAATTCGCGTCGACGCTGGGCGGGTAGGACCGGCTGGGCCGCGCGTACGCGGTCCTGCCACTGCTGATCGGGGGCGAGGTCGACCAGGTCGGGTTCTCGGAAGTACCGGTAGTCCTCGGCCTCTTCCTTGGTGCGCATCGTCGAGGTCTCGCCTTGGTTCTCGTCCCAGTGGCGCGTCTCTTGGCGAACGACGCCGCCCTCCTCGATGAGTTCGACCTGACGCAACGCCTCGTGATCGATCGCGCGCTGCAGGCTGCGCAGCGAATTGAGATTCTTGATCTCGCAGCGCGTTCCGAACGGTTCGCCACGCTGGCGCACCGACACGTTGGCATCGATGCGCATCGAGCCCTCTTCCATGCGCCCGTCTGACGCCGAAGTCGCGATCAGGATCGCTCGTAACTCACTCGCGTAGGCCCGGGCCTGGGCCGACGAGCGGATGTCGGGGCCCGAGACGATCTCCACCAGTGGCACTCCCGAACGGTTGTAGTCCACGAGGGACCGGTCCGCGCCGTGAATACGTCCCGACCCACCAAGGTGGGTCGACTTGCCGGTGTCCTCTTCGAGGTGGGCCCGTTCGATCGAGACCCGTGAACCGTCGGGTAGGTCGAGGTAGCCGCCCGAGTTGATCGGCAGGTCGTACTGACTGATCTGGAAGTCCTTGGGCATGTCTGGATAGAAGTAGTTCTTGCGATGGAACGTGGACGGGGCGATCGTGCTGTGCAGCGCCATGCCGATGGCCATGGCCAGGTCCACCGCACGCCGGTTCAGCACCGGCAGTGCTCCGGGTAGCCCCAGGCACACGGGACAGATATTGGTGTTGGCTTCGGCGCCAAAGGAGTTGGCGCAGCCGCAGAACATCTTGGTGGCGGTCTTTAGTTCCGTGTGGACTTCGAGCCCCACCACCATCTCCCAACCGTTGGGCAACGTCATGGGCGGCCGTCGGCGATCTCGAGCACCCGCGCCGCGGCGAAGAGGCGACCTTCGCTGCGAGCCGGACCCAGAAGTTGAACACCGATGGGCAGACCGGCCTCGCCGGTACCGAACGGTACCGACACGGCGGGCTCACCGGCGAGATTGGTGGGAATCGTGAAGACGTCGGACAGGTACATCGACATTGGATTGCTCGTCTTGGAACCGAACTCGAATGCAACGCTGGGCGTCGTAGCGCCGAGCAGCAGGTCGACCTGCTCATAGGCTCGCCGAAATGCCGCGATCATCTGGGTGCGCACTTTCAACGCCTGACCGTAGTACGCGTCGAAGTAGCCCGCGGACAGTGCGTAGGTTCCGAGCATGATGCGACGCTTCACCTCAGCACCGAAACCGGCGGTGCGCGTGGCCTCCATCATGGCCGTCACGTCCTCCGCGTCGACTCGGTTTCCGTAGCGAACGCCGTCGAAGCGTGCGAGGTTGCTCGACGCCTCAGCTGGAGCGATCAAGTAGTAGGCGCTCAGACCGAGTCGAAATTCGGGGATCGACAGCTCCACGACCTTCGCACCGGCTTCTTCGAGCGCACTCCTCGCACGCACTACCGCCGACTCGACGTCCTCGTCAGCCCCTTCGATCAGTTCTCGCACGAGTCCAACGCGCTGACCCACGACGCCGCTGTTGACGTGCGTGGCCAAGGACGGACTGGGCTCGGGCAACGATGTCGAGTCCATGGGGTCGTGACCAGCGATCACCTCCAGCAGGAGCGCCGCGTCCATGGCGTTCTTGGCGAATGGACCGATCTGGTCGAGCGAGCTCGCGAAGGCGATCAGTCCGTATCGCGACACCAGGCCGTAGGTGGGCTTCATGCCGATCAGTCCGCACAACGCGGCGGGCTGGCGGATCGACCCGCCGGTGTCGCTGCCCAGGGAGATCGGGGTCATGTCGGCGGCCACGGCCGCCGCCGAGCCTCCCGATGAGCCGCCGGGCACACGGGTGGGGTCGAGGGGATTGCGCGTCGGGCCGAAGGCCGAGTTCTCCGTCGACGAGCCCATCGCAAACTCGTCGAGGTTGGTCTTGCCAATCGGGACTGCGCCTGCCGTGATCAGTCGGTCGATGACGGTGGCGTTGTACGGGGGGCGCCATCCCTCGAGGATTCGCGATGAGCAGGTCGTCGGGATTCCCACCTGGCAGAGGTTGTCCTTGATCGCTATCGGGACACCGGCCAGGGGGCCAACGTACTCCCCGCGGGCCACGCGCTCGTCGATCGTCGAGGCCAGTGCTCGGGCTCCGTCTTGGTCCACGTGCAAAAAGACGTTTAGCTCGTCGTTACGTTCTCGCACGACCGAGAGCGCACGTTCAAGCTCTTCGAGCGCGCTCGACGTCCCGCCTTGGACGTCGAGGGCCGTTTGCTGGGCGCTCTTCACGGCGCCTCACCCATGATGCGCGGCACCGCGAAACGATCGTCTTGGGTGTCGGGTGCTTGGCTGAGCACCGCGTTGCGTTCGAGGCTCGCACGAACGACGTCGTCGCGCACGACGTTGATCAGGCCGAAGGGATGGGCGGTCGGCTCGACGTCTTTTAGGTCGAGTGAGCTCATGTCGTTGGCGTGCTCGAGCACCTGGCCGAGTTGCTCGGTGAACAACTCGAGTTCGTCCTCGCTCAACGACAGTCTCGCCAGCTTGGCCACGTGGGCGACCTCTTCTCGACGTAGGGGTGAGCCCATTACGCCAGGACCCTGTCTACGAAAGCCATCGTCGATGACTCCACGAGTTCACGGTCGTTGTCCATGGTTGCGACGTGAAAGGAGTTCTCGAGCCAGATCCGTTCGATCGGTCCCGAGACCTTCTGGATCAGCGCGTCACCGTTATCCGAGGTCACGACGTGATCCTCGCGACTCGAGATCAACAAGATGGGCGCCGTTATCTTGACCAGGTTCACCTCCACGTCGTGCAGTGCACTAAAGAGACTCTGCGCGCAGCGCAGCGGCGTCCCCGGGTACGAGAGCTCGGCGACGCCTTCTTTCTTGATATCGGATCCAATCGAATCGATCGTCTCCAGGCCGGCTTCGATCAACTGAGCCAGTCCGTCCTCGATCTCCTGGACCGGGGGCTTGACGAGGGGGTTGATGAAGACGCAGCCGGCCACCGCGCGCTGCTCGGCGACCCACGCGCCGAGCGCGCCGCCCATGGAGAGTCCGACGACGACCACTCGCTCGCAGCGCGAGGCGAGATCGTCGTAGGCGAGCATCGCGGCGTTCGACCAATCAGTCCACGTCGTTCCCATCATGTCCTCGAGAGTGGTCCCGTGACCCGGTAGTCGCGGCAACTCAACGCTGTGACCCGCCTTTTGGGCGAGTTCTGCCAGAGCACGCACCGACGTGGGATTTCCAGTGAATCCGTGCAGCACGAGGACTCCATTTGGACCACCGGCGACGCTGAACGGTTCGCAACCGGGCATGATTTCGACTGTCATAGGCCTAGAGCCTACCGTCACTTTCACCCGCTCCCCTTGGGCGCTCCTCGTTGAATGGACCGGAAGAAGAACGCCGCCACGAGCCCGATCGCACCCACCGCTGCGCCGATGACGAAGGGGAGCTGGAAGGTCGCGAGCAGTGCCGGTCCAGGTCGAGCATCGGTGAGACCGCGCCGATGCACCAGCGCTTGTTGGACCGTTTCGAGTACTTGGATCCCCGCGACCTCACCGACTTGCATGGCCAGCATCTGAGCCGCCGACATCACGCCAAACTCGCTCACCTGGACCTCGTTGGCCATCACCGAGCTTGACGACGGCATCGCCACTCCCATGCCCAATCCCGACAGGGCCAGTGCGATCGCCACCATCCACGCCCCCGACGACGGCTGCAGGAGCGCGAAGAGCCCCAGTGACGTGGTCAAAAAGGCCGCCCCGGCGATTGCGCTGACCCGTTCACCGATACGAATCGCCACGTAGCCCGCGATAGGAGAACTCAGCGCGAAGGTGATCGGTCGCGCGATGGCGAGGGCCCCGACGCGAGAGATCGAGTAACCGTAGCCCTGCTCCATCAGCAGAGGGAAGAGGAAGAAAGCGCCGAAGTACGAGAAGTTCGCTGCGGCGCGTAGCACCATCGGCATGACGAAGTTACGCCGGGCAAAGTAGTGGGCCGGGATGAGGGGGTTGGGCGCGTGACGGATCCGATGGACGAACATCGCCACGAGCGCCAACGACATCGCAAAGGCGCCGATGGTCCAAAAACTGGTCCAACCCAGGCTGGGCCCGATCGAGAGGCCGAGCATCAACGTCGTCACCGCAATCGACAGCGCCCAACTCCCGATCCAGTCCATCTTGCGGAACTCGAGTCGGGCCTGGGCCTTCTTCGCAGCCTCCTCGTGATCGAGTCCACGTCGTCGAGGCAGCACGATCGACACCACGGCAAAGGCCACGACGATCAAGATCAACTGGAACCAGAACAGAAAGCGCCAGCCGAACGCGGCGATGATCGGTGAACCGAGCGAGACACCGATGACCGGCCCTCCCGCGCCGACGAGGCTCCACCACCCCATGGCCTTGACGCGCTCCTCGCGTCCAAAGACCATGTTGATCAGTGCTCCCGAGGCGGTGCCGGTCGCGGCTCCTTGAATCCCGTCCAAGGTACGCGCGAAGAGCAACATGTCCACATTGTGCGAGACCGCGGTCAGACCGGCTGACACCATCGCTCCCAAGAGCCCGAAGAGGTAGAGGCGCCGATGTCCGTAGATGTCGCCGGTCTTGCCCAGGATCGGAGCGGCCAAACCGTAGGCGAGCAGGGGGCCGACCATCGTCCAGGTCAAGACCGTGACGCTCGTGTGGAACTGGTGGGCAACGGTCGGGAGCGCCACGATGAACACGGTGAAAGTGAAATTCAGTGCGAACAAGCCCGCCAACAAGGACCACAGGACCCACCACTGGTAGCGCGAGGAGCCCTCGGCGCGGGCCTGAACCCGGGCGCGAAGCAGTGAGAACCAGTTGAGGTCGCTGCCCGCTTCGCTACCCAAGGTTCCAAAAGCGATGCTCGCCGGGTCGCTTCGCGCATTGAGCAGACCGTCGGGGTCCTCACGGTCCAGGTGCGCGCGCGGGCGCTCCTCGTTCACTTGAGCGTGGGCAGTTGCTGAGCGAGTTCGCTCACCGTCCAGCGGTCGTCCTTCTCAAGTGCCTCGGTCATCGTCCAATTCTGGAACTTGCGCACGGTCCCTCCCTGGACGAAGAAGACCTGGCCCGTCACCTCGCACTCCGCCATAGCGAGCGTCGCCACTAACGGCGAGATGTTGGCGGGGTCCCATACGTCAAAGACCGCCGCATCTGATGGCTTGACGACGTGGTCCGAGAGTCCTGGCGTCGATTCGGTCATCCTGGTGCGCGCGGCTGGCGCGATGGCGTTAGCGCGAACTCCATAGCGACCGAGTTCCTCGGCGATGATGACCGTGAACGCGGCGATGCCGGCCTTGGCCGCGCCGTAGTTCGACTGGCCGATGTTGCCGAGCAGACCTGAGGTCGACGAAGTGTTGATGATCGAGGCCTGCACGGGGTGGCCGGCCTTGGCGCGTTCACGCCAGTAGTTGGCGGCGTGGCGAGTGGGCACGAAGTGGCCCTTGAGGTGAACCTCGATCACCGAGTCCCAATCGCTCTCACTCAAGTTCACCAATACGCGGTCGCGCAGGATGCCCGCGTTGTTGACCAGCACGTTCAGTTCGCCAAACGTGTCCAGGGCGCACTGGATCAGCCGTTGCCCACCCTGCCAGTCGGCCACGTTCTCGTTGTTCGCTACGGCTTCACCGCCCATGGCCCTGATCTCGGCGACCACTTCCTCGGCCGGGTTGTTCGCGTGGGCCGAACCGTCGAGTCCGCCTCCCAGGTCATTGACCACCACCCTCGCCCCTTCGGCAGCGAAGAGCAGCGCGTGCTCTCGGCCGATCCCGCGACCGGCTCCGGTGATGATTGCGACACGACCGTCAAGCGCCCCCATGGTGACCTCTCTCGTCTTGGATCTGGTGACCCGATTGTAATGATGTGGACGCAGGCGCTACGTCTGAGATCGGCGCCAGAAGTACGGCGGGCGCGCGTGGGCGTGGTAGTGGTCGGGGATGTTTCGCATATGGTCGTCGAAACTCCAGTTGCCTTCGCCCAATTCGCGATTGGCCACCACCTCGAGAGCGTCGAGGAGTAGCGACCGCACCGAATCGGGTGGTCGAGCGTCGTGGCTGCGCCAAACCACCATCGGCACGAGACAGATCTCGCAGTCGGCGATCCAGCACAGCTCGTCCTCGTAGTAACGCGTCGTGATCTCTGCACCCTCACAGAGTTCACAAACGGCGCTCACTTGACGTTGACCACGATCGTCGACTCCCACTTGACCATGGTTCCAGCCGCTGGGATGGTGGAGACGCCCGTCGTCCACGTCTGGTTCGCGGCGCCGGGGCCCTGGGTTCGAAAGTACAACTGCGCTTTGCGAAATGCGGCGAATACCTGAGCTTTGGTGAGTCCAGCCACGTTGGGCACCGCCCGCAGCGGGTGGGCCAAGGTCGTGGTCGTGGTCGACGTGGTCGACGTGGTCGACGTGGTCGACGTTGAACTCGTCGTCGCCGCCGGAGTGGTCGTGGTGGTCGAACTCACCGGCGGACCCTTGCTCACCGCGAGGGTCACCGTCGCGCCACTGGGAACGGCGATCGGATTGGCCGTGGAATGGTAGAGGACTTTGGCGATCCGTCCGGCCGCGATGACCTTGCTCCTCACTTCAGCCGAGGACGGACACTGAGCGGTCACCTTCAACTTGGCGAGTTGCGCCGTCGCGGTGGCACAGTCCTCACCGACCAGGTTCGTCGGCATGGTTACCATCGACGGCCCATCCGAAGTGACCACGGTGATGACCAATCCCGATTTGCCACTCGCCCCGGCGGCCGGGGACTGACTGATGATCTCGCCGGCCGGAATGCTCGCCGACGAATGGTGCTGGGTCACCGTCAAGGTGAATCCATCGCCGCCCAGGAGACTCTGGGCCTCCTTGATCGTCACTCCGGTCAGGGACGGCACCGTGTGGCTCTGGGTGAAGTAACCCAGTTTCCAAGCGGCACCCGCACCCACGGCGATCAGGATCAACAGCACTGCAGCGGCCAGGAAGGCCGTTCGTCGCCGCGGCGCCGGCTCGTCGGCCTCGAAGCCCTCGTGCCCGCCACCGTAGTATCGACCGCCTCGCCCGTCGCGCGTCGGGGGCACCCAGTCGTTCGCATTGCGCGCGAGAGGTACCGTAGGCCCGGCCCCCACGATGGGCACGACCGAAGTGGTACCAACGATCTCGTCGGGCGACGGCGGGCGAAATCCTACGGAGTGTCGCGGTTCGGTCGGGGTAAATTGGGCCAACAACGGCATGACACCACGCCCGGGACTCACAATCAGCGGAGCACTGTCGTTGACCACGGCGCTCAGACGACTGGCGAACTGCTCGGCGTCGAGTCGAAGGAGGGGGTCGGGCACCGCGGCTTGGGCGAGGAGCATGTCGAGGGTCCCCAGCTCGGTGCGGATCGGCAGTGGGGCGTTGATTCGTGCGCGCAGCACCGCTTCGGGGGTCAGTCCGTCGAAGGCAGTGGTCCCGGTGACGGCTTCGAAGAGAATGAGGGCGAGCGCGTACACGTCACTCTTGGCTTCGGCGGGGTCGCCAATCGCCTGTTCGGGACTGAGGTACCGCACATCATCGAGGCTGAAACGCTCGCGGTAGGCGTCACCGAGCCCCGCGAGCGCGACGTCACTGACCCGGACCCGACCCTCGGCGTCGAACAGGAGCTTTGAAGGAGACAGCGAGCCGTGCACGAAGCCGTTCGAATGCGCGTAGGCGAGCGCGCTGGCCACGTCGCGTCCCAATCTCGCACCGTCGTCGGTGCTGAGGGTACGACCACTCGCCAGCACGTCCTCCAACGATCCTCCGCTGAGGTACTCGCTGATCATGAAGATCGATCCGGCCTCTTGGCCGCCGTCGAAAACCCGGGCCAGGTGTGGATGACTGAGCGTGGCCGCGCGGATGATCCGGTCGCGGAACGACCTTCGGATCTCCTCATGCGCGGCGAGACTCCCCAGGAGCACCTTGACCACCACCGTGCGTCCCAGGGAGAGGTCCTGGGCCGTGTAGACCTCGGTCGTACGACCCACCCCGACCAGGTCGAGGATCCGGTAGCGACTGACCAGATGATGACCGGAAAGGAAAGTTGGCGTAGGCATTACGTCTCTAACCCTAGTAAGTGCAGCTCAGGATATGGTGGCGTTCCACGAACCAGTCTCCAGCAAATGTACGAACTCACTCGCCGGGATCGTCGCCACGCCGAGCTCGAGCGCCCGGCTGACCTTCGCCGCTCCCGGCGACTCACCGACGACCAGACAATAGGTCTTCTTCGACACCGAGCCCGGTGAAGTCCCACCATGGGCGACCACCGCGGCCTCAGCCTCGTCACGCGAGAACCCTTCGATACTCCCGGTAATGACGACGGCTCGTTGCGCGAGGCTCCTCGAGCCCGTGAGCGCTTCACGAGGCTCTTGCAGATCGAACCCCGCCTCGACGAGGCGTTCGATGCGTCGACGGCTCTCTTCGTCGCGACAATATTCGTAGACCGAGGCCGCGATGACTGGACCGATCCCGTCCACGACCTCAAGTTCTTCGAGCGAGGCGCGCGCCAGCGCCTCGTACGTCGTGAACGTCGTGGCCAGTTGCCTCGCCGCCACGGGTCCGACGTGACGGATCCCCAGCGCGACCAGAAGGCGACTGAGTGGACGATTCTTGGCTGCGCTGATCGCGCTGACCAACGCACTCGCCGAGACCTCGCCGAGGCCCTCGAGCGATGAGAGGTCGGCGGCGCGCAAGTAGAACAGGTCCGCCACGTCACCGATGAGTCCCTCGGCGAGGAGTTGTCCCACGCGCTGTTCGCCCAGTCCCTCGATATCGAGAGCCGCGCGCGAGGCGAAGTGGATCACCTGTTGGGTCAACTGGGCCGGACAGGCGCGATTGACGCAGTAGGTATCGCTCTCATCGCCGATTCGTTCGAGGGGTCCTTCGCACACCGGGCACTTCGTCGGGAATCGCCAAGCGCCGGATCGTCGCCGACCCGGCTCGGGCACTGGCGCGACCACTTCGGGAATCACGTCGCCGGCCTTGCGCACGATCACCAGGTCCCCGGGGCGAACATCCTTACTCGACACCTGGTCTTGGTTGTGCAACGTGGCCATCGAGACCGTCGAGCCTGCGACGACGACCGGCTCGAGAATCGCAAAGGGGGTCGCCCGTCCGGTCCTGCCGATCGATACCTCGATCGCCACCAGACGGGTCGTGCGCTCCTCGGGCGGGAGCTTTCGGGCTATGGCCCATCGCGGCGCCCGACTGGTGAAGCCCAGGACCTGGCGCTGGGCTAGTGAGTCGAGCTTGATGACCACTCCATCGATCTGATAGGTCAGTTCATGGCGATGCGCCTCGAACCAGTCGGCGCGTCCAATCATCGCCGTAACGCCCACCGATCGCTGCGTCTCACGCGCCGTGGTGAAGCCCCAGCGGCGAAGTTGAGCGATGGTCTCGAGGTAACTGTCGATACTGAGTGACGATTCGAGGTCTACCAATTGATAGGCGAGAAAAGAGAGCGGGCGCCGAGCGCTGACCTGGGGATCCTTCTGACGCAGGCTTCCAGCGGCGGCGTTGCGGGGATTGGCGAACTCCTTCTCCCCTGCTTCACGTTGCAGCCGATTCAGGGCCACGAAGTCATCGTTAGCCAGGTATACCTCGCCACGGACCTCGAAACGCCCCCCTGGCGTGGCCGTAAGTCGTCGCGGAACGTTGGCGATGGTTCGAACGTTCTCGGTGACGTCCTCGCCAATTCGACCGTCGCCTCGTGTGGCGGCGCGAGTGAGGACACCGTCCTGGTATCCGATGGATAGGGCCAGCCCATCAATCTTGGGCTCCACGGCGAACTCGATGACCTCTGGATCGGCGCCCAACACCCGAGCGACTCGCTCACCCCACGATCGCAACTCGAGCGCGTCGAACACGTTGTCCAGACTGAGCATCGCCTCGGCATGCTGGACCTCACCGAAGGTGCCACTCACCGCAACCCCGACTCGCTGGCTCACCGAATTGACGTCTCGAACCTCGGGGTGGTCGCGTTCGAGGTCACGCAACTCGCGAACGAGCACGTCGTAGTCCGCGTCGGGGATCGATGGGGCGTCCTCGAGGTAGTAGGCGACGTTGTGACGGGCGATCTCCTCGCGCAGTCGCCTCGCGAGTTCGAGTGGTTTCACGCCAACGTGACGATCGCCGCACCTTCAACGATCGTGGGTTCGTCGTAGCGGTAGAGCACCAGGGTCTGTCCAGGCGCCACCGGCCTCGCGGGCGTGTCGAGCACGACGTGGCATCGCGTCGAAAGGTGAAGGGTCACCGGCTGGACTCGGCCGTGCGAACTCCATTGGGCGAAGTACCTCACGCCATCGACCAACGTTCCTCGCGCACTCGTCAGTGAGGTTGGGTCGAGGTCGATCCTCGATATGAGCACGTCCGCGAGACGGCCCACCTCGACCGTGTGGGCGGCGAGGTCCACACGGGCCACGTAACGTTTGGCCCCGTCTCGATCGGGCAAGACCCCACGACGCTGTCCAACCGTCATCAACTCGGCCGCGGCAGTGGAACCAATGACCTCACCAGAGGACCGGTCCACCAGTTTGGCGGGCGTTAACTCGATACGCTGGCGCAAGAAGACCTCGCGGCCCTTGGTGGATTCGATGAAGCAGACGTCCTGGCTGTCGGGTTTGTCCCAGGTGCGAAGTCCTAGACGCTCAGCGTGCGCACGCACCGCGCTCTTGTTCATCTCACCGATCGGCAAGAGCAGCATCGAGAGCTCGTCGCTGGTGAGATAACCAAGGACGTAACTCTGATCCTTTTGGGTGTCGACCCCGCGCACGAGACAGGTCTCGGCGTCGCGGGTGAGGACACGCGCATGATGTCCGGTGGCTACGAAGTCGAATCCGAGTCGGCGCGCACGCTCAAACAACAGGTCGAACTTGATGTGGCGGTTGCATTCGATACAGGGATTCGGTGACTGGCCACTCGCGTGGCCCTGCACGAATGGTCCCACGACGTGACGCTCGAACTCTTCGGAATAGTTGAAGACGTGATGATCGATTCGAAGGATCTGGGCGACGCGACGAGCGTCGTCGACGTCACCGACCGAACAGCACCCCGAGTCGGCGATCCCGCCCCACAGCTTGAGGGTGGCGCCGACGACTTCGTGGCCCTGCTCGACCAGCAGGCCAGCGGCCACCGAGGAATCAACGCCGCCACTCATCGCAACCAGGACCTTCATGCACCCAGTCTGCCAGTCCGAAGCGCCGTTATGCCTCGTCACGGAGCCGGTAGACCACACCAGACAAGATCTGGATGAGTGAGTCCACATCCGCCGTCGTGGTCTCGGCCCCCATGGAGAGTCGCAGTGAACCGCGGGCGCGCTCGGAACTCACACCCATCGCCTCGAGGACGTGACTCGACTGGGATGCGCCACTCGAGCAACTCGACGCTGCCGAGGCGCACACGCCCTGTTGGTCGAGCAGGAAAAGGATCTCGTCACTGGCCAGTCCCTCGAAGGTCAGATGGACCGTTCCGGGCACCTTCAAAGCCCCTGGCGCGGTGATCGCACACCCGGGCAGGAAGCTACACGCCGCCATGAGTTTGTTCTGCAAGTCGACAACGCGATCGTTGAGCTCGGCGAGCTCTCGGCGTGTTATCCGCGCCGCCGCTGCGAGACCGACCGCCGCCGCGACGTCGACCGTGCCTCCACGAAGACCACGCTCTTGGCCGCCACCTGGCACGAGTGCGTCGAGCGCAACATCACCGCGCACCACGAGCGCTCCGCTGTTCACGGGCCCGCCGATCTTGTGCGCGCAGATCGAGACCATATCCATCGTGGCTGTCACCATCGGCAAGTTGAGCCAAGGCGCGCCGGCCACGGCATCGCTATGGGTGACGACCCCGCCAGCGATCAAGCTCTTGGCCATCGCGTTAACGCCATCGAGAGGTTGGCGAACCCCAGTCTCATTGTTGACCGTCATCACACTCACGATGGCGGTGTCGTCGCTCAACTGGGCTTCGAGGGAGTCGAGATCGAGCACACCCTCGTCGGAGACCTCCACGTAGCGCACGCTCACATTCTCGAAGTCCCTGGCCATGAACTGCGCAGCGTCTAACACCGCGTGGTGTTCGATCCGAGATATCACGATCTCGGATCGATCGTGGGTACGCCGATGGTGATGGGTCACACCGGCAATGGCGAGGTGGCACGACTCAGTGCCACCACTGGTGAAAATCACCCCCGCGGGCTTGGCCCCGACAAAGGCGGCTACCTCGTCGCGAGCCTCCTCGAGGGCGCGACGCGCTTCGCGCGACGCGCGGTGGCTGCCCGATGGATTGCCGACGACCCCGTGTTCGAAGGGCGCCATGGCGTCAGCCACTTCGTCTCGACGTGGTGCCGAGGCCGCATGGTCGAAGTAGTAGATCGTCAAACGACGTAGAACGATTTGATGTTTGTGAACTCGCGAACACCGTAGACCGAGAGTTCACGTCCGACCCCCGACTCCTTCGTACCCCCAAAGGGCAGTTCCGGCATTGAGACGACGATCGAGTTCGCAAAGACCATCCCGACGTCGAGTCCGGCGATCGCTGCGTCGATCTCACCTTGATCGGTGGCGTGGATCGAGCCGCCCAGACCCCAGGGGGTGTCGTTGGCGAGTTCGATCGCGGCTTGGAGGTCGTCCACGACGTGAACTACCGCAACCGGTCCGAACAGTTCCTCACAACCCGCCCTCGAATCGGCCGGGACGTTGGTGAGCACGGTGGCCGGGTAGTAGAAGCCCTTGCCTTCGACCGGAGCGCCACCCGTGAGTGCAATCGCGCCAGCAGCTAGCGAAGAGGCGACCTGTTGGGTCAGCTCGTCGAGCTGGGCCCTGCTGACCACCGGTCCGAGCACGGTCCCTTCATCCATCGGGTCACCCATTGGCACCTCGGACATCGCGGCCGCAAAACGCTCCTTGAACTCTTCGGCCCGGTCCGCCACGACGATGAAGCGCTTCGAAGCAATGCAGGCCTGGCCATTGTTCTGGACCCGGGCCGTGACCGCCAGCGGTACGGTGACGTCGAGGTTCGCCGAACTGGCGACGATGAACGGGTCCGATCCTCCGAGTTCTAGGACGACCTTCTTCAGGTGCTGACCGGCGAGAGAGGCGACCGATCGACCCGCCGCCTCAGAGCCCGTGAGGGTCACCGCGGCGATTCTGCGGTCCGCGATGATCGAGGCGATCTGGCTGTGGCCAACGAACAACGTGGTGGAAGCGCCTTCACCGAAGCCGGCACGAGCGAAGAGGTCTTCGATGTATTTCGCACAACCGGGAACGTTCGAGGCGTGCTTGAGCACGACGACGTTGCCCGCCATCAGTGTCGGAGCAGCCATTCGAATGACCTGCCATAACGGGAAGTTCCAGGGCATGATCGCCAAGATCGCCCCGATGGGGTCGTAGCGAACACCACTGCGCACCGCAGAGGTCTTGATCGACTCAGGAGCGAGGATGGATTCGGCATGCTCTGCGTAGTAGCGCATGTTCAAGGCGCACTTCGAGGCCTCACCCTTGGCGGCGGCGAACGTCTTACCCATTTCGGAGGTCATCAGGTGTGCAACGACGGGAATCTCACTCTCGAGTAGTTCAGCGGCGCGCAGCATCAGCTGAGCGCGTTCAGCAATGGGCACACGCTTCCAGCGTTGGAAGCCTTTCGCGGCGCTCTCGAGAGCTTGGTCCACCTGCTCGGGCGTGTGGCCGGGGAACTCGGAGATTACTTCTTCAGTGGCGGGATTTGTGGCGGTAAATGACATGCCTTCATTCTGCCAGCAAAACGGAAGGTCGATCTGGCGTCGAGCCGATTTCACTCCAGAACCCGGGTCCCACGAGACTCACCGTCACCAAGACGACCACCAGCGCGGCCGCGGCGCCTTCAGTCACCGATCGAACTCCCCAGGACCGCGCGAGCGCGGCCTGCACGAGAGCGCCCAACGGATAGAACAACGACAGAGACAAGGTATAGAGCGAAAGGATCCTCGAGCGCTCACGACGCGGGGCGTGGAGTTGCACCGCGGCATTCAGTCCAGTCAGACTCCCGACGTAGGCGCCACCAAGGACGAGCAGAGCCACCACCGCCGCCGCCAGGTTCGGCGCGAGCCCGTAGGCGCATAACGAGATTGCTACACCCACCAGTGAGCCCTGGAGCACCAGGAGCCGCGAGGTGCGCCGGGCCAACGCGGGAAGGGTCAGCGCACCGATCACCGCACCCACGCCCTGCGCGCCGACCAACCACGAGGTGCCGACCTTGCCGGCGTGCAGGGTTTGAATGGCCATCGCGGGAACGAGCGCGATGAACGGACTCGCAATCAAGGCCACGGTGCCCACGGCGGCGATGGGAAAACGACACCCCTTCACCGACCAGGCCACCCGCGCTCCGACGACGGTCTCGGACCACACCCTGATCGGCGTTTTCGGCGTTGAGCGCGGGGTGGTGCGCACGAACATGAACATGATGACGACGAAGACGAACGACGACGCATTGAGTGCGAAGCACAGCCCGGGCGATCCGAGCGCCAGAGCGATGCCCGCGAGCATCGGACCGATGATCCGACCGAGATTGAACTGGGCCGACGACAGCGACACTGCGGCGAGCACCTCGTCTCGCTCCACCAGATCAGGCAGGAGCGACTGCCATGCTGCCCACGACGCCGAACTGCTGAGTCCTTCGACGATGGCGAGGTAACAGGCCAGGGACGGGGTCAGATGGTGCATGAGTTGCGCTACTGCGAGCGTGCTGGCGGTCGCAGCCATCACCAGGTTGTTGAACTGGATCCAGCGTTGTCGGTTCCAGCGATCCGAGATCACCCCACCCAGTGGCGAGCCGATCAGTGCCGGTGTCCACGCGCACACCGTGATGAGACCGAGCCAAAGGGGATTATGCGTGGTCTGGGTGAGAAAGACTCCCAACGCGACGGTCTGCATCCACGTCCCGGTCGATGACACCAGCGAAGAGACCAAGGACAACGTGAAGCTGCGATGACGCAGTGGAGCGAACGAGGCTGACGCCATTGAACAACGCTAACGCCCGATTGAACTCGTCACGCGAACTTCAAAACGGCCAGCGCGAATGCTACTGGCCGTCTCGCTTGCGTCGAGGACGAAGTGCGAACCACCAGACCGAGATGATCGTGGCAATCGCCCCGATGACGCCGACGCCCGACTTCACTGCTTTGCCCTTGGGGTTGTCCACCATCACCCCATCGTAACGAACGAAGCGCCGAAGGCGACCAGCCCCCGGCGCTTCGTTCATTGGCCGAGGGCCCTAGTCCTGCTTCGCGGCCTCGATAGTCAGCTCGAGGGTGACTTTGTTGCCGACAACCAGACTGCCGTTCTCGAGGGCACCTTCGAAGTTCACGTTGAAGTCGCGCCGATCGATGTCTGCTCGTGCCTCAAATCCAGCGACGGTGACTCCCGGAGCCATACCGGGTCCCGCTCCGAGGAACTCCAAGTCGAAGGTGACCGACTTGGTAACGCCGCGCAAGGTGAGATCGCCGACCAGTACATAGTCGTCGCCGCTCTTCGCCGAGATCTTGGTGGACTTGAGGGTGATGGTGGGGTGATTCTCAAGGTCGAGGAAGTCAGCGCTCTTGAGGTGCCCATCGCGCATCTCGTTATTGGTCGTGATGCTCGCGGCCTGGACCGTGGCGTCAAGCGACGAGGTCTCTGGAGTGTCGCCGATCGTGATGACGCCCGAGAAATCGGTGAAGTTACCGCGTACCTTCGAGGCGACGAGGTGACGTGCGATGAAGCTCACGGTCGAGTGGACGTTGTCGACGTTGTAGACGCCGGGAGCGGGAAGGTTGCTCATTATTTTCTCCTTGGTTTGGACACGTTTTGTGTTCTCCACATAATAGTTGCAAAGGCAACTACTTGTCAAACAGTAATTGTAAAGGCAACCATGTGCTACCATTGAGCCATGTCGATGAGCACCAGCGCCTGCCCCTCGGGTGACGAGAAGGTGGAGCTCTTCGCGCTGCTACTCGAGACGAACGCTCGTCTGTCGAGGAGCCTCGCCCTGGTACTCGAGTCACGCTGCGAGCTCCCGCTCCCCTGGTTCGAGGTCCTCTTGCAGTTGCGCAAGTCCCAGGACGGTCGACTGAAGATGCACCGCATTGCCGACGCCATCGTCCACTCGACCGGTGGTACCACCCGCTTGATCGACCGCCTCGAAGAGGCGAATCTGGTGGCGCGAGAGAGTTGTCCGTCGGACCGGCGCGCGGTCTACGTAGCGATCACGAGCGAAGGCAATCGCCGACTCGACGAAGCGCTCGACGTGCACCTGGACTATTTGGAAGGTCTGCTCGGTTCGCGACTGAGCGGGCCCGAACGCGCCACGCTCACCGAACTCTTGAAGAAGTTGAACGAGCCGCGCTAGGCCCTTTGCACCCACGCGCGAGCCGTGCGAGCGTCGTCGAGTTCCAGTGGCGTACCCTCACCGGTCCCCTCGCCGATGATGATCTCACTGGCGAGCACTTCGCTGGCCAGGGTGGCGAAGCCGTCGTGGAGATCCTCGACGCCCACGACGTGCAGGATCACTCGGTCCGACACGTCGAATCCGGAGTTCTTGCGTAGGTCCTGGACTTGGCGAACGACGTCACGTAAGTACCCGCGACGAAGCAGTTGGTCATCGAGGGCCAGGTCGAGGGCGATGACCTCGCCGCCGTCTCGTGAAACGGCGAAGCCGCCTTGTCCCTTGACGCGAAGTTCGATGTCGTCGCCGGTGAGATCGAAATCGCCGGTCGACAGGGTGACGGTGATCACGCCCCCCGACTCCAAAGCGGCCGCAGCGGCGACCGAGTCCATCCGCATCAGCGCCGGCTTGAGCTCCTTCACCGCTTCGCCGAGTCGGGGTCCCACGTTTCGAAAATTGGGAACCAGCTCGAAACTCAAAACCTGGGCCAGATCGGAGCCATACTCCAACACGTCGACATTGAGTTCGTCCTCCACCACCCCTTCGGGCGGCATCACCGAACCGGGAGCGAGAAAGACGAGGGCGCGAGCGAGGGGTTGGCGAACCTTGACCCCGGCTTCGGCCCGTGCCGCTCGCCCCAGTGATGTCAGACGTCGCGCTACCTCCATCGAACCTTCGAGGTCGCCGTCACGAAGCGCCGCTTCACCCGACGGCCAGTTCGCGAAGTGGACCGATTCGGTCTGCTCGACGTCGAACAGTTCGCTAAAGAGCCTCTCGGCGAGGAAGGGGCAGAACGGCGCCAGCAACAGTGTCACGCGCTGGAGGACTTCGAGCAGGGTCGCTTGGGCGGCCAGCGAATCCGAACGCGGAACTTTGGGATCGGTGCGCCAGAAACGACGTCGACAGCGCCTCACGTACCAATTGGAGAGGTCGTCGATCAGCGAGGCCATGGCATCGGTCCCACCGAGCGGCTCGTAACCATCGAGGGCTGCAGTGACGGCCTCGGTCACCCCTGCAAGGCGCGACAGTATCCAACGGTCGATGGCGGGTCGGTGTGCCACCTCGGGTATCTCAGGGTCAGCGGGGTCGAAGTTGTTCAACGAGGCGTACGTCGTGAAAAAGCTGAACGTGTTCCACAGCGTCGCCAGGGTCTCGCGAAGGGACGCGTCGATCGCGTTGAGGCTCGCGCGAGTCGACGTCCACGGAGAACCTTGGGAGTACATCCACCAGCGCAGTGGATCGGCTCCGCGGGTCTCGAGCACGGTCCACGGGTCGATGACGTTACCGAGTGACTTGCTCATCTTCTTGCCGTTCTCGTCCACGATGTGGCCAAGGCACAACACGTGTTCATAGGGTTTCTCACCAAAGACCAGTGTGTTGACAGCGAGCAGGGAGTAGAACCAACCTCGGGTCTGGTCGATCGCCTCGACTACCAGCTGGGCGGGGAACTGCATTGCCCGGTCGCTGCCCTGAACGTGGGGATATCCGACTTGGGCAGCCGGCATCGCGCCCGAATCGAACCAGGCATCGATGACGGGCTCGACCCGGCGTGCCTCGGCCCCGCAAGTGCGACAGGGCACGACCACCTCGTCGATCGCTGGACGGTGTGGATCGAGGTCACTGAGATCTCGGCCCGTGAGTTCGGACAACTCGGCGCGCGAACCCACGCACGTGAAGTGGTCCTCGCCGCAGCGCCAGATCGGCAGTGGCGTTCCCCAAAAGCGATCACGCGAGAGCGCCCAGTCGACGTTGTTCTTCAGCCACTCTCCGAATCGTCCGTCACGAATGTGCCCCGGATGCCAGTCGATGCTCTGGTTCTCAGCGATCATGGTGTCCTTGAACTTCGACGTGGCGACGTACCAGCTTGGCTTGCCCCAGTAGATCAAGACAGTTCCGCATCGCCAGCAGTGAGGTAACGAGTGTACGTAGTCCATTCTCCTGATGAGACTTGCGCGCCGTTGCAGCTCATCGTTGATGACGTGGTTCGCCGCGCGGACCCCTGCTCCCTCGAGCCAGGCAATCGCCGAAGTGAAGCAGCCATCGGGGCCCACTGGGTTCACGGTCGGCAAACCGTGTTCTTTGGCAATCTGTCGGTCGATTTCCCCGAAGGCCGGAGCCTGGTGGACGAGGCCGGTACCTTCGTCGGTCGTGACGTAGTCAGCGAGCACGACGTAACACGCGTCGACGCCACTCGGCAACTCGACGTCATCGAAAGGACGCTCATAATGAAGGCCGTCGAGCATTCGTCCAGCCAGGGTCCCCGAGACCACTGCGTCGGGTCCCAAAACCGACTCGACCAGTTCTTGGGCGACGATGACGCCATTGGCCACGGCGTAAGTGACCTCAGGGTTGACCGCAATCGCCACGTTGGACGGAAGCGTCCATGGGGTCGTCGTCCATACGGCGAGGTACATCGCACCGAACAACCCGTCGCGCTGCGCATCATCGCTGATGCGCACGCGCACGTAGCAACTCTCATCGAGTTCGTCGGTGTAGACCTCGGGCTGGCCCAACTCGTGCGAGGAGAGTGCGGTCCCACAACGCGGACAGTACGGGACGACCTTGAGGTCCTCGTAGAGCAGTCCGCGGTTGAAGAGTTGCTGGAGCTGCCACCAAACCGATTCAACGTAGGAAGGATGAAACGTGTAGTACGCGTGTTCCATGTCGGTCCAGTAACCGATTCTCTCGGTCAGCCGCTCGAACTCGCCCACGTAGGTCAAGACAGACTCTCGACACAGTCGGGTGAACTCCTCGATACCCACCTGCTCTTCAATGGCCTTCTTGCCCGAGATGCCCAGCTGTTTCTCCACCTGAACCTCAACCGGCAGACCGTGGGTATCCCATCCAGCCCGACGAGAAACGTAGCGACCTTGCATGGTCTGGTATCGACAGAAGAGGTCCTTATAGGCTCTCGCCCAGACGTGATGGAGTCCCGGCTTACCGTTGGCCGTCGGCGGCCCCTCGTAGAACACCCAGGGTTCGGCGCCCTCGCGGTGCTGCATGGAACGAGCGAAGACGTCGTTCTTCTTCCAGCGAGCGAGCTCGGCTTGCTCGATCGCCACGAAATCTAGGTCGGCGCTGACGGGGCGGAACACTGGTCTCCTTCAATGGCTCACCCAATCGTAGTGAACAGGCCAGGATGCTCGCGATGCCCCAATACTGTGGAGTCGTGGACGGACTCAGCATTGTCGAAGAATCCATCGAAGCCAGCGGGGCACTCAGCGTGTTGCACGCTGCTGTCGACGAGCTGAATCGGCGCTACGGCACCGCTGATGACTTGTCGCACTTCAATGTCGATGAGCTCAGGTCTCCTCGAGGAACCTTCCTCGTCGCACGAGTCGGCGGTGATCTGGCCGGCGGTGTGGGCGTGCGCTCAATCGGCTCGACGCCTTCATCGGTGGGCGAGGTGAAACGGCTATGGGTTCGCCCGGACCTACGCCGAAGCGGTACCGCAACCACGTTGATGAACGCCATCGAGTCGAGGTCGCGCGAGATGGGCTTCGTTCAGCTCTACCTCGAGACCGGATACGCCCAACCCGAAGCCCTCGCCCTGTACCGAGGCTCGGGCTGGGGCGAGGTCGAGAATTTCCCACCCGGCGCCTACTCTCATCCCAACGCGTACCGCTTCGCCAAGTACCTCTAGGCGAAGCGCGAATCAAGCCAATCGGGCGTCAGATCCTCGAGTGAAGCCAGAAGCAGGTCAGCCAGGGCCATGGCCGCTTGAGTTCGGTCTTCGGGTGTCGGCACCGCGACGACCGTCATGCTGGCGGCTTTGCCAGCGAGCACTCCAGCAGCGGAATCTTCGAAAACGAGACACCGATCGGGCTCGATGCCGAGCGAGGCCGCGGCGCTGAGAAAGACACCGGGATGAGGCTTTCCATAGGGTTCGAATTCGGCCGAATGGACCGAGGTGAATCGTGACTCGAGGTCAAAGGCCCGAAGGCACCGCTTGATGAGGTTGAGCGGTGTGGAACTAGCCAGAGCCACCGGTCCGCGCTCACTGGTCAAGTCAATCGCGCGTAGGGCACCGGGCAGGAGGCGCCCATTGGTCTCAACCAACTCGCCAACGCGTGACAAGAGCAGTTCCACCACATCATCTCGGGACGGACCGGCCCACGGGTAGCGCTCGAACCAGTAGGTGACCACCTGGTTGACGTACATTCCCTTGGTCGAGCGATCGCCGCTGCGGGCAATGGGGACACCGAGGGAGCCGAATATCTCCACTTCGGCGCGATGCCAGAGGATTTCGGAGTCGATCAAGAGCCCGTCCATGTCGAAGAGGGTCGCACGCAAACTCACCCCGTAACTTTGACACACCATCGCACTACGATCGATGCGTGCGCAGCGCCCGGCGTCTCCAAAGGCACGACGTCCAAGGCGTCGTCGCACGAGTCGTCGCCAAACTGAGTCGTGAGGCGACGATCAATCACTACGTGAATCCGCTCATCTCGAGCACGCAGTTGTCCGAAGCGCTGCACGCGACTCGCGACGCCAGTTGGGTGGCCGTCGACGATGACCAGATCGTCGGACATCTCTATGGAGCCCTGCTCGAGAACGATGACTACGGTCGCGGGATCTGGATCGGTCCCGACGGGTGCTCCTTCGACGACATCGACATTCTCGCCGAGCTCTACGCACAGGCCGGCTCGCACTGGATCAGTGAGGGCGCTCGCGATCACTACGTGTGGACTCTCGACGAGCCGTCGTCGACACAACCTTGGCTGGAGTTGGGATTCGCACGCATGCACCAACGTGGGGTGATCGCGCTGGACCGGGACTTCTCCCATGAGCTTCGTGACGGCTATTCGATTCGAATCGGCGGTGCCCATGAGATCGACCTCGCGGTCGAACTGGACCACCAGCTCGACGAGTTCCAAAAACTCGGGCCTAGTTTTTCGATGGGCGCCAATCGCTCGTCGCGACGTGCCGATCTCCTCGATACACTCGAGGACCCCGAGGTGCACCACTACATCGTTGAGTGGGCTCATGAAGGCGTCGCCCAATGCCTGACGTTCCCCCTCCCCGATATTCGCGGCTCGTTCCCGCGCACCCTGCACCTGAGCGCGGTGACGGTCGCCACCGCGCACCGCGAACGCGGAATCGCCACGGCCATGGTTGACCGCGCACTCAGCGACGCGCGAACGCAAGGATTCGATTTCTGCGAAACCAATTGGCGAGTTACGAACCGTAGAGCTTCAAGTCACTGGCGACACTACGGTTTCACACCAACGTACGTCCGCCTACACCGCACGATCGCCAGCTCCTAGTTGAGCGCGGCCTCAATCGCGGCGATGAGCACGGGGTCCTGGGGCTCCACGAGGGGGGCAAAGCGCTGCACGCCACCATCGGGGCTAATGAGGAACTTCTCGAAGTTCCAGCGAATGTCGCCGGTATAACCCTCGACGTCGGGTACATCAACGAGTTCGCGGTAGATCTCGTGACGGTCTTCCCCGTTCACCTCGATCTTCTCGAACATCGGGAAGGTCACGCCGTAGGTCGTCGAGCAGAAGGTATGGATGTCCTCGGCGGTTCCGGGCTCTTGGCCCATGAATTGGTTGCACGGGAATCCAAGCACCGTGAATCCACGATCCTCGTAGGTCTTCTGCAGTGATTCGAGTCCCGCGTACTGCGGAGTGAGTCCACACTTGGAAGCCACATTGACCGCCAGAACTGTCTTTCCGGCGAATGGAGCCAGCGAACTCGCTTCGCCGCTAAGGGTATTGATAGGAATGTCGTAGATAGTCATGGACCGAGATTATCGGCCCGATCCAAAAACTCGACGCCCTATGGTGGGTGGGGTGAAGGCACTGGTGATCCGTGACAACCAACTGGTCTTCGAGCAGCGCCCTACTCCGGTTCCGGGCGAAAACGACGTCGTTGTCGAGGTTCGAGCCGCCGGGATCAACGCCGCAGATCTCTTGCAATTACAGGGGTACTACCCGGCGCCCGCGGGTTCACCGGCGGATATTCCAGGACTCGAGCTGGCCGGTATCGTCACCGCGGTCGGTACGCGAGTCCACGAACCCCTGCTGGGACGACGGGTCTGCGCCGTCGTTGGCGGTGGGGCCCAGGCCACGCACTGCATCGTGGCGAGCGAGCACTTGCTCTTCGTTCCCGACCACGTCGACTGGGACCAGGCCGGCGGGTTTGGTGAGGCCTTCAGCACCGCTCACGATGCACTGACCAGTCAAGTTCGGTTGCGCGAGGGAGAACGCGTGCTCATCTCTGGAGCGGCCGGTGGCGTAGGCGTCGCGGGTATTCAGATTGCTCACGCGCTCGGCGCCCACGTGACGGCCGTGACGAGGTCTCGCGAGCATCATCAACAACTGAGCGAACTCGGTGCCGATGAAACCATCACGATTGAGCAAGTTGACGACATCGAACCCGTGGACGTCGTGTTGGAACTCCTCGGCTCGGCCCACTTGGCTCGAGCTCTGAACCGGCTGACTCCCTTCGCGCGAGTCGTCGTGATCGGCGTCGGCGCTGGCAGCCACCTCGAACTCGACCTGCTCGTGGTGATGCGCTCGCGAATAACCATCACCGGCTCGACCCTTCGCTCAAGGACTCGCCTCGAGAAGGCGACAGTGGCCGAGCGGGTGGGCCAGACACTCATCCCACGATGGCGCGCCGGTGAGTTGCGTGTGCCGATCGCGCGCAGCTTCAGCTTCGACGAAGCCGCTACCGCGTACGAATACTTCGCGCGGCCGGGAAAACTAGGTAAGGTCGTGCTGCGCATTCCAGACTGAGACACCGTTAGGTTGAGGCCATGGACCAAGGGGCACCGCTTCCGCACCCCAGCCGCTGCTCACCTGAGCGCGAAGACTTCACGGCGATCGTGGACGCCCACGATGTCGCCACGGCGAGGGGCCAAAGCATGTATCGCGATCCCTCTACTGGCTTGTTCGTGCTCACGCACCACGCCCACCTCCAGCGCGGATCGTGCTGTTCGAGTGGATGCCGACACTGCCCCTACGTGGAGCTCTAGTGGGCGACCACGACTTCGTCGTGTTGACCGAGATGGTGTCGATCGATATTGGCCAACGAGAAGAAGGTGACCGCGGCCAACAAGAGGGTGAGTGAGCCAAAACGGAACGCCATGTCGAATCCGTGGACGTACGCCCGATTGCGCAGAGCGATGATGGCCGCCTGCGTGGTGGGTCGGTGTACGACCGCCGCGCTGAGCGCCGCCGCACTCGAGACGAAGATGGTGTTCTGGATGGCGGTGCCGAATGACCCGCCAATCTGTTGAGCAGTCGTCAGCACTGCCGAGGCCGCTCCGGTGTCTTGGGGTCGCACGTTGAACAGTGCCGTCGAAGCGACGGCTACGAAGGTCATGCCCATGCCCAGGCTCGTGATGATCATCGAGGGCATGACGTGACCGAGATACGAGCTGTTCGCATGCAACAGCGACAAAAGCAGTAGGCCGACCGCGCCCATCGTGCAGCCGAGGGTCGCCAGTGGTCGCGGCCCGACCTTGGGCAGGAACTGACTCGTCACGCCCGCGGCGAGGATGACGCCGACCGAGAAGGGCAGGAACAACAGTCCGGTCTTGACCGCGGAGAACTGGTGGACGGTCTGAAAGTAGAAGGTCATGAACAAGAACATGCCGAACAGCCCTAGAGCGACGAGGATCTGGGTGAGGTAGGCACCCGCCCTGACTCGGTCGGTCAAGAGTCGAAGCGGCAACAGCGGCTGGCGTTTCCTGCTCTCGATGAGAAAGAAGATCACGAGCAATGTCGCGCCGAGGGCCATGAACGGCCAGGCCGTGGAGGATCCCCAACCATTGGTCGAGGCCTGCGAGACGCCGTAGACCACGCTGACCATTCCGGCGGTAGCGCTCAAGGCACCCGGTATGTCGTAGTGGGGATGACCTTCGACTTTGGACTCCTTGATATCGGGGATAGCCAGCGTGAAGGCCAAGATCGCCATGGGGGTGTTAACGAAGAGGCACCAGCGCCACGACAAGTACTGGGTCAAGAGTCCACCAGCGATGAGACCGATCGCCGAGCCGACTCCCGCTAGGGCACCGTAGACGCCAAAGGCTCTGGCGCGCTCCTTGGAATCGGTGAAGGTCACCGAGATCAACGAGAGCGCGGCCGGAGCCAGCAGCGCACCGAACATTCCCTGCAGAGCCCTAGCTCCGAAGAGCATCTGTTGATTCTGGGCGAATCCCCCGAGCAGACTCGCTCCCGCGAAGCCCAACAGTCCTATCAGGAATGCCTTCTTGCGGCCCATGTAGTCGCCGATTCGACCGCCCAACAACAAGAAACCGCCGAAGGTCAACGTGTACGCCGTCACCGCCCACTGGTAGTTCTTCGCCGAGATCGCGAGGCCACCGAGGGCTCTGGGGAGCGCGGCGTGAGGAAGAGCGATGTTGACGATCGACGCGTCGAGCACGACCATGAGTTGGGCAATGGCGATGACCACCAACGCGTACCACCGACGCGGATCTGGCATCTCGGCGTGCACGACGTGGCTGACAGATGCGTCGGTCATGATATCCCTTGCTCGTGAAAGGTGCCGGGCCCCGAGGGCACATCACCCGGGACCCGGCACCTAAATCGGAAAGTTACAGCAGGGAGCGTAGTGGACTGAACGCCAATCCGAGCGACTCAGCCACCGGTCCACAAGTGATGGCTCCATTGACGACATTGACTCCTTCAGCGAGGGCGTCATCGGCCAGCACGGCATCACGCCAACCGTGTCGGACCAACTCCATCGTGTAGGGCAAGGTCGCGTTGGCCAACGCGAAGGTGGAAGTGTTGGGCACTGCACCAGGCATGTTCGCCACACAGTAGAAGATCGAGCCGTTGACTTCGAAGACGGGGTCCGAGTGGGTCGTGGGGTGCGTTGCCTCGAAGCAACCACCCTGGTCGACTGCGATGTCGACCAACACCGAACCCTGACGCATGCGCGCCACCAGTTCGTTGCTCACCAATTTGGGCGCCTTCGCTCCCACGACGAGGACGGCTCCGATGACGATGTCGGCGTCGAGACACGCCTCTTCGACCGCGAGGGTCGACGAGGCGATGGTCTGGACGCGACCATCGAAGTGGATGTCCACCTGACGGAGTCGCTCGAGGTTGCGGTCGAGGATCTTCACGTTGGCGTGCAAGCCCGCGGCCATCGTGGCGGCAGCCAGACCGGCGACTCCTGCACCGATTACCACGACGTTCACTGGGGCGACGCCGGGGACACCGCTGATCAATGCTCCTCGACCTCCACCAGAGCGCATGAGATGGTGCGCACCCATGAGTGTCGCCATTCTTCCGGCGACCTCGCTCATTGGTGTCAGCAGTGGCAAGGTGTTGTCGCGAAGCCGCACGGTCTCGTAGGCGATCGCAACGTTGTTCGCCCCAATGAGCGCATCGGCGCACTCTCGCCCGGCCGCCAAGTGGAGGTAGGTGAACAGGACCTGATTCTTGCGAGCGGCCAGTCGTGGGTACTCGGCCGCGATGGGCTCTTTGACCTTGAGGACGAGGTCGCTGTCGGCCCACAGGTCATCGGCGTCGTCGACGATCCGCGCGCCGTTGGCGACGTAGTCGGCGTCGGCGATAGACGAGCCAACGCCAGCCGATCGCTCGACCAACACCTGGTGGCCCGAGCCGGTCAATTCACGCACGCCCGCGGGCGTCAGGGCCACCCGGTACTCATCTGTCTTAATTTCCTTGGGGACACCAATAATCATTGGACGCCTCTCTCCTTCTTTGATGGACCATCGTCAGGATGGTCGCCACCGTCTCATCGGACAACTCCTGAGAACTATTCAGACCTTCTTCTTGGCCACGAAGATGCTAAGCACCGCGAAGAATATCCCCACGGCGAAGATTCCCGTACCGAAGACGAAGACTTGAGGGGGAATCCCGACACGGGTCGCACCATAGACCCAGACCGGGAAGGGGATGCTCGATCCACCAACGAAGTACGAGGTGACGAAGTCGTCAATGGACAGCGCGAAGGCCATCAGGGCGCCGGCGAGCACACCGGGCATGATCAGGGGCAAGGTGACCCTGGTGAAGGTCACTAGGGGCCTGGCCCCCAGGTCGTAAGCCGCCTCTTCGAGCGCGCGGTCGAAGCCCGACATGCGAGCTCGAACCGTCACGGTGACGTAGGCGATGCAGAACATCACGTGGGCGAGTACCAAGGTCAAGAAGCCGCGATTGATGTTGAGCATGACGAAGAGTCCGAGCAGCGAGGATCCCATGACGATTTCGGGGGCGGCGATGTTGAGGAACAGCACCTGTTCGATGGCCGTCTTACCGCGGAACCTCGGAGGGTGGTACCGCACGAGTGCCACGGCCAGCAGCGTGCCGATGATCGTGGCGAGAACGGTGCTGACGACCGCCAGACGGATCGACAGCCAAAAGGCCGACGTCAACCCCGGGACACTGCTCCACTGGTGATACCACTGGGTCGTGAAGCCCAGCCACGTGAAGCTCACCAGCTGCATTCCTCCCACGACCTTGTTGAAGCTGTAGAGGATCATCATGGCAATGGGGAACACCAGGTACGCAATGACGAGCCACGAGTAGGTCGGCAGGATGAAGCGCCCGGCGTGGCGGCGCCGGCGTGGCGTTGGAGACCGGTCCACTGCCCCGGGTTGAACCTCGATCGGCGCGGCGTCAGCGATACTCATAGGTATTGCTCGATCGTCCGCGAACCCAGAACTCGCGCGTAGAGGAAGATACCCACGAGCGACACCGCGAGCAGGACGAGCGAGAGTGATGCACCACCGGCGTAGTCACCCGCACTCGTGTATTCATTTTGAATCACCGTACCGATCATGGTGTTCGCGGTCCCTCCGAGGATCTCTTGGTTCACGTAGTCCCCGAACGCCGGGATGAAGGTGAGCAGGAACGCCGCATATATTCCAGGGACCGTCAACGGGAGTATCACTTTCATGAAACCAACACGCTTGGACGCGTAGAGGTCGTAGGCCGCCTCAAGGACCCGTTGGTCAATCCTCTCCAGCGCGACGTACAACGGCAACGCGGTGAAGGGCAGATAGTTATAGGCCAGACCAGCCACGACGGCAACTCCCGTGCCCAGTACGTGGAACCCCTGGGGCATCAGGTGGAGGTGCTTCAAAGTGTGCAACACGACCCCGTTGTTAGAGAGAACGAACTCCCAGACGATCGTGCGGATGACGAACGACACGAAGAAGGGTACGAGCAGCATGAGCAGAAAGAAGTTCTTGCGCCTCCCTCCGCGAAACGCGATCCAGTAGGCGATTGGAAACGAGATGATCAGGTCGAACAGCGTCGCCAGGGCGGCGAAGTAGAGACTCGTGAAGAACTGACCGCGGTAGAGATTGACGATGCTCGGCAGCTCGCCCCAGTGCCAGGTCATGACACACGCGCCCGATGCAGGACTGCATGTCTCGAGAGACATGATCAGCATCGAGCCGAGCGGGACGATGAACAACAACACCAACCACACACCCGCCGGCAGGCTCAAGACGTACGGGGCGATCTTCTTAGCGAAACTACCGCCGGATCTGCGTTTGTTCAGGCTCCCTGGATGATCGGTAGGAACAAGTTGTTCCACGCATTTATCTCCTCTTGATTCTTGAACTGGTAGTAGTCCTTCGTCAACTTCACGCTGGCCGCGTCGGGAAAGACGATCGGCGAGTTCGCCGTGACTGAAGTGGGCAGGCCGATCTCGGGGGCCAACTGCTTCAACGCCTGGACGTCCCAGCCGGTCGGGTGGAGCAACTGCTGCTTGGCCATCGGCACCGGGCAGATGTAGTCGTTGTAGTACTCCACCACTGCCTGGGTGACCGGACTATAGAAGAAGTCCATCAGCGTCATGGCATCCTTGGGGTTCTGCGCGTGCAGCGGGATGGCCATGTTGTCGGTCCAGAGCATCGCGCCCTCTTTCGGCAGCAGCAACTTCAACTTCTTGTATTTACTGTTCAAGTTGGCCTGGAAGATATCGCCCGAATAGGCCTGGGCGATGTTGATGTCTCCGTTCTTCAGGTGCGAGATGTAACTCTGGTCGTAGTACGCCACGACGATCCCATCACTCTTCTGTTGCTTCAACTTCTTGGCGGCCTTGGCCCAATCTGACTCGGTCGACTTGGTCGGCTCCACGCCAATGGCGAGCAACCCTGCGGTTCCGAGTTCGAAGGGGTCTGACAGCATTCCGACTTGACCCTTGTACTTCTTGTCGAAGAGCATTTGGATACTGTCGCCGGGGTTCTTGATGACCTGTGAGTTGTAGCCAATCGCGGTCCACCCCGACTGCCAGGCCATGGTGTACTTGTTACCCGGGTCCCACGTGGGGTTCTTGATCAAGGGACCGGCGTATTTGTCGAAGTTGGGCATCGCCGAGTGGTCGAGGGGTACGAGCCATTTCAAGTTCTCGAGGTAACCCAACTCCGGATTGTTGTTGGTCATGACGACGATGTCGTACCCAGTGGGCTGGCCCGCGGCCAAGGACGGACGGATCTTCGCGTAGAACGAAGCGTTGTCCTGGATCACCTCAAAATAGTTGACCTTAATGCCGGTCGTCTGCGTGAAGTGCTCGAGCGAAAGATGCTTTCCGGCCAGCACGTCAATGTACAAGGGCCAGTTGGCGAAGTCCACCAAGTGATGGAGCTTCTGCTTGGCCCACCAGTTCGCCGCACCTACGGCGCCTTTAGACGACGAAGCGGCCGGCGACGGGCTACCACAGGCCGCCAATATTACTGACGCACCCGCACCGAGACCGGCCACCTTCATGACTCCGCGTCGCGAAACGCGCCGTTGGGTTAGCCCGCGCCAGAACGCCGGATCCATTCCCTCGGGGCCAAACGCGAACTCTTCATTTTCTGACATATTCAATCTCCCTCTAATTCATTGATCTCGATATTGCCTACAAGCGGCCGCACCGTGAAGGTGTGCTCTTCGGGCCAGGTAAGCACGACATTGTCGCCACTGCGCGGGGCGAACTGCGTTCCGATGTTCTGCGCGTAGACCGTCACCTCCACTCCAGACTCGGTCTCGACAATGTACTGGTTGCCAACTCCCGTGAAGGTCGAGACCCGCACTCGGCCGCGAAGGATGTTGTGCCCCGGTGCGCGCTCGCTGCCCTCAGGGACGAGGTCGATCTTCTCGGGTCGCACTCCGACCTTGACCGAGGTCATCGACAGGTCCGGGACCCTTTCGCTCGGCACGGTGATCTCGACGCCGCTGTCGGTCAAGACCGTCGTCCGATTGTCCTCGGATCGGACGATCTTCCCGCCGAGCAGGTTCGAAGCGCCGAGGAAGGTGGCCACGAACTCCGACGTCGGGTTGTCGTAAACGTCCTTGGGTGTGCCCATCCCCTCGATCTTCCCGTGCCACATGACGGCCAGGCGGTCCGACATCGTCATGGCCTCTTCCTGGTCATGGGTGACGTAGATGAATGTGATGCCCACTTGGGACTGGATCCGCTTCAGTTCCACCTGCATCTGTCGGCGAAGCTTGGCGTCGAGCGCCGACATCGGCTCGTCGAGCAGGAGCAGCTTGGGTTGATTGACCAGCGCACGCGCGAGGGCGACGCGTTGTTGCTGACCGCCAGACAACTGGGCTGGCTGGCGACGATCGAATCCCGGCAGGTCGACCATCTCGAGCATCTCGCCAACCCGCCGCTTAATCTCGCTCTTGTCGACGCCCTGTCGGCGAAGTCCAAACGCCACGTTCTGATAGACGTCCAGGTGCGGGAACAGGGCGTAGGTCTGGAAGACCGTGTTGACGTCTCGCCGGTAGGGCGGAAGGTCAGTGACGTCCTCACCGCCGATGAGCACGCGACCTTCGGTCGGCTCCTCGAAGCCTCCAAGCATCCGCAGCGACGTCGTCTTGCCGCAACCCGACGGTCCGAGGAGGCTGAAGAACTCACCGGCGTGGACTTCGAGGTTCAGGTCCGCGACGGCGTAGGCGTCACCGAATCGCTTGGTGATGTGCTCGAAACGCACGTCGGCCGACTCGGACGAATTCGCCTTGGAGCCACGGGCGTGACCGAACCGCGACTCGCTTCGAGTTTCGGACCGACCGCTCATCGAAGGAAGCCTATTGCAGTCGCTTTGCCAATGCTCTTCGAGTCCCCAGTCGGGCATAGTGAAGCCCGCCTGACCTCCCAATGCTCCTTGAACTGTTCCACCGGCAACATCCCCCCCCGCTTGATTGTCCGCTACGCCTCGATGTTGTGCATGACGTGCTTGATACGCGTGTAGTCCTCGAATCCATAGACCGAGAGGTCCTTGCCATACCCAGACTTCTTGAAACCACCGTGAGGCATCTCGGCGACCATGGGGATATGGGTGTTGACCCAGACGCAGCCGAAATCTAGGTCCCTGGTGAATCGCATCGCGCGACCGTGGTCCTTGGTCCACACCGATGAGGCGAGTCCGTAGTCAACGCCGTTGGCCCAAGCCAGGGCCTCGGCCTCATCACTGAACTTTTGCACGGTGATGACCGGGCCGAAGATCTCGTTCTGGATCATCTCGTCGTCCTGGTGGAGGTCGGCGACTACCGTCGGTGCGATGAAGTAGCCCGCGTCTCCGACCTGAGCTCCGCCCGCCGCGATCGAGGAGTGGCCCGGTGCGCGTCCGAGGAATCCGGTGACCCGTTGGAACTGGTTCGCATTGTTGACCGGACCGAACAGGGCATCATCGTTGTCCGGCAAGCCGATCACCGTGTTCTTGGCCTGATCGGCCAAAGCGTCGACGAAGTCGCCGTAGACCTTGGGGCCGACTAGCACTCGGGTCGCGGCCGTGCAGTCCTGTCCAGCATTGAAGAATCCCGCGATCGCAATGCCCTCAACGGCAGCTTCAATGTCAACGTCATCAAAGACGATCACCGGCGCCTTGCCTCCCAACTCGAGGTGGACCCGCTTGAGCGTCGAGGAGGCACTCGAAGCGACTTCCATTCCCGCTCGAACCGAACCGGTCACCGAAACCATCGCCGGCACCGGGTGCTCGACGAGCGCACGGCCCGTGTCACGATCTCCACACACGACGTTGAACACGCCCTCGGGCAACACCGCGGCCATCAGCTGGGCCATGTATAACGTCGAAGCGGGCGTGGAGTCACCAGGTTTGAGCACCATCGTGTTGCCAGCCGCGATGGCGGGCGCCCACTTCCAAATCGCCATCATCATCGGATAGTTCCAGGGCGTCACCGCACCGCAGACTCCCACCGGTTCACGCCGGACGTAGCTGGTCATCCCCTCCATGTACTCGGTCGCACCACGACCTTCGAGGAGGCGTGCTGCGCCGGCGAAGAACCGGATCTGGTCGAGCATCGGTGGCACCTCTTCACTCATGGTGACCGAGATGATCTTGCCGCAGTTCTCCGCTTCTATCGCCACAAGCTCCTCGGCGTGCTCCTCGATGAGGTCGGCTATCTGGAGCAGTGCGCGGCTGCGCTGGGACGGTGTGGTGCGCCGCCACGACTGGAAAGCCTTGGCCGCAACCTGAACGGCGGCGTCCACATCAGCGGGGTCCGAAACGGGCATCTCGGCGAAGGCAGTTCCGGTGGCCGGGTTGATGAGTTCGACGTACTTCCCGCTCTTGGGAGCTACTGACTCGCCTCCGATGAAGTTGGCCAAACGACGCATGATTCCCCTCCAAGTTCTGAGCACCCCGAGGTGCACCATGAGCCACTCTGCCAGAGATTGCCAGGGTCGCGCAACATGGTTGTGATGAAATAAGCATGTTTCTGGGAAATTAACTGCGCATCTCGTCACGATTTGCCCCTATACTGTCTCTATCCGCAGCCACGGGACCTCAGGTCACCGAGCCGGGAGCAACCAATGTCAACCACAAAACCACAGCGACAGACCCATTTGAACGCAGAGCGTTCCGGCATCGAGTTGGTATCGTCCGCGCCGAACGGCCTGGATTCCATCGATCGCCAGATCATCGCCCAACTCCAGATCGATGGTCGACGTGCCTATGGCGCAATCGCTGAGGAAGTGGGCCTCTCCGAGGCCGGTGTGCGTCGTCGCGTGCAGCGCCTGAAGGATTCGGGCGTCATGCAGATCGTCGCCATCACCGATCCACTCCAATTGGGCTACGGGCGCGAGGCCCTGGTGGGAATCCGTGTCCACGGTGACGTTCGACTGGTCGCCGACAAAGTCGCGGCCATCGAAGAGGCCAACTACGTGGTCATGACGGCCGGCAGTTTCGACATCATCGCCGAGGTCATCGCCGAAGATGACAATGCGCTGGTGCACCTTCTCAACGACTCCATCCGCAGCATTCCGGGTGTGACCGAAGTTGAAACCTTTCTGTATTTGAAACTCTCAAAGCAGACCTACGCCTGGGGGGCAAAGTGACTATCCACGAAATCATTAGTGATGGAATCAACTTCACTGACGAGAAGCACGCCAGTCATAGTTATTCCGAGCGCGCTCGTCGTAACTTGTGGCTGCAGATGTCGCGCATGGGATCGTACGACGAGCACAAGGAAATTCCGATCATGGTACGCGGCGAAGGTACCCACGTCTTTGACGCCAACGGGGTCAAGTACTTCGACGGACTGGCCGGGCTGTTCACGAACATGCTGGGCCACGGCCGCGCGGACATCGCCGCGGCTGCTGCTGAGCAGATGACGACTCTGGCGTTCTTCCCGCTGTGGACCTACGCCCACCCACGGGCGATCGAGCTCGCCGAGAAACTGGCCAGTTTGGCGCCAGGCGACCTCAATCGCGTCTTCTTCACCACCGGTGGTGGCGAAGCCAACGAGAGTGCGTGGAAGCTCGCGCGTCAGTATCACAAGATGCGAGGCGACACCGATCGCTACAAGGTGATCAGTCGTGACGTCGCCTATCACGGCACGACGATGGGGGCGCTCACCATCACTTCGCTCGAGGGCTATCGCAAGCCTTTCGAGCCACTCGTGCCCGGAGCGGTGAAGGTACCGGCGACCAACTTCTACCGGACCGATCGTTTCGCGGATGATCCAGTGGCCTTTGGACTCTGGCAGGCCCACCAGATCGAAGAAGCGATCCTGCGCGAAGGTCCAGAGACCGTCGCCGCGGTCTTCCTTGAGCCCGTTCAGAACGCCGGTGGCTGTTTCACGCCTCCTCCGGGTTACTGGAAAGAGGTTCGCGAGGTCTGCGACCGATACGGCGTCATCCTCGTGTCGGACGAGGTCATCTGCGCTTTCGGTCGTCTTGGCACATGGTTCGGTGGTCAGAAGTACGACTACGTTCCAGACATCATCACCGCCGCCAAGGGAATCACCGCGGGCTACGCCCCCCTCGGGGCGATGATCGTCTCGGACCGACTGGCCGAGCCGTTCATGAACGACGACAACTCCTTCATCCACGGCTTCACGTGGTCCGGGCACCCGGTGTCGTGCGCCGTGGCGCTCAAGAGCATCGAGATCATGGAGGACGAGAAGGTCCTCGAGAACGTGCTGGCCAACGAGGAGTACTTCCACCAGAGCCTGCTCGGACTGCGCGATATCCCGATCGTCGGTGATGTGCGAGGTGCCGGTTACTTCTGGGGCGTCGAACTCGTCAAGGACCAGGAGACCAAGGAGACCTGGGCGGGCGAAGACGCAGAGCGGCTCTTGCGCGGTTACGTCTCGCCTGAGATGTTCCGGCGCGGTCTGATCTGCCGATCCGACGACCGAGGAGACCCGGTTGTCCAGCTGGCCCCGCCGCTCATCTCTACGCGCGAGGACATCGACTTCATGGTCGGCACCATGCGCGAGGTATTCACCGGAGCATCGAAGCTCTTCTCGTAGTGGAACCACCACAGTCACTGTGGTGGTCGAGCCTGGCCCAGCCGGTCATTGCTCGACCCCCCTTGGGGCGTCACCTCGACGTAGACGTCGCGATAGTCGGCGGCGGCTTCACCGGACTCTGGACGGCGCGTGAGCTGATTCGCCGCGACCCACACATGAGGATTGCGGTCATCGAAAAGTCGGTGTGCGGATTCGGGGCATCAGGACGCAACGGTGGATGGGCGTCGGGACTCTTCCCGGTTGGCGAGGAAAGCGTGTCCGAACGATACGGTGAGGATGCGCTGCTCCACCTGCAAAGCGTGCTTTGGGATGCGGTGGGTGCGTTAGGCACGTCAATGGCCCACGACGGTATCGACGCCGACTTTGCCCACGGCGGAACGCTCAGTTTCGCGCGCAGCGAAGTCCAACGGAACCGACTCATGGCGTCGGTGGAGGCATCTCGCGCACGCGGCGTGGGGAACGAGGATCTCGAATGGCTCGAGGGTGATGCACTACGAGAACGCGGACACGTCCATGGCGCGCTCGGGGCTACCTATTCGCCACACTGTGCACGAATCAATCCAGCGCGACTTGTTCGCGGTCTGTGTGAGACGGTCCAACGTCTTGGTGTCGAGGTCTTCGAGAACTCTCCCGTGACCAAGATCATCCCCGGCAGGGCCGGCCACCAGCCCGAAGTCGTCACCATCGGGGCCAGCGTGCATGCCGAAGTGGTCGTGCGAGCAACTGAAGGGTTCACTCCCACCCTGGGCGGCCATCGTCGAAGCGTCGCACCGATCTATTCGCTGATGATCGCCAGTGAGCCACAGTCGGCGCAGTTCTGGTCCGAGTACGGCTTCGCAGATCGCGAGACGTTCGCCGACGGCCGACATCTGATCATTTACGGCCAGCGAACGACGGACGACCGAATCGCCTTTGGCGGACGCGGTTCGCCGTACCACTTTGGCTCGACCGTGGAGGAACGATTCGATTCCAGTCCCAAGGTCTTCGACAAGCTAGAGACGACGCTACGAGAGCTCTTCCCTACCCTCTCGGGTTCGCCCACTCACCGGTGGGGTGGTCCGCTGGCGATGCCGAGGGACTTTTGGCCGTCGGTGCGGATCGATTCGCGTAGTGGATTGGCTTCGGCCGGTGGATACACCGGAGACGGCGTTGTTCTGAGCCACGTCGCCGCCATCGCACTCGCGGATTTGATCACGGCACCCGAAGTGGAGACCGACTTCACCAAACTGGCCTTCGTCGAGCACGTGAATCCGAAATGGGAGATTGAACCACTTCGCTGGCTCGGGATCAATGTTGGACTGGGCCTCGCCGGCTGGGCCGACCGCACCGAATCGAACAAGGGTCGCGAGAGCCGCTTCGGGCGTCTCCTCGAACGCCTACTCGGCTAGCGACACCAGCTACTTCAGTATGTTCACCGCTCGCGCGGCCACCACGGCGATGGTCACGAGCGAGACCAGCGATTCGCCGGCGAAGAGCACTTTGGCTTGATGGGTGAGGGGCATCGCGTCGGCCGGGGCGAAACTGGTCCCGTTGGCGAAGGACGTGTAGAGATAGTCGAAGAACTTCGGGCGCCATTTCGCGGGAGCGAGCGTTGGATTCTCCATCTGGGGGAACTGAATGTCGGGAAGCCTCCCAGCGCCGCCGGCCCGCAGATGCGGACCACCTCGATCGATCTCCCAGAACCACAGTCCGTACACGATGACGTTGGTGAGCCATACCGACACTGCCGAATAGATCAGATTGCGACCCTGAGAGACGTTCGCGATCAACAAGACGTGCACGAGGAGGGCGACCGATACCAGGTTGGCCACCGAAATGAGTGCGATCAGTGCGATGGTCAATTGACGAACCCACGGAGCTTCGTTGGGGTGACGATGGCGTTTGGCGAGCAATGGGATGAGGGGCAGCCCAATCAGCAACGGCAGAATCCAGCGTGGACCGACCACCAGCCGGTTGGGTAGGACAAAGTAGAGCACCATGCACGACAGCAGCGCCAGGGCCGGTGGCCAGTGCGGCTCAGGTTCGACGGTGTCCATCGACGTCACGTTAGTTGAGGTGCAATTGTCCCAGTGACGTCAGGTTCTGGGGCATGAGCACTGTGCTCAGCGGCACCGAGCCCAGCAGCGACGTGATCACCGAAGCGTTGACGGGCTTCACCTGGGCGGCGGGTGGCGCGCTGATCTTCGCACTCTGGTTGTATGAGATGACGGTGGCACTCAGGGTGGTGACGCTGCGAGGACCCTTCACCACGAGCGTGCTCTGAGTGACCTCTCCTTGTTTGCCCACGGTGATGGTCCAGACGAGCGAACCAATCATGGCCGGACTCTTCGAACCTCCCAGGACATTCGAGATCGCCACGCCGCTTCGGCGAAAGTCGTAGGTCGTGAAGTCCCCGTTTCGAGTGATCGACTTACTGAAACCCGTGATCAGCGCGATGTCGGGTTTGGTCATCTCGAGCGCCACTCCGAACAAACTCGGCTGTTTGAGGGCAATGGAGAAGTACGGTCCGGAGGTGGCTTCAGCCGATCCCGCGTACAAGTGGTTATTGACCAACTTAAGGTCGACCGATGCGAGCGCAAAGACCATCGGGAAGTGCACGATCGCCTCGACGTTATTGCTGTCGAAATTGACATTCACGTTCGCACTCAGCGAATAGGCCTGACCGGTCGAGACGGTGACCAGCAACTGTGCCGAACGCGGCGGGTAACCATTGAGGGCCAGATGGTCACTGGCGCCGCCTCGCGGATTGGGGTCGGTCGCCGCCAGGACGATGCCGGTGACGGTGAGTGCGATGGCCACCACGGCCAGAACGATTGTGGGCAGCCGCTTGGTCATCGCCATGACTCCACCCTACCGTTCGATTTTGAAGCGCTACTCAGATGGACTACGCGAACGGTTCTTGGAGCAGCGTCACGAACAGATCGTGGGCGATGTTTCGACCACTGACGACGAATCCGACCCGGGACACCTGGTCACCGATGAGGTCGTTGGTGATAGCCGCATACGACGCCGCGGCCGAACCCTCGATCACCAGTCCGTTGTACTCGGCCGCCTCACGAACGCCTCGGCGAATTTCGCTTTCGGGTACCAACACCAGAGGCGTCGAGCTCGTCGCGATCAGTTCGTTGGTCACGGCGCCATCGTCACCGCCGCCCGCCAACCCATCGGCGATCGTGGGGTGATGAACCACGTCACTCATCTTGGCTCCGCGCAAGACGTGGTAGAGCGCTGCGCTCTGTTCTGGCTGGACGCCGGTGATCCGAAGCGAGTCGAGTCCGAGGGCACGACGCATCAGGATCGCCCCCGAGATCAGTCCGCCGCCTCCGACCGAAACGACGAGATGCTCCAGGCCGGGCGATTGGCGAAAGAATTCATCGAAAACAGTCGACTGACCAGCGATGACGTCAGCGTCGTTGAAGGGTGAGACGAATCTGATCGATCGCCGATCGGCCAATTCGAGCGCGTGGGCCTGGGCCTCATCGAATGAGGTGCCGTACTGGATCAGTTCGATATCGAACTGTGACAATTTCTTGACCTTGACGGCCGAGGCGTTCGCGGGAACGACCACGGTCGCACGAACGTCCAAGGTCGTCGATGCGAAGGCGATGCCCAGCCCGTGATTACCGGCTGATGCCGTTATCACCGCACCGTCGGGTTCGAGGCGATGTGCGGCGTCGATCGCGGCCAGGGCACCGCGCACCTTGAACGATCCCGTGACCTGAAGGCCCTCGAGTTTGGCGCGTACCGGTCGCCCCCGCATGCTCAAGGTGACGCTCGGGGTCTCCTCGAGGTGGTCAGCGATCACCCGACGCGCAGCGTCGAGTTGATCGTCAGTGGGGGGCAGGACTTCGCGAATCATCAACGTCAGCCTATATCTCGACGTTTTGGCGAAACCATACTCTCAAGTAAGGTCAGCGCGTGCATACGCTTCTCGGAGTCTTCATCGCCTCCTCCGTTGGATTCGTCGCCACCATGTTCGACAACCTCTTCGCCTTCGCCGCTCAACTGCTCATCACCGAACCGGCCAAGATTCGTCGAGTCAGTTGGGCCCAGGCGAGCGCCGTGGCGATGCTGGTGGTCCTGGCGGCGGGAGTCGGTTCACTCTTGGCGGGTATTCCACTGCGCTGGGTCGGGATCCTCTGTCTCGCCCCCTGGGCGCTCGCGGCCCACGCGTGGCGCCACGGCGACCAAGCGAGGACCCAGCAGGTTCGACGCGGTGCACTGACGACCTTCACGATCACCCTCGCACTCGGTGGTGACAACCTGGCCGTGTGGATTCCCTTGTTACGCGCCAACGGCGTTGGCCGATCGCTCGTGACGATCCTCACCTTTGCCCTGTGGGAGTGGCTGTTCGTCGTCGGTGCGCAGCGTCTCACACGCCGACCCCAGGTAGTCGAATGGGGAACTCGTCACGCCCGATCGATGGTCCCTTGGATCTATCTCGGACTGGGCATCTTGATATTGATCGAATGCGGGTCCCTCTGAACATTGGTACGGATTGGCGTTCAGGCGACCGGTAACGTGGTCGAGATGCTTCAATCAAGCCCCCAAAAGACGCTGCGACGCCTCACGCTCATCGTGGCGATCCAATGGATGGGTGCAACCCTGGGACTGCCGCTACTGCCCCTCTTCCTCGAGCACCGTGGAGGTACCCCAACCATCATCGGCTTCATCATGTCGGCTTTCTTCGTCGCCGGTGTCGCCACGCAGTTCGGTCTCGGACACCTGGCGGACAAGTTCGGACGTCGCCAAGTCCTGGTTGCCAGCTTGATCGCCTACGGGATTGCCAGTATGACGTACCTACTTCCACTGGCCGCACCTTGGTTCGCCGCGACTCGCGCACTCCAAGGAGCGTCCGCCGGTGCCATTGAAGTGGCTTCGATGTCGGCGGTCGCGGCACTCTTCGAGGAGACTGAGCGTGGCCGGGCGTTCTCCCAGATCCTGGCCGCTCAGCTCTTCGGCATCGCCGTCGGTCCCGTTGCGGGTGTCGTGGCGTCAGTGAACCAACTCGGCTGGGCGTTCTTCATCGCGGGCATTGTCAGCCTGATCGCCGCGGTCGTCACGTTCAACACGAACCTTGGAGACAAGGCCTACGACTCGACTCCCCTGCCGCGACTGCAGTGGAGCTCACAGCTGACCGGCGCCCTGTTCGCAGCCAGCGCCAGCGGCCTGGGGATCGGTGTCTACGAGGCCTGCTGGAGTCTCCTGATGCATGCGCACCACGCCTCGACGTTGCAGATTCGACTGAGTTGGACCCTCTTCAGTCTGCCCTGGGTCGCTCTCAGTCGAGTCGGCGGGTGGTTGGCCGATCACGCCAATCGCCGCTACATCGCCTTGGGCGGACTGTTGAACGGGGCATTCTTCTTGTCGATATATCCGCATATCCACAACAACAACTTGATGTTGTTCATCGGATCCCTTGAATCGGTCGGGGCTGCGATGTCGGTACCGTCGATCTCGTCGCTGATGAGTCAAGGAGCGATGAACCGAGAATTCGGGCGTCGCCAAGGGCTCTACACGATGTCCAACACTGCCTCACTCGCCCTCGCGGCAGGCGTCTCGGGATTCCTCTTCACGATCAACACGGCGCTGCCCTTCACCCTGATCGCGATCGCTTCGACCACACTCGCACTCACCACGCTATTCTGGTGGCGAAACGTAGAAGGTCGCATCAGCACACCGAATTGACCTTGTGTCCACCAAACAACGTGCGGGGCGCCGCCGTAACGTCGCCCCGCACAATTCGCTCAGTTGACTGATCGGACTACCTCACCCAGATCTGGTCCCAGCGAGCCGAACCTCCGTCGGGGCTCAGGCAACGCGTCGTGCCGTCACCGGCCGTTCCCGACACCCAGTTCTGCACATTGGGCCGAACGGCCCAGGCGGTCACCGTGGCGTCGAGGAAGAGGTACGGGATGTCCTTGGAGAACTGCGAGTTCACCTTCTGCCACGCCGCCTTCTGGGCGGGCGAGCCCGGCCTCGCGGCCAGGGCGGCCAGCATCGACCCTTCAATGGTGGGGTCGCCCAGGTGGGCGAAGTTCACGGCACCCGCGATGAAGGTTCCCGCGGGTAACGCACTCATTCCCAACCCACCGGCCTGAAGTGGCGTCGTTGCTGGCTGAGACGTGAACCAAACGTAGTTGAGCGAAGGGTCAACGCCACCGAACTGGTTCCACGTCGCACAGTCGTAGGTCCCGTAGATCACATTGTTGATCAAGGTGCTCTGGACCACGGGACGCGGCGTCACGTTGATCCCGACGGCGGCGAACTGCTGCTGGAAGAAGGCGAACTCCTTTTGCGCCGAGGAGTTCCCCGACACGATGTCGATCACGAAGTTGACCGAAGAGACGTTGTGCTTCTTCTTGTAGGCGTTCACCAGTGCCTTGGCCTTTCTCGGATTGTACGCGGGGTACCCGGGATTCTTGTAGAACTGTGACGTCTTGCGGTAGATGCCGTCGGCCACCGAACCGACGCTCCCGTCCACGACCTTGAAGTAGGTGGAGCGGTTCAGCGCCATCGCGCAGGCCTGGCGGATCGTTGGATCGTTGAGCACGGGCTTGAGCTTCGTGTTCCAATTGAGCGTTGAGGGGTCGACCGCACCCAAGGTACCCTCGTAGTCGGCCAGTTGGACCTGGGCCGGCGGAGCTTGACCCTTGAGCAGGTAACTGAGTGAACCGGGCAACCCGATCGCCGCCGTGAATTGACCGGCCCAGGCGAAGTACTGGTTCATGGTACCGGTGGTGTTGAGGATGAGGCAGTTGACCGACGGGTCACGTGGATCGTGCTCGTCGGTTCGCATCTGGATACCCTTGGTCTTCTTCAAGGCCGAGATCGCCGCATTGTTCTGCTGGACAATCATGTCGACGGCGCCAGCCTGAAGGGCCTCGTTGCGCGCGGTGTCGTCGGCGATGGTCTTGAAGTTGATCGCCTTGAGGTACGGGAGCTGACGGTTCGCCGCGTCAGAACGCCAGTAATTGCCGTTGCGCACGAACTTGGACTCGACCTGCACCTGCCACGCCTTGACCTTGAAGGGTCCCGTCCCGACCGGATTTCCCGTGAATGTCGATGAAAAGGACGAGGGATGGGCCATGTAGGCGATCTGCTGCTCGGCCAACGAGGACGGGAAGGTAGAGAATGGGATAACCATGACGTATTGGACGGTGTAGTTGCTCACCTTGACGACCTTGGCGATAATCGGGCGAATCGCGAGCCCCACCGTCGGGTCGGCTGCGGCCGCAGCCCAGTTGGCGACGACGGTATCAGCGTTGAACGGGTCGCCATTGGTGAAACTCACCCCTTGGCGCAGTGCGATCGTCCACACGGTGTAATTGGAATTAGGCGTCGCCGAAAGGGCGAGCATCGGAAGGGCGGTCTTGCCATTGGCTGACATCACGAAGAGCGGGTCGTAGAGCGCGTTGGCGACACAGAATCCTGACGCATCCATCTTGCCCTGGGAGCCATTGAAGATGTGGTAGTTGGGGACATCCGAAATCAGCCCGACGGTCAGTGTGCCGCCAGTCTTGGGCTTTGAGGTGTTCACCCCAACCGCTGCCCCCGCAGCGTTCGCGAGCAAGTCGTCTACGACGGTTCCTGCCATTGCGATGCCGCCGATAGTGGCAGCCGAGTGAGTTAAGAACGATCGACGACCGAACGTTGATGACATCTTTGTCCTGCTTTCCCCCCGAGTAACCCGCCTCGTGCCGGTAACCCTTTGTGGCAACTTATCAAGAACCGACAAGAAAACAAGAGCACGGCTGAGAACTACTCAGGTACTACTTCAGGGCCCAGGTGGAGGGAGGAACCACCTGGGCCCTGAGAAGTTGTGCGGGCATTGCCTAGTTGAAACGGGCGCCCGCCGGGCCGAACCCGTCGCCCATACCGGGACCTCCCTTGCCGGGGCCGCCCATGCCCTGAGGGTACATCCCTGGGGCCAAGGTGGTCCCCGAGGCGCTTGGTGCGCTCGGCTGACCGATCCCTACGGCGCTGGCGTCCAGCGACGTGTGATTCGCGTCCACCGCTCCTTCGGCCATGATGAAGGTTCCACTCGTCACATCGCTGAGCGACGCGCTCGCTGCGCCCTTGGTGTAAGTGGTCGACGCGCCGACGGTGATGGTCCGATAGAAGCCGTCTCGATCCGAGACGGTGATCGTATTGCCACTGACCGAGACGACGGTACCCGCGACCCGGGCCAACTCGATCTCGATGCGCGCGGCGTCTGTCGCGCTGGTCGAACTCGTCATGATTCGAACGTGTTCACCGATGGCGAGGTCCGCGAACGTGGCCGCCAGGCGATCCTTGGTCACCGCGGTCGAGGAGTCGATGCGGAAGGTCGTCGAAGTCCCTCGTGGGGTCAGAATCGTGATTGAACTGCTCGAAAGAGCGGTGATCGTTCCACCTGAACGGCCCATCATCGCCGGCAACGTCGCACTACGGGCTTGCTTGGCACCAGTACTCGACGCGCTCGTCGCCACGGTGCTCGCCTTGACACTGGGCGCCTTGGGGCTCGCTTGAGCCGAGGCGCCGGCGATTCCGACGCCTGAAGCAATCGCACCAGCGGCGATGATCGTCGAAACTCCGACGCGCTTCGCCAGTTTGTTCTTTGAAGTGCGGTACATGAGTTCTTCCTGCTTTCTGCCTCGAACGATTGGGGGGGCCGAGACGAATCCATCTTGCGCTCCTCGAATGTGGGGGGCATTGGGACGGCCTAAGAAGCGATTAAAACTCCACGCCGAGAATCCTGAGAGGACATCACCAGGTACGACCGTGGAAATAATGCAGAATTGACGCGAGCGACCAGCACCTCACGGGGTTGTCTCAGGTGAAGACCAACTATCAGGGAGGACCACAAAAGTGGCGACAACATTGAATGAACACGACGGCTCCTCAGGCGACCCGGTTTTTCGAGTCGAACAACACGGGATCGACTACATCAGTGAGACCGAGCGCTGGGCGACCCCGCGAAACATAGGAGCGCTGTGGGCCGGTTCGGCACTGAACGTCGAATACTTCATCTACGGCGCGCTGCTCATGGGGTTCGGATTCAGTTTCTACACGGCATTGAGCTTGATCGTGCTCGGCAACCTCTCGTTCTTCCTTCTCGGCATCGCGTCGCTCCAGGGACCCGAGGCGGGCACGACGGCCTTCACGATCAGTCGCGCATCGTTCGGAACACGCGGCTCTCGCATGGTGAGCTTCTTCAACTGGATCACCCAACTCGGTTTCGAAACCGAGGGATTGATTCTGATCGTCGGCGCGCTCATCGTGCTGAGCCAGATGGCGGGATTCCACGTCTCGAGCCCCACGAAGGTGATCTTCATCATCCTCGCCGCAGCGGTACAGGCCGTGATGCCCTATCTCGGCCACGCCACCATGGTCAAGGTGCTGCGAGCGCTGATCATCCCCTTCGTCGCGATTTTCGCGTTGATCGCGATCTATGACATGAAGCACGGCGCTGCCAGCTTCAAGGGGTTCGGAGGAGGTTGGGAGCTGTACACCGCGGGGCTCGCCTTCACCATCGCCTTATCGGGGCTGGGCTGGACGGAGTGTGGTAATGACTACACCCGTTACGTCCCGCGAAACGCCAGCAAGGGCGCGACCGTCGGGTGGATCTTTCTCGGTACGGCGATTCCCGAGATCCTCATCATGATCCTGGGTGCGGCGACGTTCACGTTCCTCTCCTCCAACGCCCAGGTCGCCGCGTGGAACGGTGCGAACCCCTTCGAAGCGTTGCGAGGACAGAGTTACATTCCCAGCTGGGTGATCGCGGTCTTTCTCGTCTTCGCCATCGTTCAGTTGTTCGGCATCAACTCGCTCGACCTCTACTCCTCAGGGGTGTCCATCCAGGCGATGGGCATCCGCCTGAAGCGCTACCAGGCCGTGGTCCTTGACAGCTTCATCGCGTGTGGCCTCACCATCTGGGCCGAATTCCAGTCGACCTTCTCGTTGTACATGAAGGAGTTCGTTGGCGTGATCATCGTATGGATCGCCCCATGGTTCGGCATTTACATCATCGACTGGATCATGCGAAAGTATCGCTACAACGCTGCCGAGCTGCAGCGCACCGATCGACAAGGGCTCTACTTCATTGGCTCGACCGGCGTGAACTGGAACGCCATCGTCGCGTTCGTCGTCGGCCTCATCGGCGCCACCACGGCCTTTTCCAAGGCTCCGCCTCCGGTCAATTTCCCCTTCCACTTCCTGACGCCTATCTCGAACCACTTCGGCAGTGCTTGTGCGGGCAAGCTCGTCAACGGCGCCTGCACCGCCGGGTGGTACGGGGGTGCCGACTTCTCAATTCCCATCGGTATCATCCTCGCGGCGCTCGTCTACTTCGTCCTAGAGAAGGTGACCGGAAACGTGAGTAAGCAGGTCACGCGCCAGCGCGAACTCGAACCCAACCCCTGAGCTCGACCCCAGTAGCGCGTCTATGACTGGTCGACGCCGTGGTGACCCGGTCCCTTTCGCACCGGGTCACCACGGCGTCGCCACCGCGCGCAGAAGACTGCCTGCTAGCCCGCCCAATCCTCGACGAGTCCACCTGATCCGTTGGGACGAAACACGGGGATCGAACCGAGAGCTCTCACCTTCAAGGCGTCTTCACCAAGGGCGTTACGCCAGAGCGATGCCTCGGTCACCAACGTGCCGATGGCAACGACGTTGGCGCCCACCCCGCGCAACAGACGAAGTGCCGCACCGGTAGAGGCTCCCGTTGAGATCACATCGTCGACGATGGCGACGCGTCGACCCGACACATCCGAGATCCGCGCACGGTCGAAGAGCAGTCTCTGCTCACCACTGGTGGTGATCGATCGCACTGGTTCGCTCACCGCATCAGACAGATGGATCTTGGGCGTCTTGTGCAAGATCACGTACTGATCGAGTCCCAGTGCCCTGGTCACTTCGATGGCGACCGGGATGCCCATCGTGGCGACGGTGGCGACGATATCAACGTCGTAAGGACGCAGGATGTCAGCAAGTTCCACGCCGGCGGTCTCCATGAACTCCACGCCCACGTCCACGGTGATCAGCAGCGCCAGAGCGAGGTCTTCGCTCAGCGATACCACTGGAAGCTCAATATGCTGCGATCCGACTTCGACTGTGTACGTGCGTTCACCCACGGTGCTGGAGCATACTTATCCCATGAACTCCCCTCGATCACCGCTGGACCGAGTACTGGCCACCACGATGCTACGAACCGCCCTCGTCGAGGCACGACTTGGTCTCGACGAGGGCGGTATACCAATCGGCGCGTCCCTGTTCAAACGTGACGGAACCTTGATCAGCTCGGGCCACAACCGAAGGGTTCAAGAAGGAGACGCCTCGGTGCACGCCGAGACCGACGCATTTCGTCGCGCTGGCCGGCGTCGTGACTACCCCGACTGCGTGATGGTCACCACGTTGTCGCCGTGTTGGTACTGTTCAGGACTGGTACGCCAATTCAATATCGGAGCTGTCGTGATCGGCGAATGCGAGAACTTCCACGGAGGTCACGACTGGCTCGGCGAACTCGGTGTGGAGATCGTGATCCTTGACGACCCGGCGTGCACCGAACTGCTCTCCAACTACATCCGTGATTACCCAGAGGTCTGGAACGAAGACATCGGCCTATGAGTCAACGTGCCGGAGGACCGAACAGCCGGTCTCCCGCGTCACCCAGGCCCGGCACGATGTAACCAACCTCGTTGAGTCGCTCGTCGAGTGCCGCGGCGATGATTTTCACCCCGGGGTGACGACTGAGTACGTGATCGACTCCCGTACGCGCCACGATGAGACACAGGACGCTGACCTCACCGGCCCCTCGCTCAGCCAGCATGTCGAGCACACAGACGAGCGATCCTCCGGTGGCGAGCATCGGGTCGCACAAGACGACGTGCACACCGTCGAGCGACTCGGGCAGTCCATCGAGGTACACGTCGGGACGAAGTGTCTGCTCGTTTCTCCTCAGTCCCACCAGGCATACCCGGTGGTGGGGCAAAACCTCCTGAACGGCCGGGCTCATGCCGAGCCCGGCTCGCAGGATCGGCACGATCAGATACTCCGTATCGATCCGCACCGCGGCGGCGCCGGTGGCCACTGGGGTGTCGACCGTCGTGTCAGTGACGGGGGTATCGCGAAAGGCCTCGTAGGCGACGAATCGCGATATCTCGCCCGCCAGGCGAAGGAAGTCGGCGTTGGACGTCGCGACGTCGCGCAGCTGGCGCACCTTGTCCGACACGATGGGATGGTTGATTACTTGCAGTGAGGCCACGACGTCACAATAGGTCCTGAGGCGACTTCGTGAGCGAACTGCGACCAGTCGTAGCGGGCCGAGCGTGACCACGGGCCGGTACGATTCACTAGTGCCTTCCCCCTCTCCTTCGCGTGCCCCGAGTGCGCGAAACGAGGCGGAGGCCAATCCTCTCGGTGGCGTGACCTCGACGTACCCAGGGCCCCGGGCGCGGATCTCGCGTGACCGTCAGCTCGCCTGGTGGCGTCGAGTCCTGCCCGTCATTGCTTCGCATCGCAAGACGTTCGTCCTCGCCATCGCCCTTTCGTTCGTCAGCCTCGTCTTCCAGACGCTGGTGCCGAACATGCTCAACGGTGCGATCAACCATGCACTCGTGCATCGCAGCTCGGCCCTGCACGGCGACGTGATCAGCATCCTCGTCGTCGGTCTGCTCGCCGGGATCACCGGAATCGTCTCACGCCAGTACGTCTTCATCACGGCCTACAACGTCGAAGCCGACCTGCGTTCGCTGATCTACGAACACCTCACCTGGTTGTCGTTCAGCTTCTACGATCGCGTACAGTCCGGCCAGTTGATCAGCCGGGCCAATAGCGACATCCGTAGCGTTCAGATGTACTCGACCTTCGCACCACTCATCGTCGTGCAGTCGTTCATCGGCGTGCTGGCCTTCGGTTTCATGCTGAGCATCGACCCGTTGCTCGCCGTCATCGCGATGACCGTGATGCCACTGCTCTACTTCGTGGGGATCCGCATGCGCCGAGTCATGTTCCCCATATCGTGGGTCACCCAAGCTCGCTTGGCCGACGTGGCGACGATTGTTGACGAGAACGTGAACGGTGTTCGCGTGGTGAAGTCCTTCGCCCAAGAAGAGGCCGAAGTCAACCGGTTGGCCGACGCCGCCGAGCGTGTCGCGTGGGCCTACGTCAAAGACGCCCAGATCCGGGGCCAGTGGGGCCCGTGGGTGCAGAACCTCCCCCAATTGGGTCTCGCGCTGGTTCTCTTCTTTGGAGGTTGGATGGTGCTCGACGCAAAGTTGGGCATCGGCGCGATTCTCGCCTTCAATGCCTATCTGATGATGCTCCAGGCGCCGTTCATGATGCTCGGCCAGCTCGTGATGATGGGTCAACGCGCCAAGGCCAGCGCCGAGCGGATCTTCGAGATACTCGACGAGAACCCCGAGATTGTCGAGCGGCCCGGAGCCTTCGACCTCGACGTACGGCTTGGGACGATCGACTTTGACCACGTACGCTTCGCCTACGACAACGGGGCCGAGATCCTCCACGACTTCGATGCCCACATCGAGGCGGGAGAGACGGTGGCCATCGTCGGTCGCACCGGATCGGGCAAGTCCACGGTCGCACGCCTGGTAACCCGCTTCTACGACGTCACCGAGGGATCCCTGCTGATCGACGGCCACGACGTCAAGGACGTGACCTTGAAGTCACTGCGCGATCAGGTTGGCGTCGTACTCGACGAGCCTTTCCTCTTCTCGGTGTCGATCCGTGACAACATCGCCTACGGCCGTCCCGATGCGACCCTCGTGGAAATCGAGGGCGCCGCCCGCGCGGCCAACGCCCACGAGTTCATCGAAAAGCTTCCCGACGGCTACGAGACCGTGGTCGGCGAACGCGGTTACACGTTGTCGGGTGGCCAGAGGCAGCGCATCGCGATTGCTCGTACCCTGCTCGTCAACCCACCGATTCTCATCCTCGACGACGCCACGAGCGCCATAGACGTGCACGTCGAAGCGGGCATCTACGACGCCTTGAGCAAACTCCTCACCCAGCGCACCACGATCGTCATCGCGCACCGGATCTCGACCATCGCCCTGGCGAGCCGGGTGATCCTGCTCGACGAGGGTCGGGTGATTGCGACTGGCACGCACGAACAACTGCTCACCAGCACGCCGCTGTACTCGCAGATCCTCGCTCAAAGCACCCGACCGGAGGAGAACTGATGGCCTGGGGCGGAGGATTCGGGGGTTCGGGGCCGATGTTCGGTGGGGGTTCGAGTACGTCGAGCGGACTGCCCTTTGGCGGCATCCCCAGTGAACTCATGGACGAAGCGACGAAGCTCCTGGCCCAAGAGCCCGACCACCCGGCGTCGAACATACACTTCACCCAACGCCCCAATGAGCGCGAACGTCACCGACTAACGCTGCCACGACTGATTTCGGCGTACCCGAAGTGGGTGGTGGGCGGTTCCTCGCTGGTGATCCTGACGAGCTTGACTTTGCAAGCGGGCCCGAAGTTGACCGAGTACGCCATCAACAACGGTATGGTGAGCGGGCACCGATCGTTGAGGGTGATCGCGGTCTGTGCCCTGTTGTACCTCGCCCTCGCCCTGATGAGTGTCGTGGCCCAACGGGCTCAAGTGGTCGTCACCGGCAAGCTCGCGGCGCGCGTGATGCACGACCTGCGCATCCGGGTCTTCACGCACTTCCAGCGACTGAGTCTTGACTTCTTCACCGAGGAGAAGTCCGGGGTGTTGATGAGCCGCATGACCAGTGACATCGAGAACCTCCAGCAACTGGTCCAAGACGGCATCAGTCAGTTCGCCATCCAGGGACTCACGATGATCGTGATCACCATCATCTTGTTCAGCACCAACGTCGTGCTCGCCGCATGGACCGTGCTACTCGTGGTGCCACTGCTCTTTGTACTGTCGATCTGGTTCCACGGTGCCTCCGAGCGGGGCTACCTCTTGAGCCGAGATCGTATCGCCAACGTCCTCGCCGACCTCTCAGAGTCCCTCTACGGCATTCGAGTCGTGACCGCCAACAACCGTCAACGGCGCAACATCACAAACCATCGACACGTCGTGGGCGCCTACCGCGACGCGAATCTCTATACGGGTCGCGTCAGCGCGATCTACGGCCCCTCCACGGTCATGATCGGCATCCTCGGTCAGGGTCTCCTGCTCGGCATCGGGGGCCAGATGGTGCTTCGCCACCAATTGAGCATCGGTGCTCTCGTCGCCTTCTTCCTCTACCTGAACCGATTCTTCCAGCCAATCCAGCTCCTCGTGCAGCAGTACAACTCCCTCCAACAGGGACGTTCGTCGATCATCCGCCTTCGCGAGCTACTCGAAACCTCGCCGAGCGTCCACGAGGATCGCGAGGCGACGGATCTGGCGACCATTCAAGGAAGGATCACCTTCGAACACGTCGACTTCGGGTACCTCGAAGGACAGCTCGTCTTGGCCGACATCAACTTGGAGATCGCGCCGGGAGAATCGGTCGCCTTCGTCGGACCCACCGGTGCCGGCAAATCAACGATGGCCAAGCTCGCCAACCGTTTCTACGACCCGGTGGCGGGACGGGTCCTGCTCGACGGCGTCGACATCAAAAACGTGACCCTGCACTCTCTCAGGTCCCAGCTCGGGGTGGTGCCCCAAGAGGCATTCCTGTTCGCCGGCTCCATTCGCACCAACCTCACGTTCGGGCGAACCAGCATCACCGACGCGGAGATCGAAGAAGCACTCGACGTCGTCGGTCTTCGAGAGCTGGTCACGAGACTTCCCCAGGGTGTCGACACGGTCATTCACGAACGCGGTCAAACCCTGTCGGCGGGTGAACGACAGCTGCTCGCCCTCGCTCGCGCATTCCTCGCGCGTCCCCGGGTGTTGATCCTCGACGAGGCGACGTCTTCGCTCGATCTGCACAGTGAGACGGTGATCGAACACGCCCTGGACCGCTTGCTCGAGGGACGTTCTGCGATATTGATCGCCCATCGATTGACCACGGCACAACGTGCGGACCGAATCGTGGTGATCGACCACGGGGGAATCGTCGAAGTGGGCTCGCCACGTGAGCTGATCGAACGCGGTGGCGCCTACTCCAAGATGTACGACGCGTGGTTGGCGTCGGGGGGGCGAGACGCCACCCGACCCGACGCACTCTCGAACTAGATCAGGTCGCGCACCGTCTCGATGAGCGACGCCGAGGTCTGCCCAGCCATCGGCACCGGCAGGACCTGGAGATGTGTGACTCCGGCGTCTCCAAAGGCCGCGATCCGTTCTTTCACGTAGGACTTCGGACCACAGAGGGTCGTCAGTTCGAGGAACTCCGCCGGAACCGCCGCCTCGGCCTCCTTTTTGCGTCCCTCGAGGTAGAGGTCTTGGATCAGCTCAGCCTCTCGCTCGAAGCCGTAGCGAACAGCGAGTTCGTTGTAGAAGTTCTTGCCGCGAGCGCCCATGCCACCCACGTAGAGCGCGACCATCGAACGCTGGAGGTTGCGTATCTCCGTGACGTCCTCACCCTCACCGATCGCGAGAAGTCCGCCGGCGGTGATCATCATCTCGCCCAGCGTTGGCGAACGCTTCGCCTTACCCGCCGCGAGCGCCCCTCCCCAGACCTCGTTGGCTCGTTCGGGGATGAACAGGATCGGGATCCAGCCGTCGGCGATCTCGGCGGTGAGTTGCACGTTCTTCTCGCCCAGCGAGGCGATCCAGACAGGGATCTCACTACGTAGTGGATGGGCGATGATCTTGAGCGGTTTGCCCAGGCCGGTCCCCTGTTCGGGCGGCAACGGCAGGGTGAAGTTCTTCCCGTGGTGTTCGAGTGGGGTCTCGCGACGCCAGACATCTCGACAGATCTCGACGATTTCACGGGTCCGTCCCAATGGATTGGTGTAGGGAACGCCATGGAATCCCTCGATGACCTGGGGGCCCGACGCCCCGAGCCCCAAGTGAAATCGGCCATCGGACAGCGCGTCGATGCCCGCTGCGGTCATGGCGATCAAGGTCGGGGTACGGGTATAGATCGGAAGAATCGCCGCGCCGATCTCCACGCGCTCGGTCAACGCCGCCAGGTAGCCCATCAGGGAAGGACTATCGAAACCGTAGGCTTCAGCCACCCAGACGAGGTCCAGACCGGCGCGTTCCATGTCGGCCACGTCGCGGGCGGCTTGTTTGAAGCCACCGGCGTAACTGAGCATCGTGGAAATCTTCATCGGGCCTCCCTCGAACCGGTCGAGTTCACAGTAGTTGACGGGACCTTTGATGGTGTCTCCCGCCTCTTGGCGTGCCCTACGCTGGAGGCGAGGGCGACAACGCCTTCTCAACATACAAAGGCTGGTGACAACGTGGTCACGCGTCCAAACGAGGCAGTGCCTCATGAGTTCAATCCGTGGCTGCATGTCACTTCGCTGATCGAGCAGGCCGGGCGGCTGCTTAAGTTGGATGAAGGCTTGGTCAAGAGAATCGTCACACCCGAACGGATCCTCGAAGTGGCGATTCCGGTACGCATGGACTCGGGGAAAGTCGAGATGTTCCACGGATGGCGAATCCAGCACGACACTTCGCGCGGACCGGGCAAGGGAGGGATCAGGTTCCACCCCAGTGTGAACGTCGACGAGATCGCCGCACTGAGCGCGGACATGTCCATCAAGTGTGCCGTGGTGAACATTCCCTACGGCGGCGCCAAGGGTGGGATCAAGGTCGATCCCTCGTCACTGTCTCGCCACGAGCTCGAGCGACTCACTCGTCGCTACGCATTTTCGATTGCTCCGATGATCGGACCGGATCGCGACATCCCCGCACCCGACATCAACACTGACACTCAGGTGATGAGTTGGATCATGGACACGGTCTCGATGCTGCGCGGTCACAACACCCCCGGGGTTGTCACGGGCAAGCCTCTCGCCATCGGCGGGACCCTCGGCCACGCCGGCGCCACATCACTGGGCGTCACCATCTGCACCAGCGCGCTGCTGCAACGACTCAATCGGCCAACGATTGAACAGCGCGTCGTGATCCAGGGCTACGGCAAGGTCGGTGCGCCGCTCGTGAGGCTGTTGAGTGAACGCGGCATGAAGGTTGTGGGGATCGCCGACATCCGAGGCGCGATCCACGTTCCGGGTGGCATTGACCACGAAGTGATGTCCCAGCACTACAGCGAGCACGGCACCGTCGTCGGTTACCCGGGCAGTATCGACGTCCCGTCGGACCAGATCTTCACCCTGCCCAGCGATATCGCAATTCCCGCCGCCCTCGGAGGATTCATCGACGCGAAGGTCGCCCAATCCATGTCCGCGACCATCGTGGTCGAGGCGGCCAATGGTCCGACCACCGGCGACGGAGCGGCAGTTCTAGCGAGCAGGAACATCCCGGTGGTGCCCGACGTGCTCGCCAACGCCGGCGGGGTCGTCGCGTCGTACTTCGAGTGGGCTCAAGATATGCAGGGATATATGTGGGAGCCCGAACTCTTCCAGCAGCGTCTGGAAAAGACCATGCATGAGGCCTTCAACCACATCTGGACCCGTCATCAGCAGCTCGAAGCCACGCTTCGAGACACGGCGATTGCCGTGGGCGTGGAGCGAATCGCCGAAGCGACTGAGCTACGAGGACTCTTCCCCTGAGCAGTCCAGCGCCGCCACGACCAGTTCCACCGGAATTGGACTCGTGCTCGGTGCTGGGCGAACCGATAATGGTGTGATGACCGAAGAGTCCCCACCGTCAACCAAGATGCCCTCGCAGGCTCGATCGATGGTCACCTTCGCCAACATCCTCAGCGCCGCCACCGAGATCATTCTCGAGCGCGGCGTCAAGGGGCTCAACACGAATCTGGTTGCCGAACGCGCGGCGATCAACGTCGGCACGGTCTATCACTACTTTCCCGACAAGACGGCAATCCTCACCGAGCTGTTCCGCCTACAGCAGAAACAGCGTGACGACGTACTATTCGAAAAGCTCAGCGAACTCGCCACCACGCCTGACGTGCGAGGGTGGACGCGTGAACTCTTCGAGCTCCTTCGACAATTGCGTCTCGACCAGCCCACGGCAGTGCCGTTGCGACGCGCTTTCAATTCCATCCCGCGACTCGCCGAACTGGACCGCGTCGAGACCGCTCGTTACGCCCGCTACCTCGCCGAGCTGTTGGAACGGCGATTTTCGAGCGTCGATGAGCGACGCGCTGACGCGGTCGCCCATCTGTTGATCACGATCAGCGTGGCCGTGCTCGACAGCCCCCTCATGGAGAGCAGTGGATCAACGATGTTCCTCGACGAGGCGGTTCGCCTCGTGGGCATCTACTTCGACGATCTCGGCCACTGATCGCCGGGTCCCGCGCCAGCGCACGGGACCCGGCGAAGCGGTCATTTTTCGACGCGGTGCTTGGAGATCGACCGGTCGGGTCGGGAGATTCCTTCGTACAGCGCACCTACCGCCACGATGATCACCATGACCAAGAGGGTGATCCACCCGTAGTTGAAGTACGCGGCACGTCCACTGGTCAAGGCGCTGGGCCACACGATGTTGAGCAGCATCACGAAGAGGTAGATCGCACCGCCGATGGTGACCGGCATCCCCCACTTGCCGAGTTTGAACGAGCCGTTGGGAACCCAACCGCGACTGCGCGCGACGAGCGCGCCAACCACGGTGAGTAGGAACGAGAGGTAGATCCCCGACGTCGCGAACGACACCAGTGCGTAGAGCGCGTTCACGTTGGCCGGATAGTCGAACCACAGGATGTGGATGTTGTGCGAGGGATTCACGAGCACCAGAAGCAAGAACAGGAACGGGACAATCGTTCCCACGATGATGGCGTTGACGGGTGTCTTGTGTCGCGGGTGGACCTTACGGACTTTGTCCGAGAAGGGTATGGCCCCATCTCGGGCGAGGCCGAAGGCCACGCGAGCCCCCGCTCCCTGCACTGCCGTGCCACAGCTGAAAAAGGCGATGATCACCATGATCAAGAAGAAGTCCTGCAGCCAACTGGGCAGGGCCGCGAGGATGAACGGGATGCCCCCGCCCTTGATCATCGCGCCGATACCCGCCTTGGGTGTGGCGAGCAGCAATCCCAGCACCAGCACGAACGACGCAATACCCCCGTAGAGCAGAGCGTTTCGCATGGCCTTGGGGACCTGTCGCCCGGCGTCCTTGGTCTCTTCGGCCACGTCGCCCGCGGACTCGAAACCGTAGAAGATATAGACGTTCGCGAGCACCGCCACCAGGGCCGCCCCGGTCAACCAGTGCCCACCGTAGTTGACGGCGAAGGGATTGGTCGCGAGGTTCTGCACGCCCTGGGACGTGAAGGTGAACCCGAATCCCTGGTGGAAGCCGTGGATGGCGAGCGCGATGGCCACTCCGAAGGTGCCGATCGTCTCGACGTACACTCCAAGTCCGGCCACGCGCCCCATGATCTTCGCGCCAACCGAGTTGAGGATGGCCGACAGGATGATCATGATCGCCACGATGACGAAGATCGTGAGGTGGTTCGCCGGGTTCAGGTTGGTCTTGAACCAGATGTTGAACAGACTCGTGACGTAGCCCACGATTCCTGAATCGACCGAGGCGACGGTGGCGAGTAGGGCGAACCCGTAGATCCATCCGACGAACCATCCGTATCGCGCGCCGACGTTGTACTTGCCGTACTGGTACAGGGCTCCCGAGAGGGGATACTCACTCGCCAACTCACCGAACACCAGCGCTACGAGCATCATGAGACCCACGACGACCGGCATCGTCCAGATGTAACGAGGTCCTCCCATCCCGACACCCAAGGTGTAGAGCGAATAGATCCCCACCATCGGGCTCAAGTACGAAAACGCCACTGAAAAATTGTCGAACAACGAGAGCACCCTCGACAGCTCCGGGCGATAACCCAGAGCGGCGAGACGTTCGTCGTCTCTCGTCTCCACATTTCCTTCGGACATCACTTCCTCCTTATGACGACCCCCGATCGGGTCCTCATCCGTACGATAATGAAGTCCCATGTCCGTTTCACGGATGTCGACACCCACCGCTCCAAGCGCACCTAGGGCGAACACCAAGATGATCTGAAATTCTCGCTCACTGTGGGAACATGGACGGGTGAGTAATGACCGGGTCACAGTCGAGGAGCTCGAGGCACTGGTCACGACCCTGCGCGAGGAGATTTCCAGGCTGAAAGAGGAGATCCGCCAGATCCGGCGTGAGGGCCACGAAGTCCCCCCGCACTATCTCTAGGTCGCTACGACAATCAAGACGTGGCGCCCGGGCACGACAGGGTGCTCCTGGTCGCGAGGACGTGTGCAGCCGCGTCGACCAATACCGTTGATGGCAGAGAACCCGACGTCACCGCACGTTGGATGCTCGCCGAGATCAGCTGGGCCTCGCCGAGCGTTCCGCTGACCGTCGAGGACGTGTGGTACAGGATCTGATCCACACCTGCTCGAAGGGCCAAAACGGCCGCATTCGCTTCAGAGAGGTGCAGCGCACTGATGGCCCCGGCCGATAGAGAATCGGTCATGATCAGGCCCTCGAAACCCAACTGGTTGCGCAGCACCGACACCGCAGGCGCTGACAGGCTCGCGGGGATCGTGGTGAGCCCGGGAACCACGGCGTTGGACATCATCACCGCTCTGGCCCCGCTGGCGATCGCCTTTTCGAAGGGGATCAGCGCGGACGTCTTCAATACCGCCCACGGCTTGGTAGTGGCCGGACCGTAATCGGTGTTTCCCGACGAACCGCCTAGTCCGGGGAAGTGCTTCAGCACCGATGTCACGCCCGCCTTCGTCAGGCCACTCATGAAAGCAGTGGCCTGTACGGCATTCTTAAGCGGGGCCGCTCCGAAGGACCGGAGTCCATCGGGGTTGGAGGGGCCGGGCCACACCGCACGAGAGTCCAGGTCGAGCACCGGGGCCAAGTCAGTATTGACACCGAGTGCGGCCAGTTGGGTACCGACGCGTTGGGCGACCGCGCCGATCTGTTGGGGGCTCAGCGTGCGGCCCATCACCTGGGGCCAGGCGAACGGTCCGACCAGGTTGTTCAGGCGCATGACGCCTCCACCCTCCTCATCGGTCATGACCATCATCGGATAGTGGTGGGGGGTCATCTTCTGGAGGGCGCGCACGGTCGTGGCCATGACATTCGAGCCTCGATTGCCGAAGAGGAGGAGTCCGCCGTAGCCGGCTCGGGCGGCGGGAACCATGCCTCCAAGACTCATGGCGTCCACCGAGACCACGATCGTCTCGTTGGCTTGTTGGGCGAGGGACCACGAGGACACCACCTGCACGGCGCACTGCAAGTTCGTGGGACTCGCCGCCGCGGAGTCCAGCGCGCTGACGCTCCCGATGAGGGCCAGCACCGCACCGCTGATGATCGTTGAAGTGCGCACGACTACCACGCTAGGTGGACCGACGCCCAATTGTTGCCCGCTACGCTCGAATCGTCGAAATGAGGACTCTGATGGCCCCGTTGATGCCCGCCGTGTTCGTCGGACACGGTAATCCGATGAACGCCCTCGAGCACAACCGCTACACCGAGGCGTGGTCGGCCGTTGGTGCGTCTATGGACAGGCCCAAGGCAATCCTCGTGGTCTCGGCGCACTGGTTCGTCAACGCCACCGCAGTGACCTCGATGAGCGCGCCGCGCACCATCCACGACTTCTACGGATTCCCCCAGGCCCTTTTCGACGTCCAGTACCCGGCCCCCGGCGACCCCCTGATCGCCCAGCGAGTCGTCGACCTCGTCGAGCCGACCTACGTCGGTCTGGATGCGGACAGCTGGGGCATCGACCATGGAACGTGGTCGGTACTGGTGCACATGTTCCCCCGCGCCGACGTGCCGGTACTGCAGCTGTCGATCAATGCGAGCCAGTCCTTCGACTACCACTTCGACCTCGGTACCCGGCTGCACGCATTGCGTGGCGAAGGTGTGCTCATCGTGGCGAGCGGAAACGTCGTGCACAATCTGCGACTCATCGATTGGAGCGCTCCGGGTGCGGGTGCGGACTGGGCCCATCGATTCGACGACGAAGTACGTTCGATCATGACCAGCGACCCCGATCGCCTCGCCCTGGCCGCAACTCACGGCGACTACCGACTGGCCGTACCCACGCCAGACCATTTCCTGCCTCTGGCCTACATCGCCGGTCTCAGCTGCGCCGCGAATAGCGCGACACGGACCCTCATCGAGGGCTACGACATGGGCTCGCTCTCCATGACTGCCTACGAGTTGGCCGGAGCCTGACTTTTACTTTCGACGCGCGGCGCGCTGGGCACGTTTGATCGAGACGCCCAGCGCAACGACCGCCAGCAGCGGCAGTGTGACGATGGCTGCGCCGTTGAAGTGTCCCGCTTCGCTCAATAGTGCGACCACACCGATGATCGAGATCGCCGCGACGAACAGTTCGGGGGTGTCGCCTACGAGGAAGTCCCACCAGAACATGGCGAATCCCTTCACGAACCTGACGAGCAGTGGGCCGGCCTTCATCGCGCCACCTCGATGCCGACCGTAGGCGATTCGCGACGCAGCAGCAAAACAAAGAGCCACGTGACGACCAAATAGATACCAACGAGCCCCAAGAGCATCGTGTCATTGCCTGGCCAGCGCACACGAAGTCCCTCGCCCGTCCAGAAGGTTCCGTAACTCACGAGCAGGACGCCAACCCCCATCTTCATCGCGTTCTCGGGAACATTCGAGAGCTGCTTGGCCACCACCGCCCCCACGACGCCGACCAGCACGACCGCGATGGCCGCCACCGTCGCCGCCAGTCCGAGGCGGTGCGCGGAGGTACCAAGGGTCAGGACCGTGATCACCACCTCGAGGCCCTCCAGGAAGACGCCTTTGAAGGCCATCACGAAGGCGATCCGATCGCGATCGGGCCGGGTGCCGGCGGCCTCGAGTTCGGCGACCTTGTTGCGATAGATCTCATCCTCGTCGTGCATGGACTTGAGCCCGCTCGAACGCAGTATCGCCTTTCGCAGCCACTGCATTCCAAAGATCAACAAGACGCCACCGACCACGAGGCGCAGGACGCTGAGCGGGACGTGCACGAGGGCGGGGCCGAACGTCGCGACGAGTGCGGCGAGCGCGACGAGCGCGACGGCGGTTCCTTCGAAGGCCGAACGCCAGCCCCGGGTGTGACCCACCGCCAACACGATGGTCAGCGCTTCGACCATCTCGACGGCGCACGCCAAGAAGACGGCACCCACCAGGACAACGACCCCTGAAGAAACCGCGGTACCCAATAACACCTTCAAACTCCCTTCGACGGATCCATCACGAAACACGACGAGGGATCGAAACAGACTCTAACGTTGCTCTCGCGCTCGAATTTGTGGGCCGAGAAAATCTTGGTCAGGACGGCTCCCGATCCCACACTCACCACGTGTTCGTAGCCTCGACCGTTGAAGGCGACGTCGCGGATCTCACCGCGCACCCCCGAGTTGCTCGAAGGCGCCGAGAGCGTGACTCCCGCCGCTCGAACGAAGAGACTCGAGGCGCTATCGGGACCGGGCCGATCAAAGGCGAGCGCTTCAATAGTCTCGCCTGGAGCGAAGGGCAAGACGACTTCGAGGTGTTGGGGTCCGCACTCGCGCAGCGTGGCGACGGGGAACTCCCCGGCGATTCCGGTGAATCGCGCGACGAAGGCATTTTTCGGATGCCGGTAGATGGCCTCGGGAGTGTCGAGCTGGATGAGTCGGCCCTGGTTGAGCACGCCCACCTTGTCGGCCAGAGCGAACGCCTCAGACTGATCGTGGGTGATGTAGACCGCGGTGGAGCCCGATTCTCTCGTCAGGGTGGCAATCTCGATGCGAAGCTGCTCACGACGATCCGCATCGAGGTTGGAAAGCGGCTCGTCGAAGAGGATCAGGCCAACCTCGGCCGCGAGCGCCCGGGCCAGAGCCACGCGTTGTTGTTCACCGCCCGACAGTTGATTGGGGAAGCGATCGGCGAGCGAAGTGATGCCGACCCTTTCGAGGAGATCACCGACCAGCCGGTCGCGCTCGGCCTTGGTCCGAGTTGAATTGTGCAGCGGGAACGCCACGTTCTTTTTGACGCTCAGGTGCGGCCACAGCGCGTAGTCCTGAAAGACCATGGCGAGTCCGCGCTTCTCGGGCTGGACGAAGACCTTGGGGCCGACGACCACCTGCTCGCCGATGAAGATGGTCCCCTCGCTCGGCCGTTCGATGCCGGCAAGACAGCGAAGCATCGTGGTCTTTCCCGATCCCGAAGGTCCGAGCAGGACGAGGAACGACCCCGGCTCGATGGCGAGATCGATCCCGTCGAGGGCGACCTTGTCTCCGAACTCCTTGCGCAGTTGCTCCACCTGTACGCTCAGTGCGCGATGGTTCTCGGGCTCACTCATGAACGCACACCACTCCAACCGATGCGACGCCAACCCCGAGGCGTGACCAAGCGATAGATGAGCATGGCCACGCCTATTACAGCGAGCATCTCGACCAGGGTCATGACTGTCATCGCCGTTCCGGTGCCCGATTCGAAGTTGGCCAAATACGACTGAATGGTCACCGAGGCCGGTTCCTGACTCGGCGGATACAGGATCTGTGCGATCGCCAACTCCGAGATGGTCTTGGTGAAGGTGAGCAGCCAGCCCCACAGCAGCACCCTCGACATGAGCGGAAGGTTCGTGGTGCGCCACGAACGCAACCTCCCCGCACCGTGGACGCGGGCTGCTTCGCCGAGCGAGGGCTGGATCTGACTCACCGGTCCGGCCATGAAGCGGGTCTGTCCGGGAAGGGCCGACGCCACGAGGGCCAGCATCAGCAGCGGCAGGGTCTTGTAGATGTTGACCACGTTGTTCGAGACGAAGGGCAGATTGTAGAAGAAGATGTAGCCGACGCCGAGCACCACACCAGGCACCGCGACCGATCCGAGCAGGAAGATGTCAGTGACGCGCTGGCTCCATCCGCCGCGACTGGCGACGAGCCTTCGCGCCAAGATAACCGCAAGGAATCCGGTGCCGGTCGCCACGATCAGACCAAGCTGGTTCGAGAGGAGCAACGGCGCAAAGAGGCTCTTGCCCGTGATCGAAGGATTGAAGACCTGGGTGTAGTAACGCATGGTCAGATGTACGCCACTCGCCGAGTAGGCGCCCAGGTTCGAGATGAACGATCCGCCGACCGCGCCCAGTACCGGGACCCCGAGCACCACGAAGAAGAAGAGGGCGACGACCGCGGTGGCCGCCACTCGTCCACGAGGCGTGAACTCGCGGCGTCGAGGAGGTTTGGTGCGACCTGAGAGCACGGCGTAGGACCGACTGCGCATGACTTTTGACTGCAGTGCGATCGGTGGCACGACCGACAAGATCAGCACGACGGCGATGACGGCGGCGACCGAGAAGTTGGCGGGATAGTTGGCGATGGCGTTGAACAGTGCGTAGGTCGCCATCGGGAAGTGGCTGTGGTAACCCAACGTGTAGGCCACGCCGAAGTCACTCATCGTTTCGGCGAAACTGATCGCGATCGCGCTCAACAGGGCGGGCGCGATGATCGGCAACACCGTGCGTATGGTCAAGAATCGACTGGCCCCGTGTATGCGGGCGGCATCCTCGTACTCCGGACCAAGACCCTGGAGGCCCGCAGAGATAATGAAGTAGGCGAACGGCAGCGCCGCCGCGGTGAGGACGATCACGATTCCCATCGGTCCGAAGAATTCGTGATAGAGGTAACGCGTGTTGATCCCGACTGCCTGGGCTGCACCGAAGGGTTGGAGGAGGTCACTCCAGCCAAGGGTCATCATCCACGTCGGCATCAGGAGCAAGAGCCACATCATGACCGCCCACATCCGACGTCCCCCGACGTTGGTGCGGTGGATCATCCAGGCGAGGGTGGTGGCGATGGACACTGCGAGCAGCGAGACCAGGGTCGAGACCCACAGCGAGTCGAAGATGCCTCGACCCGTGTATCCCTGGAAGGCCTGACCAATGAACTTGGTCGTGAACCACTCTGAGCCCTGCTGGAACATCCGAGGGCTGACCGACAACGCGAGAAAACTCATCACGGGGGCGATGATGAGCAGCGTGAGTGCAATCCAGATAGCGACTCCACCAGGAGAGAATCGGCGCCGCCGGTCGTGTCGGTAGGAAGGGCTCAACGCCGACTCACCACGTGGAGTCTCGTCGAGGTCGGGCGCATTGAGGATTGTGATGGCCATCGGCTAGGTCCTTCCAACGCACCAGCGACGCCCGGGTCGTTGCACCGACCCCGGCGTCGCATCGAGCGCTAGATGGGACGACTGATCCAGGATCAGCCGTTGGCGATGCTGGAGTCGAACCACGTGTTGATCTGCGACTCCAGCGGTCCCCAAACGTAGGGGTTGATGGTTATCGCGTGGGCCGAGGCCAGTGGTGGGATGATCTTGTTGGCCGGCTTCTCACCGACGATGGTTGGCCAGAACAACGAGTCACCTTGTGGGTCGCCGGTTTGCATCACGTGTTGGCCCCTCGGGGACATGACGTAGGCGACGAACTTCGCCGCTTCGGCCCGAACCGCTGGGGGCATCTTGGCGTCGATTCCGATCACGCCGGGCAGCGCCACGGAGAAATTGAGGTACTTGACCGCGAGCGTCGGGAAGCTGCCGTTGAGCTTGCTGCCGTAGCAGGCCGAACTCTGGATCATCGCCATCTTGATCTGCTGGCTCTGGATCGCGCCAATGGTGGGACCGTTGGTCGCATTCACCACGAGACCGTTCTTGGAGAGGCTCGTGAAGAACGACTTACCGACGCTGAGCGCGTGCGCGGTCGAACCCTTCTTGTAGTGACCAAGGAAACTCATGGCTCCGGCAATCATCGGAAAGGTCGGACCAGACTGGGCGGGGTCGTTCATACCCAACAGACCCTGGTACGCGGGCTCGGCGAGCTGAGCCCAGGTCGAGGGCAGTTGGCTGGCCGAGATCTGCGACGAGTCATAGCAGAGCGCACCGGTCACCGTGAGACTGGCGGGGGTGAAACTGCGGTCCGCGGGGATGTTGGCGGCGCCCAGGGCGTTGAACTTGACGTTCTTGGGCACGCTGTTCTTGACGAGCATCCCCTTCAGGTCGAGAGCGGCGAAGGCCGTCGCCCCGTCGACCCAGAGCACACCCCACTTGGGGTGGTTGCCCTCGGCCTGGATCTGCTGGAGGAGGGGACCGGTCGAGTTGTCGTTCAAAGTCACCGTGAATCCGGGGTGCGTGGCGTTGTACGCCTTCACCACGGCCGAGTCGTAGCCCTGGGCCGAATACACGACCAGGGTCGGGCCCTGGGCACCATTGGCCGAAACCGCCGGGACCGCTATGAGTGAAAGTGAGGCAACTGATGCGGCAAGTACTACGGCGCCGACCCGCGAACGGACGGCACCTCGGGCAATGTTGGAAAGTGTCATGGTTGCTTTTTAAACGTGTCAGGTTAACCACGGGTGAAGTAACGAGCACGATGGAATGAAATCTCCACGCCCTATTGGTGACGACTTCACGGTTCTATCAGCCCCGCCGAGGCGCACCGGGCCAACCACGACACCTAGCGATCTCGGCGTCGCAGCTCGTCCTCGATTGCTGCCGGGTCCAGTCCACGACTACGCAGCAGCACCAACGTATGGAACCAAAGGTCGGCGGCCTCGGCGATCACGCGCTCGTCGCTTTCACTCAGTGACGCTACCGCTAGTTCCACGGCCTCTTCGCCGACCTTTCGAGCGATCCGAGCGGTGCCTTCTTCGAGCAACGACACCACGTACGAACTCGGCGAACCCGACTCCTCACGTTGGAGGATCTTGCGCCACAACCAAGGAGTGAAGCACGAGGTCGAGCCGTCGTGGCACGTCGGTCCATCGGGATTCGCGCGAACCAGCACCGCGTCGTCATCACAGTCAGGAACCACTTCGACCACCCGCAGCGTGTTCCCCGATGACTCGCCCTTCTTCCACAGTCTCTGACGCGAACGCGAGTAGAAGTGCACGAAGCCCGAAGAACGGGTGAGCGCGAGCGCCTCCTCATCCATCCAGCCGAGCATCAGCACACGTCCCGTGGCGTCGTCTTGGACGATGGCCGCTCGTAGTTGTCCGCTCATCGAGGTTCCTTCAGTTGTCGCAACTTGATCCCCAATCGTTCTACCTCATCGCGTAGGGCGCGCAGTCCGAGGGGGTTCTCGTGGACGATCGACGCCACCAGGGCGGCGTCGGCGACTCTCAGGGCATTGGCGACGTGGACCGCTGATCCGGCACCCCCCGAAGCAATGACGGGAATCCCCACGGCGTCACGCACGGCGCTCGTGAGCTCGAGATCGAATCCCGATCGCTGACCGTCGCAGCGAATTGACGTGAGCAGAATCTCTCCGGCTCCGCGCTCGGCCGCTTCGACGGCCCAGGGAATCGTTGCGGTCGATGTCGCCACGCGGCCCCCGTGGGTGTGGACAACACCGTCGCCAGCGTCGATCGCGACCACGACCGCTTGACTCCCGTAGCGCTCGGCGATCATCGTGATCAACGTTGGTTCAGCAAGGGCCGCCGAGTTGAGCGACACTCGGTCCGCACCGGCCTCGATGATCCGCGCGGCGTCGTGGACGCTGCGCACACCTCCGCCAACGGTGAAGGGAATCTCGAGCACGTCAGCGACTCGAGCCACCACCGAAGTCATGGTGGACTCGTTGTCGGGCGTGGCGGAGATGTCGAGGAAGACCAACTCATCAGCGCCACCGTCGCTGTAGAACTTGGCCAGTTCGACGGGGTCGCCGACGTCGCGAAGACCTACGAAGCTGACTCCCTTGACGACGCGGCCCTTGGAAACGTCCAGACAGGGGATCAGGCGGGCGAGAGGCATGTTTCCAAAAACGCAAGCCCGGCGGCGGCGCTCTTCTCGGGATGGAACTGCACTCCGAGGAACGATCCGTGACGCAGCGCCACACAGATCGAGTCCGAGGTGGCGATGCAGTGCGCCGAGAGTGCGGCGTAGGAGTGCGCGAAGTAGAAGGCGTCGCCCCACGGTTCGACCACTGCCCAACCGAGTCTCGGAACACGCTCGACGTCCAGACGTCGAACGCTGCCTTCGAGGAGGCCCAGGCATTCAACGCCTCCATCCTCCTCACTGGTCTCCAGGGCCAGTTGCATACCCAGACAGATACCGAGGATGGGTTGATCACTGGCAAACCTGGCGTGCAACGCCGTCGCCGCCCCGGTCTCGTGGAGATGCTCCATAGCGCTGCTCGCCGAACCGACCCCGGGCAAGATCACCAGTTCAGCCTGGGCAATCAACTCGGGTTCGCTGCTCAGCGTGCTGGTGCGACCCAAGTGGCTGAGCGCGGCACGGACCGATCGAGTATTGCCGGCACCGTAATCAATGATGATGACGTCGCTCACAGAGAACCCTTGGTCGAGCGAACCAGTGAGCCGTCACGCGTCATGGCCTGGGCCAGAGCCCGACCCACGGCCTTGAAGGCAGCTTCGGCGACGTGATGATCGTTCGTACCGCTGGCGGTGACGTGCAAGGTAATCCGCGCGGTTTGAGCGAGCGACTCAAAGGCGTGGGCCGCCATACCGGGATCGGGACTGATCGAGATATTGGCGGTCGCGCGACCCGAGAGGTCGACTACCGCGTGGGCCAGTGCCTCGTCCATTGGTACGCGCGCCTCGCCGTAACGGGTGAGACCCCGTCGATCCCCGAGCGCTTGGTCGAGTGCTTCACCGAACGTGCGCATCATGTCCTCGACCGTGTGATGGTCCCCGGTCTCAAGGTCACCAACTCCCTCGAGTCGCAAATCCATTCCGCCGTGGAACGCCAGCTGCTGGAGCATGTGGTCGTAGAACCCTGAACCGGTGTTCACCAAGACACGTCCCTCGCCGCGAACCCGAAGTCTCACGTTGAGCAGCGTCTCGGCCGTGGCACGACGATGACGAAGTTCGCGTGAAGCGAGTGGTGTGCCCCTGAGCACGTGGCTCAAGGCATCGAGCAGGACATCGTCGTCCAACTCGTCGCGCACACTGATGCGCAGCCCACCGGGGTAGGCGCGCACGATCAGGCCCAGCGGCATCAAGGCGTCGACCAGCTCCACGGGATTGTCCATGGGAATGAACAGGAAGTTCGTGAACGACCGGATGGGCGTCAGTCCCAGAGCGGTGAGTTCGCCCGCCAGGCGTTCACGTTCAGCGACCGGACCCGATACGTCGAGCGGTACGCCAAGCGCCGAGAGCGCGAGCGAGGCAGAGAGCGACGAGACCGACAGTGGGGCCTGACGCGACGTGATGACCGCGGTGGTCTGCGGGCTGGCGATTGCGTAGCCCACGCGCGCGCCGGCCAGGCCGAAGGCCTTGGAGAAGGTTCTCAGCACAATCGCGCCCTGTCCAATGCGATCCAGCGCGTCGACTCCCGCATAGTCGGCGTACGCCTCATCGATGACGAGTTGGCCTCGCACTTCGGGGATGTCGGGTAGCTCGCCGGTGGGGTTGTTGGGGCGACAGACAAAGACGAGGTCGGCGCCCTCAACGTCGTCGCTGAGTTGCGCGTTCGCCATTGCCGCGGCGAACTTGTACATCGAATACGAGAAACTCGGAACCGTCGCCACCGTTCCACCCTCCGCATAGATGCGCGCCAACAGGACGATGAATTCGTCGCTCCCGGCCCCTAGGGCGATCTGGTCAAGACCGACCGAGTGGCGAAGTGCTATCGCTTCGCGTAGCCCCTGGTATCGGCCCCGATCGTATTCATTGACGTCGGCTAGCGCACGAGCGAGCGCGGCAGGACGCGCACTGGCTGGCGGGGTCGGTGCGACGTTGCCGTCGAATCGGATGATCGAACGCGGATCGATGCCGATCTTCTCGGCAATGGCCTCATTCGAGGGCGGCCACTGGTACGCCTCGAGCGCAACGGGATCGTTCATCGTCGGGCCGTCAACTTGTGAGCGGGCATGTCCTCAAGATCGGCGAGGGCCTCGATGATCGGCGCGAGTCGCTCGAGCCCCTCCTTGGTGACGCGTTGGACCGTGACGGCCTTCATGAACGCCTCGAGTCCGAGCCCACCGGTTGACTTGGCCCACCCGCCCGTGGGCAGGACGTGGTTGGCCCCGGTGGCGTAATCACCGGCTGGCACCGGAGAGTACGGCCCCACGAAGACAGCACCGGCGTTGCGGATTCTGGGAGCGAGAGACTCTGCACGAATTCCCAAGAGCGCGACGTGCTCGGCGGCGTACCCCTCAATCTCGGCCAACGCCGCTTCGAGGTCGACTCCAACGCGTACCACGTTCGCCCTCGAGTCGGGACCGTGCTCCATCTGGGCGGCGAGTTCTTGTTGAATTATCTCCTCGTCGAATCCCTCGTCGGCGACCACCACGACCTCGCTCGGGCCCGCAGGTAGGTCTATCGCGACGTCTCGACTCACCAACAGCTTCGCGGCGTTCACCGCTCCTCCACCGGGTCCGAAAATCTTGTCCACCGGCGCGATCGACTCGGTTCCGTAGGCCATGGCGGCGATGGCTTGCGCTCCGCCGACGGCCCATACTTCTTCAATGCCCAACAGCGCCGCCGCAGCAGCGACGGCGGGTGCTCCACGGGGCGGTGTGCACACGACAATACGATCCACTCCCGCTTCCTGGGCCGGAACCGCCGACATGATGAGCGAGGAGACCAGACCCGTGGGTACGTAGATGCCGACCGAACGAAGGGCACTCCAGCGACGTTCGAGCGTCACGCCAGGCGAGACCTCCATCGTGAGGTCCTGGGGGCGTTGCGCGGCGTGCCAGGTTCGAACGGCCCGCGCGGCGGCCAGGATCGCGGCCGTTGGAAGGTCCCCGTAGGCGGTCGCGCGCTGAGGCGAGGGTGACGTGGTTCCGTCGAAGCGCTGGGACCATTCGACCAATGCGGCGTCACCGCGTGTTCGAACGTCATTCACCACCTCTTCAATCGTGACCGGTCGATCGGTCGGGACAGGCTTGCTCACGGGACCATCCGTTCTACGGGCAGTGTGAGAATCGAACTCGCACCGCAGGCTTCAAGCTTTGGTAGCAGGGACCAGATGATCGACGCGGGTACCAATGCGTGCACCGCCACCACCCCCGAGGTCGCCAGGTCCATGACCGTGGGCGAACCCTTCGTCGGCAGCAGTGCCGTCACCTCGTCGAGAAGTTCCTTTCGCACGTTGAACAACAGGTAGCGATTGGCCCGAGCGTTGATGACTGAGCCCAGAACCATCGTCAGTGTGCGGCGAGCTTCGAAGTCGGTCGATCCACTTCGCCCGACGAGAACGGCTTCGGAGTCGAAGATTTTACCGATCGAACGTAGGCCGTTGGTGCGCAGCGTACTTCCCGTCGAAACCAAGTCGATCACGGCGTCGGCGAGTCCGAGACGTGGGGAGATTTCCACCGAGCCCGTGACCTGTACCAGCTCGGCCTCGATGCCGAGATCCTCGAGGACCTGCGCGGCGATGCGCGGGTGCGAGGTAGCGATCCGACGGCCCTTCAGGTCCTCGATCCCTTGGGCACCGTCTTCGATCGAGACCGCGGCCTGCAGGGAACACTTGCCATAGCCCAATCGCAACAGCACCTCGACGTCCGCACCGCGTTCGTGTACGAGGTCGAGCCCAGTGATGCCGCAGTCGACCACACCGTCTTGAACGTATTCGGGCACGTCGTCCGCGCGAACGAAGAGGAGGTCGATATCGGCGTTCAGGCAGTGCGACTGCAAGACACGCTCTCCGGGCTCCTGGGGCGACACGCCGCTCGCTTCGAGCAACGACCAAGACGGCTCGCGAAGCCGCCCCTTGGATGGCAGGGCCATCGTGAGTCGGCGCGTCATCGACGCTTCCACTTCAAGACAGCCCGATAACCGCCTTCGCCGTGATGGAGCCACTGGGCCACGCGAGTGATGGTGGCGGTCGATGCGCCGGTACGACGCGAGATCTCCTGGTACGCAACGCCCTCGTCCACCAAACGGGCGACTTGGAGGCGCTGACCCATAGCGTCGAGCTCGGTCGTCGTACAGAGGTCGCGAAGAAAGGCCGCCGTCGCTTCGGACTTTCGCAGTCCAGCGAACGCCGAAACCAGTTCGTCGAAACGCGCTGCGGTCTCGGCGTGGGACCCTGCAGAAACAACCTTGCCACTCGTCATATCAGCATGCTAACATGCTGCTACGTCTCTATGCAAGTCATCCCCGCTCTCGACCTCCTCGGCGACGACGCCGTACGCCTCGAACAGGGCGACTTCGACCGGGTCATCTTTCGCCAGCCAATCGAGGAGTTCCTGAGTCGCATCATCGCCACCAACCCTCCCCTCGTGCATATTGTCGACCTCCAAGGCGCTCGCGACGGAGCCTTGCGCCGCGAAGTGATCGAGCGCTGCGCGGCCGTGGCGAATGGGACCGCGCTTCAGGTTTCGGGAGGGATCCGTTCACCCGGCGCCGCCCTGGCCGCCATCGACGCCGGAGCCCAACGGGTGATCGTGGGCACCGCCGCCTGGACCAACGCCGAGGCAATGGCCGATTTCGTCGAACAGCTCGCAGATCGATTGCTGGTCGCCTTTGACGTGAAGGACGGACGTCTGGCCGTACGCGGATGGGTGTCCTCGACCGGACTGGACGTAGATCAAGCCTTGGAACGATGTCTCAGCTCGGGGGTGCAACGCCTGCACGTCACCGCGGTCGAACGTGACGGCACCATGCGTGGTCCGGACCTCGCCCTCTACGAGCGCGTCTGTGCGAGCGGGCTCGCGGTAGTGGCTGCCGGCGGCGTTCGCGACGAACGAGACCTCATCGCCCTCGAGCAGGTGGGCTGCGAGGCGGCCGTGATGGGACTGGGCTACCTCACACGACTCGGCATCACCCTTTGAGCTGTCAACGAGAGTTCCGGTACGCACGAGGGCGCGTTGCTACGCAAGCGTGACCCGTGAATATACGTGCAACAGTGCTGATCAGAGTAGGTAAAGGGACCTTCTCCCCTACAGGGTCACCGCGTGAAAGTGCGAGGCTCGAAGTACCGCCAACGAGAGCACTGGAGCCACTATGCGACGTAAGACACTTGACCTACTCCTCAACTGGGTTGGAACGCTATTGACCGCGGTTCTACTGGTGGCGGGCATTGGAATGCTGGTCGGCTACAACTTCACCAACTCCCAGGTTCGTTCGCAGCTCGTCGGCCAAAAGGTATTCTTCCCCAAGTCCGGAGAGCGTGACTACCAGGACCTGGTGAAGGTCAATATGACCAATCTGGCCGGCCAACAGGTACTCACCGGCAAGCAGGCCCAGATATTCGCCAATGACATCATTGGTGTCGACACCGCGGCCATCGGTGCGGGAAAGACCTACGCCGAACTGAGCGCCGCGGCTTTGGCCGACCCATCGAACGCGGCCCTGGCCAACCAGGTCGAACTGGTCTTTCGCGGTGACACCCTGCAAGGCCTGCTACTGAACGCTTACGCCTTCGGCTTCATTGGTCAACTCGCACTCTACGGAGCGATTGGATCGTTCATCGCAGCACTCTTAATGCTCATACTCACCCTGCTCGGGATCCGTCACTACCGACAGGCCGACCCCGCCGAGGTCATCTGATCGACTGGGCGAACTAGCGCCGAACGACTCGCAGGATTCGCATCCATTCACCGACATTGAATGGATGCGAATCTTGCCGTCCAAGGATAATTCGTCCGGACTCGATCTTTGAGGACCTCGACACCGGCGAAGCCTCGATTCTCGTGAGAGACGCTCAGTGAGTCATGCCCCTTCAGGCCCTGGTGACGGTCAATCCATGAAGGAACGTTCGCCTCTCAGTCGCTCGACGACGAACCCGCCCCCACTGAGTCACGTCACGCCGGCAGATCGTCTTCGGTGTTGGCCATCGTGGTCGGACGTTCCACGTGAAATCACGCACGTTTGGATGTACGCTCGACATTTGAGCACCGTCGAACCCATCGTTAAGTCCATGCGCGACAAATACTTACTTTGTACCCTCTGAACAGGAAACCTGATTGGTGAAGAATGGCGTTATGGATCCGACCAGCCACGTTTCTCAGAGTCCAATCGATCCGAGCGTCGACGGCGCTAACAACGCACCGCACGTGATTCACGTAGTGATCGTCGACGACCACTCGCTCGTACGCGAGGGAACCACCGAACTCTTGAACCAGGAGCCGGACTTCCACGTGGTCGGCCTTGCGGGCACTGGTGAGGAAGGTCTCGAGATGATTGAACGACTCTCGCCCGATGTGGCGTTGGTGGACGTGAATCTGCCCGGGATGAGCGGGGTCGAGATGGCGCGCGAAGTGCTCGCAGGTCATCCAGAAATGAAGATATTGATACTGAGTGCTTACGACGACTACGCCTACGTCACCGAAGCGCTCGACGTCGGCGTTGCCGGCTACATGTTGAAGACCGCAACCGGCAAAGAGCTCGTCGACGCCATCCGCGCGGTATTCGACGGTGTCTTCGTCCTCGACAAGACCGTGTCGGCGAGGCTCGCGCGCCATTGGCGTCGCGACGAGGGCGACCACTCGCCCATCGAGCTACTCACCCGCCGAGAAACCGAAGTCCTCGATCTACTCGCCAAGGGGATGTCGAACAAGCAGGTAGCTGCTTCGCTCCAGTTGGGGCTGCGCACCGTAGAGGGACACGTCTCGAACATCCTCGCCAAACTCGGGGTGAACTCGCGTACCGAAGCGGTACTCCAGGCAATTGGCTCGCGTATGGCCAGCAGGTACGACCAGGGTGAAACCAAACACCCGCACTGACTCTGGCGCAGTACTGCGTCAGGTGTTCCATCCACCGGTTCGAGAGTGGCAGTACTGGGTCATTCAATTCACGGTCGCCCTGATCGCTTCACTACACCTGCTGAACGACTCGAACCATGATCTCTTGGGCGCTCACATCCCCGCGGGTATCCCCGTCGCCTTGCTGATTATTCCTGTCGGTTACGCGGCCGTGCGCTACGGACTCGCCGGATCCGCTGCCACGAGCATCTGGGCGACCCTGCTGTGGCTCCCCGACCTCATGGTGCGCCACGGTCACCCGAGCGCCGACCTCATCGACCTGGTCATGATCGACGTCGTGGCGTTCGTGTTCGGACAGCGAATCGAATCCGAGCGATTCGCACGTTCAAGGGCTGAACAAGAGACCGCGGAGAGGATTGCCGCCGAGGAAAGTTACCGACTCCTGTTCGAGTCCAATCGCGCTCCGATAATCGTGGTGGACGCTTCGGGGATGGTCCTCGACGCGAATCCGGCCGCGCGCGAACTACGCGAGTCAGGCGACGACCTCGACTTGATTCGCGCCGCGACTGACGGCGGTGGCGTGATCTCTGATCTCAATGGGCGCACCGTCAGGATGTCCAACGGCGAGGACTACCGCATCGGCATCGTCGACCTTCCCACCCAAAATGATGGCGCCGCAACGCAACTCGTCTTCGAGAACGTTACGGCCGAACTCGGCGAGAGCAGACGGGCAACCCAGTACGCGCGCCTCGTCGTGAAAGTCGAAGAGGAGTTGCGTCGACGCCTGGCGCGAGAGTTGCATGATGAACCTCTCCAGTTGTTCTTGCACCTCGCTCGACGCCTCGAGAGTCTGGGTTCCAAGGCGGGCGTTCCCGACGAGGTCTCGAGCGGCCTCGACCAGGCCCGGCTCCACGCTCTCGACGCCGCCAATCGTCTTCGGGTCGTATCGCGGGACCTTCGACCCCCGGCGCTGGACCGACTCGGGCTGGTTCCGGCCCTTTCGAGTCTGCTCAGCGACGTAGAAGAAGACACGTCGCTGTCGACGTCGATCAACGTCTCGGGCGAGCCGAGGCGCATCGGCGCAGACATCGAGTTGGGCGCGTTTCGAATCATTCAAGAGTCCGTCAACAATGCGGTCAAGCACGCTGAAGCGAGACGCATCGACGTCAAGGTGGACTTTGGACCCGAGCGACTGCGCGTCAGCATCCATGACGACGGCAAGGGATTCGCGCTGCGCGATAGTGCTGACGGCGATTCGCCGGGGATGGGACTACTGGGCATGCGTGAACGCGCCGCCATCCTCGCCGGTCAGCTCGCCATCGAATCAACCCTCGCGCACGGCACAACCGTGCGCGCCGATATGCCGATAGCGGGTCCGCTCAGTGAGTCCGTTGCCGACGAAGGGCCCGGGATCGTCAAAGCCGATTGAGCTTTGCCACGCCCTCGACCATGCGAATCGAGATCGTTCAGGACCACTACCTCATACCTCACCAGGGCAACTGACTTCGATTCATCGCACTGCTGCACGGACGTCCTGGTGAAGAGATGGGTCGACTCGAGGCCTCACGATTCTTTTGGGTGCGCGTATGGGTCGTCATCGCCAACGAACGGGGACGGCAGGGTTCTGGCGGCCCTCGAACATCGAGCGGCCCTTGGTGGTCTCACGGTCGTCTCGCGCTAGCGCTAGCGCATTGCAGGGCACCTGCCGCGAACGAGATGCGTTCAGCGATGCTCAGGAACCATGTCGATTGCACCACACGGGCACTCCTTGGCGCAGATGCCACAGCCCTTGCAGTAGTCGAGGTTGAATTCGTAACGTAGTCCCGACCCCAACTTGATCACCGCATTGTCGGGGCAGACTCCAAAGCAGTTGTCACACTCAAAGCAGTTACCGCACGACATGCAACGCCGCGCTTCGAAGAGTGCATCTTGTGCCGTGAGTCCGCCCACGACCTCGTCGAAGTTCGACCGGCGCCGTGCAGCCTCCAGACGCGGGCGAATCGTTCGCGGTGCGTCGGCGTAGTACCAGGGATTCAATCGATCGACGCTGGCCAGTGGACGGATCGCGGGTTCTTCCAGGACCTGGCCGTCCAACCACCTGTCAATGGCCGCGGCCGCACGGGCGCCGTGACCGACAGCAGCGGTGACCGTTCGCTCGCCGTTCGGGCTGAACGCCGCGTCGCCGCCGGCGAATATTCCCGGCGCTGCGGTCATCTGGTTGTAGTCAACACCAATGACTCCGCTCGACGTATCGACCTCGCTCACGTGCTCGAGCAACGTGAGATCCGTATCCTGTCCGAGGGCCAGTACCAGTGAATCGGCCTCGAGCTCCTCGTACTGTCCGGTCGCTACGGCCTTGCCCTGGTCGTCCAGGACCATCTTCTCGAGCATGAGGCGTCCGCCCTCGGCTCGAGCCACGGTGGAGAGCCAGCGCATCTGGACCCCTTCGGCCTGGGCGTCGACAACCTCTTCGTCGTGAGCGGGCATCCGATCACGAGTTCGCCGGTAGACAACGATCGTCTCGGTCGCGCCGAGACGCTGTGCGGTACGCGCAGCGTCCATCGCGGTATCGCCGCCGCCGTAGACCACAACGCGCCGACCCAAGACCGGTCCCTCACCCTCTTCGAAGCCGTGAAGCATCGACACCGCGTCGAGCACTTTGGCCGCGTCGCCCGAAGGGATCTCTGGGTTCTTGCC
>JABEUR010000066.1 GCA_013044405.1 Acidimicrobiaceae bacterium | reverse complement strand
CGGTTCAGGCGGTCGGTCTACCCATCCACGCACGAACGCCCGGTGCGCTCAATCCTGCAGTTCGTCAAAGCAACATCTACTCGACGATCTGCGTCTCTGGCTACTCGACGTCAGTACGCCCCAAGGAGTCCTATACCGAGAGTCTCAAGTTCGCCCAGCTCGACCACGGCTACAACTTGCACGGCGACACGTCGGCGGCGCACTACGAAGAGGACCACCTCATCCCTCTCGAGGTCGGGGGCAGCCCAACCTCGGTGAAGAACCTTTGGCCAGAGCCCCGCAACGTCATCTGGAGCGCCCAGAGAAAGGACCGACTCGAGAACCTCGCGCACCGCTTGGTCTGTTCGGGAGCTCTGAGCTTGGCCGCAGCGCAACGGATGTTCGCCGAGAACTGGATAGCCGGGTACCGGCACTACGTGGAAGGCTGAGACCGGATCAAGTCCTTGGCGATAGCCACCACCTGCATCTCGTCAGTGCCCGCGTAGATCCGCAACACCCGCGCGTCTCGGCTCAACTGTTCGACGCGGTACTCCGCGATGTAGCCGTTGCCGCCGAAGATCTGAATTGCGTCGTCGGCCACTTGGCACGCGGCCTGAGCGGCGTAGAGCTTCATGGCCGATGCCTCGGCGAGGGATGGCAATGAGCCGGCGCCGGATCGCTCGATGTGATTGAACACCAGGTTGCGGACGTTGATCCGGGCCACTTCCATCTGCGCCAGCTTCAATTGGATCAACTGGTAGTCCCCGATGGGGGTGCCCCAGAGCACCCGGTGCTTGGCGTAGTCGACCGAGAGTTTCACGCATTCTTCGATGATGCCGAGTGACATCGCCGCAACACCGGCGCGCTCGGCGACGAAGTTATCCTTCGCGCTCTGGCGTCCGCCCCCGCGGGGTTCTTCGGTCTCGCCGAGTAGTCGATCACGACCGACGCGAACGTCACTCATAAAAACCTCGCCGGTGGGCGATCCGTGCTGACCCATCTTGCGCATGGGCTTGGCTTGTTCGAGACCGGGCATCCCTCGGTCCAGGACGAAGGTCAGCACTTTGCGGGCGCGAACGTCTAGGTGAGAGCCGTCATCGAGCTTCGCGTAGAGCACGATGGTGTCCGCGTACGGTCCATTCGTGATCCAGGTCTTCTGCCCATTGATGACGTACTCGTCGCCGTCACGTTTTGCGCTGGTGCGCATGCCGCCAAGGGCGTCAGACCCCGAGTCGGGCTCGGTGATTGCCCAAGCTCCGACCTTGTCGAGGGTCATCAGGTCGAGGCCCCAGCGCTGCATCTGGGCGGGCGTCCCGAGTTTGTTGATGGTCCCGGCGGCCAACCCCGTAGAGACGCCGAGCGAGGTCACCAGTCCCGGGCTGACTCGACATAATTCGATGGTGGTGATCAGTTGCGCGGCGAGGTCCGAGGCTCCACGTCGCTCGCGCGACGAGTCGTCTCCGCTGGACTTGGCTGCGAGTTGGCGTTGGAAACTCTCTCGCGCCATCTCCTTCAGACCAAAGGTGTCGTACATCTGGCGCAGGACTTCGTAGGGGGGCACGCCATTGTGTTCCAGGTCATCGAGATGTGGGCGGATCTGTTCGTCCACGAATCGCCGCACTACCGCCGCGATCGCCTGGTGCTCTTCGGACCAGTCGAACACGGAGTTACTCGTCTCGGCTGATCAACTTCAAGGTGTTGCGGTCGGTGTGCATGATGACCGTCGGAAACTTCTTGTGCTCGACCACGGTGGTCTCGTCGTACGAGAAGGTGTCGTCGGTGATGGTGATCGTCACATCAAAACGCGTGGTGTGCGCGGTCTCTTCGAGGTAGGGGTTCGAGAGGATGCCGTAGGTCACCGAACCTAATGTCGAAACAAGGGTGAACTGGGTCGCGCCGGGCTCGACGGTGGCGCCGGCCATCAGCACCTGAGCTCGCGGGATTGCGAAACTGCGGGTCACCTGCTGGGAAGTGGAGTCCCACATCCAGTAGCCGACTTCGGTGTGGAAAGGGAGATCCTCGTCCTTGCGGTAAGCGGCCGTGCGGTAGTCGAGCCCGTAGAGGCACTGGTCACCGTTGTCCACGGGGCCGAACGGTTTGAAAGTGGTCTTCTCACGATACGGGGTCTCAGCGATCTTGCCCTTGTCGTTGTGAAAGGACACGTCGAGGCCGTCGTAGCCCGACTCCCACGTCCCGATCAGGCCGGCGAGCGGACCCCACTCTTCATTTGACATAGCGATGTTCTCCTTCGTTGCGTGATGCTTCTCGCGCTCCTGACATCCTAAGTGGCAATCACGCGCTGGGGTGTCGCCGGGGCGACCAATTGATCGACCAGTGCCTCGGTGGATCTGGTGGCGCTGAGCGCGAGCAGGACCGGCGCTGCGACGAGCCACGACTGACTTCGGAACTGGCCGATGAACAGTGCGAGCAGGATCGCTTCGGAGACGACTCGACGTACGGGCTGTCCACCCAATCGCCGGGTCACCCAGACGCTCACCGCCATAACGTTGATCCCGGGAATGAGCGCCCAGACCGACCAGCGACCTTCGAGCTCCTTAGCGGCGAAGACGAAAGTGGTGAGGCCGAGCACCAACAGGGCGACTCCCGCGTAGAGCGTGGTGACAGCGAAACCGCTGGAGGCCGGGTGAGCGGTACCGGGCCAATGGGCGAGAATACCCACCACCAATCCGAGACCCGCGTAGAAGCCCAGAACTCCGTAGCGCAGCACCCGATGTAGCGCAATGACGAGCGGGAGTTGAGCCACCAATGCGCTTGGCGCCGAGGGAACACCGTACGAGCGGGTCATCTCCGACCATCGATCGCCGGTCCAGACTCGCCACTGACGTGAGCCCGACGGGTCCGGATACCAACCGGGTGGCGGGACGATGGGCAACGTGGAACTCATGACTGTAGCCTCGCATAGATGCCGAGCAGGGAGGTTTGATCATGGCGAGAGTTCGTGGAGCCGCAGCTTCGACGTCGGGCCAGCAGGACCAGGTGAGTCTTGACGAAGCAGCACTCGATCAGGTGATAACTCACGTGGCGGCCAGTGCCCAGAAGTGGGCCGCCACCTCCCCTGGGGACCGAGCCCGACTACTCGAGCGCGTCGTGAAGGACACGTTCGAGGTCTCCCGGGCCTGGAACGCGGCGGGGTGCGCAGCCAAGGGCTACGACCCCGAATCGAGCGAAGGTGGTGAGGAGCTCTTCAGCGGAATCGGCACGTTCGTTCGCATGGCACAGTGCTTTCGCGCGTCGATGCTCGACATCGCCGCCAAGGGCCGTCCTCAGTTTCCCGGGCCGGTACGCCACAAGCCTGATCGTCGCATCGCCGTGCAGGTGATCCCAGCGAATCTCTTCGACAAGCTGCTCTACGCCGGGATCACGGGTGAGGTGTGGATGGAACCGGGTGTCGACGAGGCAGAAGTGCGTTCTTCCCAAGCAGCGGCGTATCGTTCACCTCAGTCGCACGCCGGGGTGTCGCTGGTGCTGGGCGCAGGCAACGTCGCCTCGCTCGGTCCGCGCGACGTACTCACCAAGATGTTCGCCGAAGGCAAGGTCGTGATCTTGAAGGCGAATCCGGTCAACGACTACCTCGTGCCCTACTGGAGTCAGGCGATGAAGAGTCTGATCGAACCTGGTTTCTTGCGCATCGTGAGCGGCGGAGCCAAGGTGGGGGAGTACCTGACCCATCACCCGGCGATCGAGGACATTCATGTCACCGGTTCTGACAAGACTCATGACGCGATCGTCTTCGGCCCCGGCCCTGAAGGTGCGCGTCGCAAGGCGAACAATGAGCCGGTCGTGACCAAGCCCGTTACCTGCGAACTGGGCAATGTCTCGCCCGTGGTCATCGTTCCCGGAGAGTGGTCGAGCAAGGAGATCGAGTTCCAGGCGAAGCACGTCGCGACGATGATCACCAACAACGCCGGGTTCAACTGTCTCACCCCGAGGGTCATCATCACCCACGAAGGATGGGCCCAGCGTGGAGAGTTCTTCACGGCACTCGAGAAAGTGTTCTCGACCCTGCCCACCCGGCTCGCCTACTACCCCGGTGCGCAAGAGCGCCGTAGCGCATTCCTCGCGGCGCACCCTGATGCTCACGAGATCGGTTCTTCGAACGAAGGACGCCAGCCCTGGACGATCGTGCGCGACGTGGACGCCACTAATCACGAGGACGTTTGTCTCAACGTCGAGGCCTTCTGTGCGTTGACGAGCGAGACGGCGTTGGCGGGCGAAACACCGGCGGACTTCGTGCGAAAGGCGACTGACTTCTGCAACGACGTCGTCTGGGGAACCCTCTCGATGACCTTGATCGCCGACCCACGTACGATGCGCGATCCGGTGACTGGTCCCGCCATCGAACAGGCTATTGCCGATCTGCGCTACGGGTCGATCGGGGTGAATCTTTGGCACGCCATGAGTTTCGCCCTCGCCACGACGGTCTGGGGAGCGTATCCGGGTCACCTCGCCACCGATATCCAATCGGGCAATGGCTTTGTTGGCAACTCCTTCCTCTTCGCTCATCCCCAAAAGTCGGTAGTTCGTGGTCCCTTCGTCGCTCGTCCCGAACCGGCGTGGTTCGCCACCAACACCAATGGCGCAGTGGTGATGGGTAAGTTGCTCGACTTCGAGGTTCGACCTTCGTGGACGAAGATCCCGGGCCTCATGTTGGCCGCCTTGAAGTCCTAGGGTTTCAGGGCTAGGAGCGTGGTCGCACCGATGGCCGCGCACACGTCCGCGCCGCATGCGACATCGACCAGGGCCGAAGGAACGTAGCGAAGCGGCAGCGCGGTGAAACCATTGGAGAGTATTTGGTCGAGGCGAGGTGAACCCGACGTGCTCTGGCCAACGGCGATGCAGTGGGTAGTCCCAGCGGTACAGGCGAGCGCCGAGGTGCTGAAGGGAATCGACGTCGTCTTCCAGGTGCGAGCAAATGATGCGCTGCGAACAACCGATGAGCCCGACGAGGTGGTGGAGACGGCGATACAAGAGCGCAGCTTGCACTGAAGCGACGAGAGTTGGGACCACGAGACCGGAGTCGAGCGAGGAATCCAGGTGGTCCCCGCATCGAAGGTCGCCTCGAGTCGCAGTTGCCCACTGGGCGTCGTAGCTG
>JABEUR010000065.1 GCA_013044405.1 Acidimicrobiaceae bacterium | reverse complement strand
TTGGTTCGCCGGTCGGCCGTACAGCTCGCGCGGCGAACCGACTTGTTCGAGCTTGCCCATGTTCAGCACTGCGATCCGATCGGCCATCGTCATGGCTTCGACCTGATCGTGAGTCACGTAAATCATCGTCGCGCCCAATCGATGATGCAGGCGGGCGATCTCCGCACGCGTCTGCACTCGCAACTTGGCGTCGAGATTGGAGAGCGGCTCATCCATCAAGAACGCGGCGGGGTTCCGAACGATTGCTCGACCGAGCGCGACCCGTTGGCGCTGACCGCCCGACAACTGGGCTGGCTTTCGATCAAGATACTTCTCGAGGTCGAGGATCCGCGCGGCGTCGGTCACCGCCGCCTTGATCTCGTCTTTGGGGACCTTGCGAAGTTCCAGTCCGAAGCTCATGTTGCCAAAGACGGTCATGTGTGGGTACAGGGCGTAGCTCTGGAACACGAGCGCAATGTCACGGTCGCGGGGCGGCAGGTCATTGACCACCCGGTCTCCGATCTCGATTTCGCCACTGGTCACGGACTCAAGGCCAGCGATCATGCGCAACGCGGTCGTCTTGCCACAGCCCGACGGACCCACGAGGCAGATGAACTCACCGTGGGCTATCTCGAGATTCATGGAGTCGAGCGAGAGCGTCGCCCCGCCGGCATACCGCTTGGTCAGTTGTCTCAAGTTGACACTGGACATGGAACCTCGTTCATTTGACGGCACCCGCTAGGACGCCCCGGATGAAGTAACGCTGGAAGGAGAAGAAGACGATCAACGGCACGACGATGGACACGACGGCGCCGGTGGACACGATCCAGTAGTTGGCTGCGAGCGACCGTGTCTGATCGTAAAGGAAGATCGTGAGCGGCGCGTGAACGTTGCCCCCGAGGAACACCAGCGCGACCAGCAGGTCGTTCCACACCCAGATGAACTGGAAAATGGCGAGGGACGCGATGGCGGGCAGGGCGAGGGGCAGCACGATGCGATAGAAGATCTTCCACTCACCGGCCCCCTCGATGCGACCCGCCTCGAGGAGATCCTTAGGGATACCGGTGAAGAAGTTGCGCATCAGGAAAATACCGAACGGCAAACCGAAGGCGACGTGGAAGATGATGACCCCGGGAATCGTTCCGTAGGGGTTGAGCCCGAAGAGGTTCCCGAGCTCCCGGTAGAACTGGACAACCGGGATAAGCGCGACCTGCAGTGGCACGACCATCAACCCGACGATCACCAAGAAGATGACGTCCCGACCGCGCCAGTACCCGAAGACGAGGCTGTACGCCGCCAGGCTCGAGATGAGCGCCACGAGGATCGTTGCGGGAACCGTGATCTCGAGTGATGTCATCAGCGAGTCCAGCACACCGCCGGTATGAAAACCCTGGGAGAAGATGGCCGCATAGTTTCCCCAGGTCAGTTGCGACGGCGCGGTGAAGACCTTCCACCAGCCAGACTGACCGAAGAGCGCCTCGGGTCGCAGCGAGATAACGAGTAACGAGATCGTCGGGACTAGCCAGAAGATGGCCACGATTCCGAGGACGACGTTGAGAACGACCCTCGAAGGGAGAAGTCGCTTCGTCAGCGGTGCAGGTCGTCGGTCGTCCACCGAGGTTGACTTCGCCATGGACCTCACCCCTTGATCTTCTTCAGGTTCCAGAGCATGATTGGCACAACCAGCAGAAACAGGATCACCGCGATCGCGCTCGCCACACCCGAATGGATGCCACCAGTGAAGCCATCGTTGTAGATCGAGAGGGCGAGCGTCGTTGCCGGTCCCTGGGAGGACCCTGGCGCCATGTTCAAGATAATGTCAAAGACCTTCAAGACGTTGATGACCATCGTGACAAAGACCACCGTCAAGACCGGGGCGAGCATCGGGATCGTGACTCGGCGTAGCTTCTGCCACTCGGTGGCACCGTCGATCTCGGAAGCTTCGAGGACTTCTCGGTTCAGTGCCGCAAGACCAGCTCCGATCAACACCATGGCGAAGCCCGCCCAGATCCAGATGTAGGAGATGATCATCGCGAGGTCGATGAGCGGGACGCTCAGCAGTGACTGAGCGGTCTGATTCAGTTGACTGGTCGGCGTGACCGACTGCGACCCGAGCCAGAACGTCCCCTGGAAAGCGTTCTGAAAATTCGAGGCCAACACTTCCACGCGATAGCTGCCCGGGGCGACGTGCGAGAAGCTGAAGTTCCCGCTGGCGTTGGTCACCGTCGAAGCGGCGCTGGCGCCCGACGACGTCACGAGCGACAGATGGAGACTCGGCAGTCCGTGTTCGTCGGACACGATGGTCGAGGTGTTGGTCGTCTGCAGCGGCGAGAAGTCGTTCCACACGAGCCCACGAATCGAGCCGGCCGCCTTATGGGGCGCTACCGGCATCTTTGCGCCCAGCGTCTGCAGGGTTACCTCACTGATTCTGGTGAGACCCATCATTACGGTGTCGCCGGGGTGGACGACCGACTTGCTCAGCAACGATCCACCCGGTCCGCCCGTGACGTTGAAGGACGCCAATGACGCCGTTGTCTGGCCAATCGCGGTGTTGAGTGGATACGCACCCGGCGAACGGAACCAGTCGCTCACCGTCTGTTCGAGCGCATTGACGATGCCCACGTTCGGATTCAAATCGAAGATGGTGCGCCACACCAACGCCGAAGCGGTCGTACTGAAGACGATCGGCATCACGATGATCGCCTTGAACGCGGTGGACCAGCGGATGCGTTCGGTGAGCACCGCAACCAAGAGGCCGATGAACGTGACGAAGAACGGGAAGACCAACACCCACACGATGTTGTTCTTGAAAGCTGTGAGGATCGCGTCAGTCGAGAAGACCGACCCGTAGTTGTGCAGCCCGACGAACTTTGTCGCGGACTCGTTGAAGAAACTGAATCGGATCGTCGCGATGGTGGGATAGACCACGATCGCGAGGAGCCAGATCGCTCCGGGCGCGAGAAAGGCCAGCGAGATCCAGTTCCTGCGCCACCAACCACGACGATGGGGCGCGGCACGTCCAGCGGTGCTCGTACCCTCGGCCCCTAATGACGCCATCTCAATACCTCTCCGCGCCCAGAGCCGGACCACCCCTGGTTGGGGTCAGGGGTGGTCCGGATTCGATCACCGCGCTACGGTCCTCGGGTTCACGAGGACCGTAGCGCAGCGACGTTGGTGCGCCTAGTGACCCAGCGCAGTTTTGGCTTGCTGATCCATGAGGGTCTCAACGGTGGTGACGTTGGACGCCGACGGGTTCTGCAGGACATTCAACATGTCTGCCCACAGCTGCGGTTCCCATCCGACCTGCAGGTCGTCCAGGCTGAACACGAAGGCCTTGGCCGAGGTCAATGCCTTGGCGTCAGCGCGCGCAACGGTGTCAGGGTACGCACTGAGCGGCACCTTCTTGTTCGGCGAGACGAAACCACCCAGGTTGGCCCAGATGGCGCCGGCGCTCGGAGACGCCAGATACTTCATCAGCGCCTTGGCCTGAGGGGTCGGACGAAGGAGCATCGCCACATCACCCGAGCCTTGGAG
>JABEUR010000064.1 GCA_013044405.1 Acidimicrobiaceae bacterium | reverse complement strand
TTGGCACTAACTCACCACTAGGGAATCGGCTGCATCACCGTTTCGAACGGATCACCTAGCGTTTCCAACACTCTGCGATCGCATCGCCGAGACCGAGCAACGCTATCGCCAGGGCACCTAAACCAGTTCGTGCCCATCGGTCAGTCGCACGTTGTCCCCACCGGGTCGCCAGGTCGTTCTCGAGCGCGCCGACGTATTCGATTCTTTGGGGTAGCGCTGGACGGCTAGAAACCAAATGGCTGAACCGATGACCGCACCAGTAATCTCAACGACCGGTACTCCCAAAGCCTCCATCACCGCGATTGGCCGGCGGGAGCTCGGGGGCGGCGAAGAACGAGACCTGTTCAACCGGGACGACTACGAGTTGAGCAATCCGATCACCAATGTTCACGCAATAATCGAGTTGAGGGTCCAGATTTACCAGTGCCACCTTGAGCTCACCTCGGTAACCAGCGTCGATGAGACCGGGTGAATTGATGCACGTCACTCCGTGTCTCAAAGCCAGGCCGCTTCGAGGAAGCACCATGCCCGCGAAACCTTCGGGAATCGCCACCGAAAGGCCAGTGGCGACCATGGCTCTACCACCTCGAGCTTCGATGATGCATTTCTCCACCGCGACGAGGTCGCAGCCAGCATCACCTTGGTGAGCGTATGTCGGCACCACCGCATTGGGATGGAGCACCTTGATCTGGATTTCCATAGGCCAGAGGATATCGGTCATTGCACCACCCGCTACGCCTGTTCAGTAGTCTCACAGTGTGCTGGTGTGGATGGACCTGGAGATGACTGGTTTAGAACCGGAGCGTCACGTCATCGTCGAGATCGCTACGGTCATCACCGATGACGACCTGCGTGTCATTGCCGAAGGACCTGACCTCGTCCTTCACGCCACCGAGGAGCAGATCGCCCAGATGGGTGACTTCGTGACCGCCATGCACGCCAAATCCGGATTGCTGCCTCTCATCAGTGACTCTTCGATGACAATGGCGGACGCCGAGGAGGCGACCCTCAACTTCTTGAAAGAACACATCCTCGAACCAAGGTCGGTGCCACTTTGTGGAAACTCCATAGGCACCGACCGACGATTCCTCCAGCAGTACATGCCCCAGCTCGAAGCGTTCCTGCACTATCGAAATGTTGACGTATCGACTTTGAAGGAGTTGGCCAAGCGTTGGAGGCCCGACGCGATAGCCTCGATGCCCGAGAAGGCGACGAGCCACCGGGCCCTCGACGACGTTCGAGAATCCATTGCAGAACTTGAGCACTATCGAGCAGTGCTGTTTCGTCCGGCCGAACAGAACCAGTAGAGTCGCGAAAATGGGCGGGGACGATCTGACTCTTGAACAAGCTACGAAGCAAATGACTGCCCCAGGTCAAATGTTTGAGGTCGAGCGAGTTACCGTTGGCGGCATCGAAATGAATGTATGGAAGCACTCGCCAGCCAACCTGCGCCAAATCCTCGATTTGTCCCTGAGCCACGCCTCGCGTGACTTTCTGGTCTATGAAGGGCAGCGATTCACCGTTGATGAGCACTACCGCCGCGCCGCAACCCTCGCACATCGCCTGCTCGATGCTGGCGTCGTCAAGGGTGACCGAGTCGCCATAGCATCTCGCAATCTCCCACAGTGGATCATGTCATTCTGGGGTGCGGTGACTGCGGGTGCAGTGATCGTGCCACTCAACGCATGGTGGACCTCTGAAGAGTTGCAGTACGGACTGAGCGATTCTCTGACGTCGATGCTGTTCGTCGACGAGGAGCGGCTCGAAAGGATTCACCCACTCTTCGACACCCTTCCTGAACTACGTACGGTCATTGTGATCGGCGAGGGCCCGGAGCGACCCGCTCGTAGTGACCTTGGACATTCGCGGGTACGAGTCATCAGCTTCGATGAATTCCTTGGGCCTATCGACGATGCAATCACTCCCCCCAACGTCGAGATCCTCGCTGACGACCTGGCAACCATGTTCTACACTTCGGGAACTACCGGCCATCCCAAGGGCGCTGTTGGCACTCACCGCAACGCAATCGCCAACCTCATGAATCTCTTCTTCGTTGGGCAGCGTGCGACACTACGTTTTGGGTCTGTCGTCGAGGAGAGGAGCACGGCCAATGCAAATCTCCTGAACGTGCCCCTCTTCCACGCGACGGGCTGTCTCGCCACCATGGTGGTGGCCACCGCCTCGGGAGGCAAGCTCGTGATGATGCACCACTTCGATCCACAAAGGGCGCTCGAACTCATCGAGGCCGAGCGCATCACCAACATTGGCGGAGTACCGACAATCGCGATGCAGATTCTCGACCACCCCGAGTTCTCGAAGTACGACACGTCGAGCGTGAGAAGTGTCTCCTATGGAGGGGCGCCGGCTCCCCCGGAATTGGTCAAACGGATCCGCGCGGCATTTCCCGAGGGCCAAGCCGGCAATGGGTACGGGCTGACTGAGACCTCGGCCGCAGTGTGTATGAACCTCGGCCCTGACTACATCGCCAAACCCACCAGCTGTGGCCCGGCAGTTCCCGTGTGCGAAGTGGCGATCGTTCCCGACGGATTCGACGGCGCCGAACCAACACCAGACCTCCCTCATGGACCCGACGTCGTGGGTGAGCTTTGGATCAAGGGCCCCAACGTCGTAAGCGGCTATTGGAACAAGCCAGAGGCCACGGCGAAATCGTTCTCTCGAGGTTGGCTGCATACGGGCGACATCGCCAAGATCGACGACGAGGGCTTTATCTATATCGTCGACCGTGCAAAGGACATGATCATTCGTGGCGGTGAGAACGTCTATTCAGTTATTGTCGAAGCCGCGATCTTCGAGCACCCCGATGTGATCGATTGTGCCGTCGTCGGACTTCCCCATTCAACGCTTGGTGAGGAAGTGGCCGCGGTCATCGTTCTGCGGCCGGGCTGCGTACTCGAGGCTGGGGAGATCGCTCGCCACGTAGCGCACCACCTCGCGCACTATGAGGTGCCGTCCAAGATCTTCTTCAGGTCTGATCCCCTGCCACGAAATCCTCAAGGGAAGGTCTTGAAACGCGAACTTCGTAACTCCCTGAGTGAGGTCTCAACTACGTAGGCTTAGCCACCGAGAGAATCGACAGCTTCGAAGGTTTCATCGTCGAGTTCGATGCTGGCGGCTCCACAGTTCTCGACCACGTGGGCGACCTTCGAAGTTCCAGGAATCGGTAACATCACCGCAGATCGACGCAGCAGCCAGGCCAGCGACAACTGTGCGATGGAGATTCCCAGAGCGCTGGCCAGTTCGTCGAGCGGTCCACCGCTTCGCGCCAGACTGCCCGATGCGACCGGGAACCAGGGTATGAATCCGATGCCCTGGGCGCTGCAGTAGTCGAGTACTGCCTCGCTCTTGCGATTGGTCACGTTGTACAGGTTCTGGACGGTCGATATCTCGACGACGCTGCGCGCGGCCTCGATCTCTTCGACTGTCACTTCGGAGAGGCCGACCGCTCGCACCTTGCCCTCGTTCATGAGGTCCTTCAACAAGGCGAACTGCTCGTCTCGAGGAACGCTCGGGTCGATGCGGTGCAACTGGAACAAATCAAGCGATTCCTGCCCGAGACGGCGCAGCGACATCTCGCACTCTTGTCGCAAGTACTCTGGCCGACCGCAAGGAAACCACTGACCAGGTCCAGTACGGAGGAGACCTGCTTTTGTAGCGATCTTGACCTCGCCGTAGGGGTGCAGCGCTTCAGCGATTAACTCTTCGGATACCGCAGGGCCGTAGGAGTCAGCCGTGTCGACGAAATTCACTCCCAACTCAACAGCGCGTCGAAGCACCGCTAGGGCTTCTCCCCGATCGCTCGGATATCCCCAAACCCCTTCTCCGGTGATACGCATCGCACCGTATCCCAGTCGATTAACGGTCTGGTGGCCAAAGGTAAATGTCGTGGGCGTCGCCATTGTGAACTCCTTAACGACCTCACACCCTACGGGGCCAAATGGGAGGGTCAGTCACCCGTCAGGTGACTGACCCTCCTACGCGAGCGAGTTCTACTTGTTCGGTTGAGGAGTAAGTCGCAGGTAGTCCTTGACCTTTCGAAAGCCCTTGGGGAACTTGACCTTGGCGTCATCGTCATTTACCGAGTTGGCAATGATCACGTCATCACCATCCTTCCAATTGACCGGTGTAGCCACTGGAAACTCGGCGGACAATTGGAGCGAATCAAGAACACGAACGATCTCGTCAACGTTGCGCCCCGTGGACGCAGGATAAGTGAGGGTCAGTTTGACCTTCTTGTCAGGACCAATGATAAAGACACTGCGTACGGTGAGCGTGTCACTCGCGTTGGGGTGAATCATGTCGTAAAGATCTGCCACTTTGTGTTGCTCGTCGCCGATGATGGGAAAGTTCAACGCGGCTCCCTGGGTCTCGCTGATATCACTCTTCCAGCGGTTGTGCGATTCAACGTCATCAACCGAGACGGCGATCAACTTCGTGTTGCGCTTGTCAAAATCGGCTTTGCGCGCGGCGAAACCACCCAACTCCGTCGTACACACGGGGGTGAAATCCTTGGGATGCGAAAAGAGAATCCCCCAGCTGTCTCCCAACCACTCGTGAAAGTTGATCGGGCCATCGGTGGTCTCCGCCGAGAAGTCCGGTGCCACATCACCCAGTCGAATCGCCATGTCTCTTCTCCTTCAATGAAATGCCGCAGTCCCGTGACTGCATGCGCCCACCTTAATAGCGGAATCAGCGAATTCTCAATAGTTGCAAAAATCACGTTGCATTATAGAGATTCGCACGCACCAACGCTCCTTTCCTGTGAAACTGTTTGAGTGACCGCATCTCACGACCCAGTCGTCGCCGCCTTCGACTTGGACGGAACCATTACAGAAGGCGGTAGCGTCTTTGCCTGGCTGTGCTTCGTCGCCGGCACTGGGCGAACATACCGCAAGGCCCTTCGGCTTCTCGTTCCATTGACCATTGGTTCCATTCGCAGCGGTCGATGGGCAGACAGTGCCAAGGAGCGACTCTTCAATTCGCTGGTCTCGGGCCGAGGACTCGAAGATATCGTGAGCCTGTCGCGAGAGTTCGCTCTGGACCATTTGGCTCTCAAGCAACGCGCTGAGGTCGTCGCTCGCCTCAACTGGCACCACGGGCAAGGCCACGACATCGTCATCGTTTCGGCGTCTCCTCAGATCTACGTCAACTTCTTTGCCGAGTCTCTGCACGCGCTGGCTGGTCTGGGTACGCGCCTTGGAGTCGATCCCCGCGGCCGGTTGACCGGGACCTACCTCGGCAAGAATTGCCGGGGACAAGAGAAGATGCGTCGACTCGACGAGTGGATCTCCCAGCAGAGTTACCCCGTATCTCCTGAGATCTACGCATACGGTAATTCGCGCGGCGATCGACGTATGCTCAGTGGCGCGACACACCCTTATAACGTCGGAAAACTCGGCCGCTTTGGTTCACTGCGCAAGTACCCTCGATTGAAGGGCGAACGCGGTTCGTCGCTGTTCACGCCTGACGAATAGAGGCGCCCAGCTCGACGATTCCGCCTTCTCTCCCGCCATAGCTCACTTGGATGGAAGCAGCTTGTTCGCGCCATGCGATCACCGTATTGCGTTGATGCTCCACGATCCCGACGTTAACGTCATAGACCCCGTCGAGGAGTGGGATCTGTGCGAGGTCGACGCCTATCCGATTCGAACCGGGCTTGAGGTTCACTGGTGATCCTTGGGCGTCATTGCGACTGATCAGCATGCCCGATCGAGTAAATATCTCCATGACGAAATTGCCACTATACGCACCGTGCGAAGTCACATCGACATCGAAATGCATTGAGGCGCCGCTCTTGACATCGAAAGTTCCTGATGGAGTCGTGATCGCATCGATGCTGACGTTCGCCTGGGCACCGGATCGATCAAGCTCCACGGAATCTTCCAACAGATGCTCGCGAAATATCCGAAGTGAATCTTGAGTGGGCCCATCGGCGATCATCAGTCCGCCGTCGAGGGCAATTGCGCGGTTGCACAGGGAGCGGACCTGATCAGCATTGTGAGTGACCAGCAAGATCGAACGCCCTTCCTCCTGGAATCGGCGAATGCGGTCGATGCACTTGGCTTGGAATCGTTCATCGCCAACCGCCAAGACCTCGTCGACCACGAGGATGTCGGGATCGACATTGACCGCGACAGCGAAGGCCAAGCGCACATACATTCCACTGGAGTAGAACTTCACCTGGGTGTCAATGAAGTGGCCAATTTCGCTGAATGCGACGATATCGTCGAAAATCTCATCAACCATGCGTCGAGAGAAACCAAGCATCGCCCCATACAAAAAGACGTTGTCTCGTCCCGAGAGTTCGGGCTGAAAACCAGCGCCGAGCTCAAGCAATGCGGCCAGATTTCCACGAATTCGTATGTCGCCCGAAGTCGGCTGCAAGACCCCGCAGATGCATTTGAGCAAGGTCGACTTACCCGATCCGTTGTGACCAACAATCCCTACGGTCTCGCCACTGGCGACTGAGAAGTTGATATCGGCGAGCGCATGGAACACCTCGGTCGAACCCGATTTTGGATGGAGCAGCCTTTCCTTAAGGGACTGATGACGCTCGTGATGAATCTTGAACTGCTTGGAAACGCCTTGAACATCGATGACGGTAGTCATTAGAGTTCCGACTCAAAGTTTCCCTCGAGGCGCCCGAAAACGCTAATCGCCACCAAGAATAGGCCGACCATAATGCCCAGCATCGCCAGGTTCAAGTAGAAGTAGGTTGAGACGGGCCATGAAGGGAGAATATGGAGCGTTGCCCCTTTGACCGCCGTTGACTTGACATTCGTGGCGACATAGATAATCCGCTGGAAGGTCAAAACGATGAGCGTTACAGGATTCAAGAAGTACACGAACGAGATTCCGTGTCGTCGAAGGGGTGCGGCAATGGTGTTTTCGTACGAGTAGATCACCGGCGTCATCCAAAACCACAACTGAAGCACCACCTCCATCAGGTGGCGCATGTCTCGCAGGTAAACCGTCACCGCCGACATCACCACCGCCACTGAAGCCGTGAACAGGTACAGCGTGACAAACGAGATGGGAAGAATCCAAAGCATCGCCCAGTCAGGTTGATGACCGACGAACAGCAAGAAGACGGCGAGAACGAAGAGTTGAATTCCGAAGTAGATCACTGCCGCGCCTACATTGGCCAACGCCAAGATCTCACGTGGGAACGAGACCTTTTTTACCAGTCCCGCGCGATCGACGATGACACCGGTGGCAGTATTGACCCCGGTTTGGAACATGTTCCACACCAACAGTCCTGCGAATAGGTACACGATGAAGTTCGGTATTCCGTTCTTCAAAAACACCGAGAAAACCAAGAAGTAGATGGCGAGTGTCAAGGCTGGTGACAACATCGACCAAAAGATCCCGAGGGCGGATCCCTTGTATTTAATCCGAATGTCTGAACTGATGAGACTGAGCATGAGCTCTCGCCGTGACCAGAGGTTGCGAAGACGCGTTGGCAGACTCGCTCGCGCGCTGACCGTTCGTACTGGTGCGTCAGCGAGCGAGCGCCGCCCTTCATGCGACACAATGGGTTCGACCACTACGCGCCTTGGCGAAGTGCCGAACGCTCAATGACTGCATCTATGAAGCCGTAGTTGAGAGCTTCTTGTGCGGTGAACCAACGGTCACGATCCGAATCTGCCTCGATCTGCTCGACAGGTTGGCCAGTGTGAAACGCGGTTCGTTCAGCCAGTAGTCGCTTCATGTAGACGATCTGCTCTGCTTGAATCGCAATGTCCGATGCCTGACCCTGCATTCCGCCCATCGACGGCTGATGCATGAGGATGCGGCTGTGCGGCAGCGAAAATCTCTTGCCCGGGGCACCGGCACAGAGGAGGAATTGTCCCATCGACGCTGCCATACCTACGCAGATCGTACGCACGTCGCAGTTTACGTACTGCATCGTGTCGTAAATGGCGAGACCATCAGTGACCGATCCGCCCGGAGAGTTGATGTACAAACTGATGTCCTTGTCACGATCTTCGGCTTCGAGCAACAACAGTTCTGCGCAGATTCGATTAGCAGTGTCCTGGTCGACTTGCGAACCCAGGAACACAATGCGCTCCCGCAAGAGACGCTGGTTCAAGTCATTAGCGCCGAAGCCTTCGGCCATGGAGGTGATGTTCATTGCACCAATCTACCGTGCAACATTGTCAGTCTCTCATTTCGGACATCGTTCAAGACCTGCGGCACTACTAGAGTGGAGACGCTCGCGGGCGTGGCGGAATTGGCAGACGCGCTGGTTTTAGGTACCAGTTCTTCGGAGTGTGGGTTCGAGTCCCTCCGCCCGCACCATCGGAAGGATTCATTGCAACACGCGGTGGGATTGACCTGCTAGGCTGAGAAACACTGTTTTGCCGCACATCGCGGTGGAGACCGATTCGACTGTGACATTTCGAGTTGGGCTCATCTCAACTCGTAGGAGTCATATGTCCTTGTCCTTTGCCGACCTCGGCGTGCCGTCGAACCTGGTGGAACGTCTCAACGCCCGCGGAATCTTCGAAGCGTTTCCTATCCAAGAGGCCGCGCTTCCCGACGCCCTGGCCGGGCGCGACGTTGTTGGAAAGGCGGCTACCGGTTCGGGTAAGACGCTCGCTTTCGGACTTCCGCTCATGGCCCGCTTGACCAGAGCCCGTGCTCGTAAGCCGGTGGCGCTGATTCTCGTGCCGACTCGCGAACTCGCCGCACAGGTACAAAAAGAGATCGCCCAGCTCACCGACGACCGTGGTCGACGAGTGATTTGCATCTACGGCGGCACTTCGTACAACGTGGCGCGCAAGGCGCTTAACTTCGGAGTGGACGTCGTGGTGGCCTGTCCCGGCCGTCTCGAGGACATGTTGGAACAAGGTGCCCTCGACCTTTCCTCAGTTACCACCGTCGTTGTCGATGAAGCTGACCGGATGGCCGACATGGGTTTCCTTCCCGCCGTTCGCCGAATCGTCGGGGCTACGTCGGATGATCGTCACGTCATGCTGTTCTCTGCGACACTCGGACCAGATGTTAAATCACTGGTGCGAGAGTTCACTCATGATGCCATCGTGCACGACGTCGTCGGCGAAGAGGCTCCCAGTGACGTCGATCACTTCTTTTGGCGCGTCCCTCGTGACCAACGACCCCAGATCACGGCGGACATCGTGGAACAGTACGAACGCGCCATCATCTTCACCCGCACCAAACACGGCGCCGACCGTCTCGCACGTCAACTCGAGGAACGGGGAATCAGCGCTGTACCACTTCACGGCGATCGCACTCAGGCCCAGCGCGAACGAGCACTTCGTAGCGTCAAGAATGGTCAGGTCCGAGTCCTCGTCGCCACCGACGTGGCGGCGCGTGGTATCCACATCGATCTCCTACCCGTCGTGGTTCACTACGATCCACCGACGCAGGCCACTGATTACCTCCACCGCTCGGGTCGTACCGGACGAGCCGGTGCGACCGGCGCCGTGATTTCGCTCGTGGGCGAGGACGTAATCGGTCAAGTCAAGCGCATGCAGAAGGCACTAGGCATACCGACCTCGATCGAACTGCGTGAGGACGCGACCGCCATACGTCTAGGAGCCGTCGACGACGCTGTTGCCGCCGAACGACTTGACGATCGAGGAAGCAAGGGTCGAACGGAGCGAACGAATTCACGTGAGTCCAGCCCGTCGCGTGGATTCGAACGTCGTGAGCGCTCCGTGCGCCCCGAACGCAGCTTTGCGGACCGCAGTGGTTCAGCACGTACGGAGCGCGCATTCTCCGAACGTGCTGAACGCGCACCTCGGACCGAACGCAGTTTCTCCGAGCGCGCTAACTCGCCCCGGAACGATCGAGGTCCGTCTGAGCGGATGCCACGTCCAGAGCGAACCTTCGTGAATCGCGCTGAAAGAAGTGCTCGTCCCGATCGCAGTTTCGCCACACGAAGCGCGACACCCCGTGGAAGTGAAGCGGTCGTCAGCTTTTTCAACGACTCCAAGGGCTTTGGTTTCGCGAGCGATGACAAGGGAGATGACCTGTTCATCCACTTCTCCAACATTGTCGGTGACGGCTTCAAATCATTGACCCAGGGTCAGAAGATAACTTTCGAGGAGGCGCAGGGCCCCAAGGGTCGTGAGGCGAAGAACGTTCGCGTGGTTGGTGGTGGTCGCGAGCGTCGCTACTAGTTGGCCTCGTCGTCATGGGCATTTCGCGCGATATCATCTGCGGCCATGACTGAAAAACCACTCGTCGAGCCCCATCTAGGTGACGCACCGACCGAACTGATTATCGAAGACCTCGTGGTCGGTACTGGAGTTGAGGCTCAATCGGGTCAAGACGCTGTGGTCCACTACGTGGGCGTCGGCGTTTCCAGTGGCGAGGAGTTCGACGCCTCATGGAATCGCGGTGAACCATTCACTTTCACCTTGGGCGCGGGATACGTGATCCAGGGTTGGGACCAAGGGGTCGTCGGCATGAAGGTTGGCGGTCGGCGCCGCTTGGTGATACCCGCTCACCTTGGTTATGGCGAGCGGGGCGCGGGCGGAGTCATCGCCCCGGGAGAGACGCTGATCTTCGTCGTTGACCTCTTGGAAGTCGGTTAGTCGAATAAGTCGGAAGAACGGTCGTTCGCCAGCATCCTTTGATAGTCGCCGTATCGTTCGCAGCAGATTTCGGCGATCAGCCGAAGCCGTTCATTTGGATCGCCCAGACTCAACACCTTGAATTGGTCGAGGGTCGACATCGGGGTAAGAGAGCACAGTTGCCAACTTCTGACCCACGGGTCAGTATCCATAGCACAGTTCACTTGAAGACACTGGTCAGCGAAGAGTTCGCTCTGCAGTGCCCGTAACGCGTTGACTGCTGACTCCGTCGAACGGAGCAGTGCCGGCTCGATGACCGTGGCATCGCAACAACGCTCGGACACTTGCGCCCGCGGGTAAGGCGAATCATCCAGCCAACGCTGGACCGTGAAGCACTCGAGGCCTTCGACCATCAAGAGGGTCTGTCCGTCGGCGAGGGGCTGAGACGCCACGATGTGCATGAGCGTTCCAATTGAAGTTCGCTCGTCCGAGCCACCCACCTCCGACCCGCGCTCGATCAGACAGGTTCCAAATCGTTGGTCCTCTTGCACGTCGCGAAGCATCCGGTGATAACGCGCTTCGAAGACGCAAAGACCGACGACCTGATGGGGGAAAACAACCATCCCCAGCGGGAACATCGGCAGCTCTCGGTCCTTCACGACTCCACCCTAAGGTGAAATCTTCGCGAACGTACCTAACGCGCACCCAGCGACTGTGCGAGAGCCAAGAGTGCAATCGCTCGATGAGACATCGAGTTCTTCTCCTCCGCCGTCATTTCGGCGAGGGTAGGTCCATCGTGCTCCACGGCGAAGACCGGATCGTAACCGAACCCATTCTCACCTCGAGGAGACCTGGTGATTGTTCCTCGCAGCAAGCCCTCGACCATCGTCGACGAACCGTCTGGGAAGGCGACGCAGATGACCGTTCGAAAACTGGCGGAACGTTTCGAATCGGGCACCTCTTTCATCTCGTGCAAGAGTTTGGCGACGTTGCTCTCATAGGTGGCCCTTTCGCTTGAGTAGCGAGCGCTGAGCACCCCGGGGGCCCCGTCAAGGGAATCCACAAACAGACCCGTATCGTCGGCGATCGCCGCACAACCAGTGACCTCGACCAGCGCCCGTGCCTTCAACAGTGCGTTACCCTCCAACGAGTCTTCCGTTTCTTCGACCTCGGGCACATCCTCGGGTCGCTCCACGACCTCGAAACCAAGTCGACCCAACAGAGAGCGCATCTCGGTAGCCTTGTGCTCGTTTGCGGTGGCGAGGACGAAGGACGTCATCGGGTTCGACTCACGGGTGGTTCCACGAGCAGACGCCGTTGAACGTCATGGATTCTCTCGATACCCTGCTGAGCAAGATCGAGGAGTTGGTCGAGCTCGTTGCGCGAGAACGCCACTTGCTCAGCAGTTCCTTGAACTTCGACGAATCGGCCACTGCCGGTCATGACCACATTCATGTCCGTCTGCGCCCTCGAGTCCTCCTCGTAGGGAAGATCCAGCATTGAGACTCCATCGATGATTCCCACCGAAATGGCCGCGACTAGGTCCGACAGGGGATGCTGTGCGAGAATGCCCGACGTCACCAGACGCGTCAAAGCGTCATGCAGAGCGACGTAGCCTCCGCAAATCGATGCGGTCCGCGTCCCGCCATCAGCTTGAAGCACGTCGCAGTCCACCGTGATCTGAATATCGGGCATGAGTTCCAGGCTCGTCACGGTGCGCAGCGAACGACCGATGAGACGTTGTATCTCTTGCGTGCGTCCCGATTGCTTTCCCCGAGCGGCCTCTCGACTGGCCCTGTCCGGCGTTGATCCGGGCAGCATCGAGTACTCCGCGGTCACCCAACCTTTGCCGGTTCCCTTCAGCCAGCGAGGCACGTCCTGTTCCACTGACGCAGTACAGAGAACGACGGTCCGCCCAAAACTAACCAGCACCGAGCCAGCAGCCATTTCCGTGAAATCCCTCTGGAAAGTGAGAGGCCGGGCTTCGTCGGGAGTTCGCCCGTCTGCTCGCAACGTTTCCATCTGACTCCTTTGGTTCATTGCCGAACCATAACGGTAGTTGAGAACGCCCGAAGCGGACTCCTAGAAGTAGATGATGCGCTTCGCCCTTTCGACGACGTCATCGATGTCGTCGCTCCAAGCTCCAGTGGAGAGATACTTCCAACCATCGTCGCAGACGATGGTCACGATGGTGGCCTGTTCATCATCGGGTACCAGGTTTGCGCACTTGACCGCTCCAGCCATGATCGCACCTGATGAAATTCCGACGAAGAGGCCGACCTCGGTCATCCGACGAGTCCACTGCACCGACTCTCTGGGCCGAACCACGACCTTACGATCCAAAAGATCGGTCCCGTGATTATCGAGAAAAATGGGCGGAATGTACCCGTCGTCGAGGTTGCGCAGACCATCGACCATCTCGCCACTGGGCGGTTCGACGGCCCATATCTGAACGCCCGCCTTGTGCTTCTTCAGGTAGTGTCCCACTCCCATCAACGTGCCAGAGGTTCCGAGTCCCGCTACGAAATGGGTGATCTCGGGGACGTCTCGAAGGATTTCTGGCCCCGTGGACATGAAGTGGGCGGCCGGATTGGCCGGATTGGCGTACTGGTAAAGAAAAATCCACTCGGGATTTTCATGGGCCATTCGCTGCGCTAGACGTACCGCCCCATTGGATCCTTCACCGCCGGCAGAATCGATGATCTCTGCACCCCAGGCAATGAGCAGTTGGCGCCGCTCGGGAGACACGTTCGATGGCAAGACGACCTTGAGATGGTATCCACGCAAGCGGCAGACCATGGCCAGAGCGATGCCGGTATTTCCCGAGGAGGGTTCGATCAATATCTGGTCTGGTTTGCCCGGTATCAACAGGCCGTCGCGCTCGGCGGCTTCGATCAAGGACAACGCCACTCGGTCCTTCACCGATCCCGCGGGGTTGCGCCCCTCGAGTTTTGCCAAGATCGTCACATTGGGTTTTGGCGAAAGGGCGCTGACGTCAACGATCGGAGTATCACCCACCAGATCCAGGACTGAGGCGAATCGTGCCACTACAGAAAACCTCCCGCGACTGCGGGTAACAAGGTGATCTCGTCATCGTTGGCTACTGGTGCGTCGACTCCACCCAAGTATCGAACGTCGTCATCATTCACATAGACGTTCAAGAACCGATGAAGTGTACCGTCCTCGTTCACCAACTGGCCCCGAATTGCCGGGTAATCACTGGTGAGACGATTCAGGATCTCGCCAATGGTCGATCCTTCGACAGCGAGCGAGGTGACACCGCCCAAAGCGGGTCGAAGGACAGTTGGGATTCGAACTTTGGCGGTCATGGCTCCACTTTCGACTCGGTCAGCCAATTCCTGACTAACAAAGTCGACATTACCAGCCGACCCCGCGATTCGAACCTATTTTTGCTGAGGCGGACGATACACCGCGGCGAGCTGCGCAGCGGCTCCGACGAAACCGAGCAGCACGGCTACAACCAGTCCAGTCGTGTGACTCCAGTGATACGGGTGCCACAGATGATCCAGAGAAAATCGCCCCGCACCGAGTGTGGCTGGCACAAGGGCCATGATCATGATCGCGAGGTTATATTCGACACCTTGACCGGAATTGAAGTTGAAGAACCCATTGCGTCGATGTACGGTCACGATCGCCACCACCATCAAAGCGATCAATCCGGCGCTGGCCAGTGGCGTGGCCAAACCCAGAGTCATCAAGACGCCAACACCTAACTCGGTCATTGCCGCCAAATAGGCATTCAGGCGTCCCGGCTTCATACCGATGCTCTCGAACCATCCAGCGGTTCCGGCGATCCTTCCACCTCGAAAGAACTTCTGGAAGCCATGGGCGAAGATCATCAGTCCCAGAAAGAGACGTACCAAGAGCAATGAGACGTCGATTGCGACTCCGTAGCCACTGACTATTGACTGGGCTGCGTTCATAGAATTCGCTCCAATTGGTAAATCCCTCGACGACGAGAAAGCCTAACGGCGTACTTCCTCCTCGCTGACGATGCCGTCGATGATTCGATAACTACGCATCACCGCAGTAGCGTCACGCAACGAGACCAGCACGTAGTGCCACAGCGGATCTGGCGCCTGGTGGACGTCGGTCGGACTTGGGTATGCCTCGCTATGGGTGTGTGAGTGAAAGACGCCGATGACCAGCAGTCCCTCGTCGTCAGCTCTCCGATATGCCTGGAGCAACACTCGACTGTCTACCTCATAGACCCTGGACGATCTTGCTGCGTTGGGACTGGCCATGACTTCAACCACGCTTCCATCAGGCGTTCCCAGCAATAGACCACAGCCCTCGTCAGGTAGGGCCCGAATGCACGTGGCGACGATCGCGTTGACGTGATCGATCGAGAGGCTCAGCACGTGTTCACCCTAGTGAAAGGGCCGCCGGTTCCCGCCGGTCTTCACTACGCTGGTTTCATGGCTCGAGCCAAACAGATTCAAGGACGACGGGCTAAGAAGAAGGAAGAGGCCCAAGGCGGCGACCGAGTGGTCGCCACGAATCGTCGCGCCCGCTACGACTACGAGATCGTAGAGACGATGGAGTGCGGAATCATGTTGATGGGATCCGAGGTCAAGTCCTTGCGCGAGGGAAAAGCCCAGATCGCCGAGAGTTATGCACGCTTTGACGACGGCGAATTGTGGCTCTATCAGATGCACGTTCCCCCGTGGCTCTACGCCGTTGGATTCGGAAGTCACGACCCGGACCGACGGCGAAAACTCCTCGTGCATCGACACGAGATCGACGACTGGCACGGTGAAACCAAGACTCAACCACTCACCATGGTTCCACTCAAGCTCTACTTCAAGGACGGTAAGGCCAAGGTCGAACTAGCGCTCGTAAAGGGTCGAAAGCAGCAAGACCGAAGACAGGCCATCGCCAAACGTGACGCCGATCGCGATATGGCCCGCCTGACGCGCAGCATCGAGAAGTACGGCTGACTCGACCGTCGCCCTCACGTCCATGAGAACGACTTCACCATCCCAGTTGGTTCGACCAGCGTCAGCGAGACTCGCGCCACCCGATGTCTCGTCAGATGACTCATAGGCGTAGATCATCGATGCATCGACGGCGCCTGAACGTCGTGGTTCCCAGGGATTCACGATCGCGGTCATTCGAGACTGGCCCGACGGTATGATGCAAGTGCGGTCAAATAGAACGCGATTGGACGAGGGGATGAATGGTCTCGACATTGGTCGTCGAGGTGAAAGAAGCGAGCCGTGGTCTCCGGAACCACGTAAAAGAGCCGGAAACAATAAATAAACGCCAAGCCTCAGCTTGCGCTTGCTGCTTAGGTAGCAACATCCGCCTCGACCCAGCCCTGCGGTTGAGATCACGGGTGTCATAAAGTAGGGCTTACCCCTGTGATTCGTTAGTGATCGCTTCGGGACAATTCTGCTAACTACGAATCGTCGCCGCAGCCAGTGGCAGCGACGCTTCCGACAATCCTTTGCTGGCTGCGCTCGGAGAATGTTCACCAAGAAGCTGATGGACCTGGGTTCGAATCCCAGCATCTCCAC
>JABEUR010000063.1 GCA_013044405.1 Acidimicrobiaceae bacterium | reverse complement strand
TGCGATGTGAATTCTTGATCGGTCACGGCCGAACTATACGTGAAGTGAATTCAACAGTCGAGGCGCCAATGGAAGGTGGCATTTCTGTTGAGTCGGGCCTCAGACCGCCTCCGACACTTGGTGCTTCGACACGAGTTGCTCCGTAGTAGTAACCGCTCGTTGCAGCCTGGCACTTTCAGCGTGAGCAGACATGAGCAACGAGCGCCGTCTGTAGCTGCAAAGTTCCTCGATGCTGACTACTCGGAGAAGAGCCTCCCGGCACCGGCGACGTATTGAATGTCTTCAAGATCAAGTCGGGCGATTGGCTGGCTTAGGTCTCGTTATCAACTATGGCGCCTCAACTCTCCGCGATCCGATAGAAACGCCGCGGTCCCACCTTGATCAGCGAGGGGGAGTCGATGATCTCGTCGTCAGAGTTGATCTGCACACCATTGACTTCCACTGCACCGCCTAACAGGAGGCGACGAGCTGCTGATTTTGAGGTGGCTGCGCCAATTTGGACGAGCGCATCCACGATCCCAAGAGGGAGCGCAACAATTACTTCGACGAGATTGTCGGGCCTGAGACCGCGCTGGTGAGTATTCTCAAAAGCCGCCTGCGCCTCGTCAGCCGCACGCACCCCGTGGTACAGGGAGACGAGATGATGGGCGAGCTGTTTCTTGGCCTGCATTGGATGAAGTTCACCGCTTTGGACCTGGCGTCTGAAGGCGACCACGTCGTCATGAGACCAATCGGTGACGAGGTTGACCCATTGGATCATCGTCTCGTCAGAGACGCTCATGACCTTGCCGAACTGCTCGTTGGGTGCTTCAGTGAGTCCAATGTAGTTTCCTCGTGACTTTGACATCCTCTCGATCCCGTCGGTCCCGACGAGGATTGGAAACGTGAGGGCGACACAGGGGGGCTGACCGAAAGCCTCTTGGAGCTTGGCCCCGGCGAGGATGTTGAAGAGCTGCTCGGTGGCGCCGAGTTGTACATCGGCTTCAAGATGCACGGCGTCGAAACCCTGCAGGAGGGTGTAGAAGAACTCGTGAAGCGCGATGGGTTCACCACGGTCGATTCTCAAGCGGTAGTTGTCGCGGACTAGGAACTGCTGCACCGTGAAGTTGGAAGCGAGTCCGAGCACGTCGGTGAGTGTGAGTTCGCTCAGCCAGTCGCCGTTGGCGACTACTCGGGTCCGCTCACGATCAAGGATGGTGAAGCACTGCTCGCCGTAGCCCTGGGCGGCGGCGGCAGTTTCGGCCGCCGTCTTACGAGGTCTCCCGGATGCTCGATCACTGGTGTCGCCGATCGTGGCCGTCATCGTGCCGACGACGACGGTGACGTCGTGGCCGAGATCCTGGAACTGGCGAAGTTTGCGGAGCGTGATTGAATGCCCCAGATGGAGATCCGGAGCGCTCGGGTCGTACCCCGTGTACACGCGAAGCGGGCGATGCTCTTCAGCCGCCTGCTCGAGGCGGAGGCGAAGCCGTTCACGCATTGCACTCTTGAGCTGGTCGTCACCGAACTCCGAGCCGAGAATTAGCAAATCAAGCTGGTTCTCGATTCCCTGGTAATTCTCTTCTTTTGTCATATCTTCTCCTGTCTTGGATGACCGCCAAGAGGGAGGCGCAGAAAAAGCAAGAGCCGCCCTAATGGCGGCTCGGGGACACTGGTGTGCTCGACTTACCGCCCTGAAGGACGGCTATACGAACGAATGCACATGCCAATTGTCATGACGATATTGTACCCGCATAAGTGGGAGGCTTTTCCGTCAGCAAGATCGGGGCTCCACGGGGGCATCGGTGCTTCGACACCGACCAAAGCGTAATTGCGTCAAGTCGCCAGTGGAAGGTTGTAGAACTGTCACGTCGGGCCGACACTAACAATCTGCGACTCTATCTACTTCCTGTGACTGCAACATCTTCGGACTTAACTACTGTAAATGCTGTATGGGTCGAGCGTCTGAAACCAAAGCTGTTGGGAAACTTAAGAGAATTTCCTCGCACCATTCACTGAACCATCACTTCTCATTCCGAATGGGCCATAATGGGAAAAGTTCTGGGGAGTCGTATGACGCGCAAGATTGCCGTCAGTATTGCCAGCGTTGCACTCATCCTCGGTGGTTTCATTGTCGTTCAGGCGGGCGCAACAACGATGAAAATTGGCGCCTCAGGTGGCTCGCTGACTTTCACCGCCGCGGTGAGAAACGCCACGACTTGCGGCTGGTCGTCGAGTCCGACGATCGCGGGATTCACCAAGAACGTGAAGTGCAAGACCGGTACTGTCGCTCGCTCCGCTAGGTTCACGGCCAACACCTCGACCGCGGCGAAGTCCTACGAGGTCACATTGACCGTGCACGGCAAGACCACGACAATTAAACGCTGGAAGGTCAATCAAGCCGCAAAGCCACCACCGACGACGATATCATCAACGACAACTTCAACGACGTGGGTGCCATCTACTACGACAACGTTACCTGGCACCTCGCTGTACTACCTGAGCCTCGGTGACTCCTATGCCACAGGGGCCGAAGACGCCGGGGGGTACACCACCAAGGTGGTCGCTGACGTCGCCCCACAACATACGCTTATATTGCAAAACTTCGCGTGCGGTGGAGCGACGACGACGTCGATGCTCAGCGAAACGGGTTGTTCGGGCGTCGAGGCGCCCAACGGCATTGCTTACCCGACGATGACGCAGTTGGGGGCTGCAATTAGTTTCATCAACGCGCATCCCGGTCAGATAGGACTTATCACGATTGCGATTGGCGCCAACGACCTTGGCGGGAACGCGAACAACGTTCCGCCAATTGCGAACAACATTGCCATTATCGCGGGCCAACTTCGCGCCGCGGCGGGTTCATCAGTACCCATTCTCGGGCTTACTTATAATGATGTCGATCTCGCTGATTGGCTTAACGGTCCGGGCGGTCAAGTGATTGCTGAGGAATCAGTCGTGGCTTTTCAAAATGTGATTAATCCAGATTGGAAAGCCGCTTATGCTTCGGCGAACGTTACGTTCGTCGATATCACCGCTGCGTCCGGTGCCTACACGCCATTTTCACAACTTGTGAATGATCCGACGTACGGCAAGATCCCCTACGCGGTCGCCCAGATTTGTCTTCTCTCCAAGATGTGCAGCAATAATGATGTCCATCCCTCTGACGCTGGTTACTCATTCATCGCCCAGCAGATCGTGCTTGCCTACCTCAAACTGTTGTCCTGATTTATTAGGTAAACGTAGGTGGGGTCCATTTCGATGAGTCGTTAATTCACCGACGTGGCTAGGAATGCATTCGGACGATATCGAAGTAACAATTTCAGCCGCTCAATTGCTCGTTGAGCCGCCAATGCGTGGTGGCATTCCTGTTGCGTCGGGCCGACACTAATGTGATACCGAAGTGGTATCATGAAACTATGGCATTTACAGTTCGGACCGACGCCGCGCTCGAGGAGGCACTTGATTCCCTTTCGCGAG
>JABEUR010000008.1 GCA_013044405.1 Acidimicrobiaceae bacterium | reverse complement strand
TTAATTGCTCCATATCGTGTCGATCACCAAAGAGTGCTGAGCATCCATTCGCAGGTCCTCGCGGGCCGCGAAGTCACCTCCGAACGAAACCGGACCTAACTGTGATGCGTCGGCTTCGATTCAGCTCAGTGAGCGAATCATGTCGAAACGAGATTGCGCCAGCGAGTCTCTTTCGTGTACGTCAGCCCGGAACTCTAAACGTGCCGGCGAACGTCTCACTGTTTGCGTTCGTGAGGCCTACGGCACTGCCCAGAACACGATAGAAACGCGGGGTCGGACTTCGCACCGCGCCCAGACCGGTGACTACTGCGCAATCGGTCGGCTCGATCACGACGACGGGGCTGGGTATTCTTCGCTCGCTCTTCAGCGCGAAGACCGCTCGGTACGAGACGTCGAAGCCGGCCGGACAACTTCTGACACCCCTTGGGGCGTCAGGGAGTGAACACGCCGCCCTCGCCACGGCGCGGACTCGACCGCCCTGATCGGTCGTCATGACCTTGGCGAAGTTGAAGGTGAACTGTCGACCAGACGGACCCAGCGCACGCCTGGTGAGGGTGAGTCGCTCCACGTGAGCGATGACCGAGCACAGTGAGGGCACACGGATCGCCGCCGTGGCGGTGATCGACGCGCTGGACGCTGATCCCTCGTTCAGTACCGGACCCAACATGGCCACCGTGGTCACGAGGACGAGTACCACGCTGCGCCATCTCACGATCTCACCATCTCGATCTCCCTCACCACGCACCTCCACAGACATACTGTCCGCACCTCGCTCGAAACGACAGTTCAATACTCGAAATCGTGAGGCACCCAGTCACACGCCAGTCACCATGCGACGAGTCCCTCGATCGACGCGATGTACGGTGGCGTGTCCACAGTGCTTCGCTCGACGGGCGAACCGTCCAGCGAAGCACTGTGGACTCGAGCGATTTAACGTCACGTCGAACGGGCAAGCGTGGGACAGATACTCCAGGGCGTGGCGCGCAACGCGAGCGCCTTGGCGATGGCGGTCACACGCGACTTCGCCGCGATTGGGCAGAACCGACTCGGCGACGAGGAGTACTCGACGTCGTAGACGGCCTTGGCGGCGCGTACGAAGGGTGCCAACAACGAGCACTCGTGGTACTGGACACAGCTCTCGTCGATGGCGAAGTCGAAATAGTGCACGAGTACCGACGCCTGGGCGTAGTCGTTCTTCAGTCCCGCGGCGAGGTGGAATCGATGTGCCAACGCCGCTAACGCCTCGTTGTAGCGCAACTGGTCGGCACCGGTGATCGCGAACCCGGAAGCGTTGGAGTAGGCGTCGACGTTGTCGAACTCCACAGCGTCAAAACCTGCCTTGGCGCAGCGTTGCACTCGAGCGCTCATGATCGGGAGCAGTTTGGCGATGTGGCGCACGTCGAGCCACCGCTCACCGGGCCAGCCATTGCTGCGACCGAGCAACGTCGCGGCGAAGCGCTTCGCGTCTGGTCGCCAGTTCTCCCACGTGCCGGCATCCACGTAGCAGATGGCGTAGCCGCCTTGTGCGTGGATCGCTTCGACGGCGGCGCGGTTGGGCGCACCCGTTGGACCGTAGAGATCGATATCGAACACGCGCGCACGCACGCACCCGGGCGAAGACGTCTGTCTCGCGCACAGCGATACATCGATGCCGCCACTCGAGGAAGAACCCGTGTCCGATACCTGGAGCTGGTATTGGAACGCCGCCCCCACCGGGACCGACCGGTAGACCGGTGAACCCCCAGCGCGTGACGCGACCAGAGCAACGCCAACGCACAGAACACCGATGAGCGGTCTAACCAGGCGGCCATGTCGCGAGGCAGAGCGTCTCGCACGGCCCATCAGATGAATTCGTCGTCTCGATATTCCTCGCCGGAGGTGACATCGGAGTTGGCGAGCTCGACGTTGCGCAACTCGACTCGGCGGATCTTGCCACTGATCGTCTTGGGTAACTCGGCGAACTCCAGGCGTCGCACCCGCTTGTAGGGTGCGAGGTGTTCGCGGCAGTAGCGCAAGATGTCCCCGGCCAGTTCGCGACTCGGAACCTGTCCCGCCACCAAGGCAACGTATGCCTTGGGCACGCTGAGGCGCAGTTCGTCCGGAGCCGGCACGACCGCCGCCTCGGCGACGGCGGGATGTTCGATGAGCACGCTCTCGAGCTCGAAGGGACTGATGCGGTAGTCGCTGGACTTGAAGACGTCGTCGGTACGACCGACGAAGGTGATGAAGCCGTCCTCGTCGCGACTGGCGATATCGCCCGTGTGGTAGCGACCGCCGGCGAAGGCCTTGTCGTTGATTTCGTCGTTCGAGCCCGTTCCGGTGCGATACCCGTTCATGACCCCGACCGGGCGCTCGGGTGAGCACTGGACGCAGATCTCGCCGTCATCGCCAAGCTCGCCGCTGATCGGGTCGACCAGGTCGATTTCATATCCCGGGATGGGCCGGCCCATGGATCCGGCCTTGAGCGCTTGACCGGGGGGATTGCCGATCTGCACCGTCGTCTCGGTCTGTCCGAAACCGTCTCGGATCGTCATGCCCCACGAGCGTCTGATGTGTTCGATGACCTCGGGGTTGAGTGGCTCGCCGGCGCTGACCAACTCCTCTAACGAGAGCTTCCACTGGGCCAGGTCCTGTTGGATCAGCATGCGCCACACGGTCGGCGGGGCACAGAAGGTCGTGACCTGCGAGTCGCGAAGCACGTCGAGCATCGACACGGCGTCGAATCGGGTGTAGTTGAAGATGCAGATGGTCGCCCCGGCGATCCAAGGAGCAAAGACGCAACTCCAGGCATGCTTCGCCCATCCGGGACTCGACACGTTGAGGTGCACGTCTCCTGGACGCAGTCCGATCCAGTACATGGTCGACAAGTGGCCAATGGGATAACTCGCGTGCGAATGCTCGACCATCTTGGGCAGTGCCGTGGTGCCCGAAGTGAAGTAGACGAGCAAAGGGTCCGACGCGACGGTAGGTCCGTCGGGTACGAACGGGTCGAGGTCGTCAGCGCCACTCGCGTAGGACAGCCAACCGTCAACCGGTTCTCCCACACAGATTCGGATCAGCGACGCAGGCAGGTCGCTGAATCGCTCGGTGATGTCGGAGCGTGCGATCATCGCTCCGGCCCGGGCGCGCGTGACGCGGTCCTCGAGGTCGATAGCGGTGAGCTGGGTCGTCGCGGGAATCAGCACGGCGCCGAGCTTCATCACCGCCAGCGTCACCTCCCAGAGTTCGACCTGGTTGCCCAGCAGGGCCAGGACCCTCGTCCCGCGCACGACGCCGTTGGCCCGTAACCAGGCCGCGACCTTCGAGGAACGCTCGGACATCTTGGCGAAGGTGTAGTCGGCGACGCTGTGGTCGTCTTCGATGATTCGCAACGCCACCTGGTCGGGTCGCTCGGTGCAGAGCACGGCGTCGAACCAGTCGATGGCGAAGTTGAAGTGCTCGGGACGGGGCCAGCGAAACTGCTCGTAGGCAGTTGCGTAGTCGCTGCGATGCTCGAGCAGGAAGTCTCGTGCCTGGCGGAACTGCTGGGTGGACGTGCTCATAGTCCTGGTCCTCTCATGTCGACGCGGCGAACAACTATCCCATCATTGCGAACGCAGCACCGGACGCAGCGCCTCGAGGATCGCGGGGTTGTCGATCGTCGAGGGTACCGCCATCTCCACTCCGTCGGCGATGGCGCGCATCGACTTTCGCAGAACCTTGCCCGAACGGGTCTTGGGCAGGGCCGCCACGATGTCCACCTGGTGCAGCGAAGCAACCGCACCCAACTGATTGCGCACCCGCTGGACCAATTCGTTGGCGATCGTCGCGTGGTCTCGCTCGACGCCCGCTTTGAGCACGGCCAGCCCACGAGGGACCTGACCCTTCAGGTTGTCCGCGACACCGATTACGGCGCATTCAGCGACGTCGGGGTGCCCGGCGATGATCTCTTCGATCTCGCCGGTCGAAAGTCGGTGACCGGCGACGTTGATCACGTCGTCGACGCGGCCCATCACGAAGAGGTAGCCGTCGTCGTCGAAGTGCCCCCCGTCTCCGGTCAGGTAGTAGCCCGGCGTGTGGCTGAGGTAGGCGTCGGTGAATTTGGCGTCGTCACCCCAAACCGATGACGTACAGCCCGGCGGCAGTGGCGTGCGGATCATGATCAGCCCCTCGACACCGGGTCCGACGAACTCGCCGGACTCGTCCATGATCCGCACGTCGAATCCGGGCACCGGGACCGTGGGAGAGCCGGCTTTGACGGCCATCGGGTCGAGTCCCATCAGGTTCGCGGCGATCGGCCAGCCCGTCTCGGTCTGCCACCAGTGGTCGATCACGGGCACTCCGAGCAAGTCACTGGCCCACGTGTAGGTCTCTGGATCGAGGCGCTCGCCGGCGAGGAAGAGGTACTTGAACTTCGAGAGGTCGTACTGGGCGAGAAGCGCCCCGGTCGGGTCCTCACGTTTGACCGCGCGAAATCCCGTGGGGGCCGTGAAGAGCGCCTTCACCCCGTACTCGGCAATGACGCGCCAGTACGCCCCGGCGTCAGGGGTCCCCACGGGTTTGCCCTCGTAGAGCACGGTCGTGCAGCCGGCCAGCAGCGGGGCGTAGACGATGTAGGAGTGGCCGACCACCCAGCCGACGTCCGAAGCGGCCCAAAAGACGTCTCCGGGTTGAGCGTCGTAGACGTTGGGCATACTCCAGGTGAGCGCCACCGCGTGACCGGCGTTCTCGCGCACCACGCCCTTGGGTCGCCCGGTCGTACCCGAGGTGTAGAGGATGTAGAGCGGGTCGCTGCCCGCGACGCCAACACACTCGGTGCCTGAGGCGCCTTGCATGGCGCGTACCCAGTTGACGTCGCGCGGCTCGACCATGACCGGTTTGGCCTGGGGGCGCTCGAAGACCACGCAGTGCGCGGGTCGGTGCTCGCACTCCTCGAGCGCGGCGTCCACGAGGGGCTTGTACTCGATGACCCGGTTGACCTCGATACCGCACGAGGCCGTCACCACGAGGACCGGCTTGGCGTCATCGATGCGCATCGCCAGTTCGTGGGCGGCGAATCCGCCAAAGACCACCGAATGGACTGCGCCGATACGGGCGCAGGCGAGCATGGCGATCAGGGCCTCGGGGATCATCGGCATGTAGATGACGACCCGATCACCCTTCTTCGCTCCCAAGCCGCTCAAGACACCGGCGAAGCGCGATACCTGATCGAGCAGTTCGGAGTAGGTGTAGGTCGCCTTCGTATCAGTGACGGGACTGTCGTAGATGAGTGCGAGACGCTCGCCGTTTCCGGCCGCGACGTGGCGGTCGAGCGCGTTGAAACAGGTATTCATCTCTCCGTCGGGGAACCACTCGAAGATCGGGTCCTTCGACCGGTCGAGCACCGTGGTGGGCTCGCGGTACCAATCGATGTTGCGTGCTGCATCACCCCAGAAGGCCTCCGGCTCTTGGATGCTGCGCTCCCAGACGTCTCGGTATGCTCCCATGTTCCCCCCACTTTTGGTCACTGCTCACGCCATTGTCTTGACCACTATCGCTCTCCCCAGCGTGCCACCGATAGGGACCTAAGTCCATCGAATAGTTCTGCGCTCAGGGGTGGGCTTTCGAGCACTCCGACCCGTAGGTCCAACGAAAGGACCAAGGCCCCAGCCCGGGCCCTGAACGGTGCACCTACGCTGGCCCTAACGATACAAAGGGGCGCCATGGCCAAGACCGTGATCCACATCTTCCACGCAGACGACGCATCACTCGGGGCCGGCTCACACGTCGCCGAACGGGTCCGCCAGGTCGCCGCCGATCAATCGGTGCAACTCGAGGTCTTCTGCTTCGGGCCGGCCCAAAGCGCGCTCAGCACCAGCGATGGCGAAGTCGCCCGGGACTACAACCAACAGATCGATGAGCTCATCGCGGCCGGGGTCAGCGTGGGAACCTGTTTGAATGCGGCCAAGGGTGCGGGCACCGAGGATTTCCTGCGCGATCGCGGACTCACCCTACAGTTCGCGCGTGACGCATTCGTACGCTGGGCTCAAGAGGGCGCCGCGGTCATCAACTTTTGATCATTGGAGGCAACTAGACGATTGGTCGACCCAATCGAATCCGGCGTCGGACTTCCCAAAGGTACATGTTCCAGGGGAATTCGCGGATCAATGTCGGTGCGATCCGATTGAGCCTCACCTCGAGAGCGCACAGGGACCTGAAGATTCGCTCGCGCCGAGGTCCCCAGGTCAGACCGAGCTCCTCGCGAAACCGGTCCGCCAAGAAGCCTGTGGTGACAAAGCGGTGTATCGGACCAAACACGTGTCCAAGGCCCATCGGCAAGAAATCGAGCGAAGCGATTCCTAAGAGAAACCGACGCGTCACGTCGTCCATCGCAACCTCGGTCAGGGCGTCTCTCCAGTAGAGCTCGAAGGCGGCCCGGTCCCTGGGCCAGCGCTCGGGCGGCACTTGAAGGGTCGTGGCGAAGCGCGCACTGTGGGGGTAGAACTCGTCAAGAATCGCCTCGGCGCGACTCGCGTACAAGATACGCGCCGCATCCTCGACGCCTCGGTACATGCACGCCGCGACCCACAACTGCAGTTGCGGATCGAAGGCGTCGTAGACCACGTGCCCGCCCGGCGAAGAGTGCACCGGGCGATGCTGACGGTTCACCTCGCGACGCATGACGTCGCGCTCGTGATCGGACCCAAACAGGGCGATCATGATGTAACTGAGGGTGGTTCGCGTGCGCTTGAGCGGATGGCGATGCAGCGAACCGCTCTCGACCGTGCTCTCGGCCACTCCGTGACCGACCGCCAGGCGCGAGAGTTGCATGATCACGTTGGCGCCTCCCAAGGCGAGCGAGAAGCCACTCAGCAGGGCTCGACGCAACTCAGGTCCCACGACGTCAGCGTCTCTCGGGGCCGATGACGTCGGATCACCCACGGCCGCCTCCGTTCAGTTCACTCAACCGAGTTTGAACGGGAGTCCCCCGATCCCGCCGGAGTTTCCCTCGCCCACCGGTAGATAGGGGATCATCGCGTGGGCCATTCCCGGCAGCGTGAGGGTCTGCAGGTGGATCTTGCCCGGACCGGTCAGCTTCGCCAAGAAGATCGTGTCGGCTCCGAAGAGCATGTTCTTGATGCCCTTGACCATCGTGATGTCGATCGTGACGCTCGACTCGAAGAGCCCGACGTGACCGGGATGGACCATCATCTGCTCGCCGGCGGCCAAATCGTAGGTGATGACCTCACCCGAGAGCTCGATCCAGGCCGTTCCCTTTCCGGCGATGCGCTGGAGGATGAAGCCGTTGCCCGAGAAGATCCCGACCCCGAGCTTTTGCTGCAGGCCAATGTTGAGCGTCACCTCGGGGGTGGCCGCGAGGAAGCCGTGGCGCGAGACCATGTACTCGTGTTGGGCGTCGACGTGGATGGCCATGATGTGACCGGGCATCTTCGCCGCGAACGCGACCGTACCCGCACTCGCTTGGGCCGTGTACTGGGACATGAAGATCGTCCCACCCGCGACCGCCCGCTTGAGCACGCCGAGCACGCCTGAACCGCCCGCGCCGCTGGTGGCGGTCGCCATCTGCACCGATGAGGTCATCCAGGACATCTCGCCACCCTGGGAGATGACTGATTGCCCTGGTTGCAGCTGCACCTCGAGCACCGGCATGGTGGTGCCCAGTACCCGGTGCGCCACCCCCGCCGAGTCGCTGTCGGAGAATTCGGGCATGTCGCCTTCTACGTGTTCGCTCACTACGCTCCCTTCATCTGGTAGTTCAATCATTGCACCGGCGATGGACCTTGGAGCACTCTGGTCCACTGGCCCGACCGGGCGGCGTTCCCTTCGAGAGACTGAAGATGTCCTTATCGAAACGCTGGGCCATGCCGCGCGCAGGCATCGGTGTTCCAGTATCGTAAAAGGATGAAACTTCTACGACCTCGCTTCGTCACGTCCCTGATTAGCGGCCTCGTTCTCACCTTGGGCGTTCTTCCCGCGTCGAGTGCATCGGCGGCTCCCACCTTCAGCACCTACGTCGCGAGCCCGTCCATTGGCTGGTCCGAAGGAATCGCCGTCGACGCTTCGGGCAATCTGTTCATCTCGAGTTACGACTACGGGACCGTCTTCGAGCAACCGAGCACGGGCGGGCCACTGGTGCGCGTCGCAACGATTTCGGGCAACAACATCAAGGGTCTCGCCGTCGACCAACAAGGTGACCTCTTCATCGGAGCACAGGGCTCGGGCTACCTCTACGAAGAGAGCGCCGCGACCATCCGTTCGGGCCTTGACGCCACCCCCGTGAACGGACTGGTCCACGTCGCTTCGAGTCCAAGCGGCGAGATCGGCGGGCTGAGCGTCGATACGTACGGCGACTTACTCTTCGCCAGCGGTGGCCAGGTGTACGCGGTCACGGCGGGCACCCTCGCGACGCCGGCGAGCCTCCCAGCCACGACCGCCAACACTCGACTCCTGGCGATCACCAACTCCGCCACCTCCATCGGCGCCGCCGAGGACGTCGCCGTCGCCCCATCGGGGGACCTCTTGATCGCTGACAACAGCGGGCGTGTCTTGGATGTTCCCTCAAGTGCCCTTAGCGCGGCGCTCGCCGGGACGCCGGTCGCGAGTTCATCGCTTCGGGTCATCGCCAACAGGGCGACGTCGGGTTTCGTGAGCCCCATCGCCGTCAAGGTCGACGCGTCGGGCGACGTCTTCATCGGTGACGACTACACGGGTCTGATCTATGAGATCACCGCCGGCGACGTCGCGGCTTCACTGTCCAGCGGCACTCCCGTGGCGTCTTCGTCGATGAACCAGGTGACGACGATCACCCCCATGGGCATGCAGCTCCAAGGTCTAGCGTTCGGACCGAGCGGACTGCTCTACGTCGGCGACGGCAACAACGACATCATCCGAGTGAGCTCGACCTCCTTCGCCAGCCCCTCGAATATCACGAGCCTCAGCCTCTCGTCAGGCGTCAATTCGCTCACCGCGTCGTGGAGCGCTACGGGCTCGGGCACT
>JABEUR010000062.1 GCA_013044405.1 Acidimicrobiaceae bacterium | reverse complement strand
CGCGGGCGATCCGTCCGCGTTGAACAAGCTCATGGTGACCGGCGAGCCGAGGTTGGTTACCAACAATCCATCGGCGCCGACCCCGGTCGAGCGCGCGCATACCGCACGCGCGCGCTCAGGGTTCCACCACGGGAGTGCTGCGTTCTCGGTGACGTCCACCAAGAAGTCGTTGCCCGCCCCGTGCCACTTTTGTAGGTTACGAAGTGCCATGCGTTACCTAGTCTCGCACGAACCCATCGGGGCTGGTCAGCACCTCAACCAGACGCCTCCTCGCGGCATCGGGGTCGCTAAACCATTCGATCCTGGGGTCACGATGGAACCACGATCGTTGTCGACGGGCCAGTCGACGACTGTGGGTCAGGGCGTCGCGCACGCACGCCTCGAGTGGAACTTCGCGTTCGACGTGATCGAGGAGTTGTCGATAACCCACCGCCTGGCGTGCTGTTCGACCAATACCACCGGGCGCACGGGCGAGTCTCTGCACCTCTTGTAGGAGACCATGATCCATCCACGACTCGAATCGCTCGGTGATTCTCCGGTCCAGCTCTTCGAGTTCCACCTCGAGTCCGATCTGGACGACTCGTACGGGCCCATAGTTGAGCAGTCCGTTGCCAAAGGAGGAGAACGGTCGACCGGACCCGAGGCTGACCTCGAGTGCGCGTAGAACCCGTCGCTCATTACTCGCCTCCATCCGACTCGCCGCCAACGGATCTATGGTTTGCAATTCGGCGTACAGCCCAGGTAGATCCTCAACGACTCGACTCTCGAGTTCGTGACGAATCTTGGGAAACTGACCGGGAATCTCGAGGTTGTCCAAGACGGCGCGCCCGTAGAGCCCCGTACCACCGACGTAGAGCACCGCCGCGCCGCCCTGCCACACTCGCGTAGCGGCGTCTCGCGCCTCCTCTTGGAACTGGGCGACGGTGAACTCCTCACTCGGATCCACCAGGTCGATGAGGTGATAGTCGACTTCAGCGCGCTCGACGCCCGTCGGCTTGGCCGTACCGATGTCCATGCCGCGATAGACGGTCATCGCGTCGACACAGAGGATCTCGACGCCTCGCTCGTCGAGGGCGACCGCGTGGGCCAGGGCGGACTTACCCGACGCCGTGGGGCCAACCAGCGCGACCGCCATGCCGCCGAAGTTGTTCACGAGCTCAAAAGGGCGATTCGCGTCTTGTGCCGGGGTGGACGAATGGTCGAGACGAACTCACCCATCAGGTGGTACGGCGCTCCGTGCGTGACGTCCACGTACGCCAGAGCGCCTGGGCGCAACACCTCGTCAACGACTGGAAAGTGGATGAGCTTGCCCTGGCGAGTGCGCCCGGAGAGCATCTGCACGTTTCGTCGTGATGGCCCTTCGACGAGGACCTCCTCTCGACGACCAACTCTGGCTGCGTGGCGCCGAAGCGCCGAGCGATCGAGCACGTCCTTCAGACGAGCGAATCGCTCCTTGACCACATCGTCGCCGACGAAGTCTTCGGTCATGTCGGCGCCGCGGGTACCTTCTCTGGGAGAGAAGATGAACGTGTAGGCAGAGTCGAACTCGCACGCCGCAACCACTTCGAGCGTTTTCTCAAAGTCGCGATCGGTCTCGCCGGGGAAACCGACGATGAGATCCGTCGTCACCGCAAGGTCTTCGATCTCACTGCGGGCCCTCGCGAGACGTTGCGCGTAACGCTCGACGTTGTAGCCGCGCCGCATGGCGCTGAGGACGCGATCGGATCCGGACTGCAGTGGCAGATGGAGTTGGGGGCACACGGCCTTGGTCTCGGCCATCGCGGCGATCGTCTCGGGGCGCAGGTCTTTCGGGTGAGGACTCGTGAAGCGAATCCGCTCTATTCCCTCGATCTCGCCCAGGGCGCGAAGCAGGTCTGCGAACATCGGACGACGCCCGGTGATGTCACGACCATAGGAGTTGACGTTCTGACCGAGCACGGTGATCTCAGTGACGCCATTGGCGGCGAGCATGGTCGCCTCCATCAACAGGTCTTCGAACGGTCGACTGATCTCCGCGCCACGAACCGCGGGAACGATGCAGTAGGCACAGCTGTTATCACATCCGGTTTGGATGGTCATCCATGCCGCGAAGGCCAGTTCGCGAACTGCATAGAGTGCCGGAGCCATGTCTCGATTCGCGACCGGATCGGGTGCGTCCCAGACTTCGACCTGTGGACCGAGGTGTCGCGCACGTTCGAGTAGGCGTGGGGTCGAGGCGAGATTGTGCGTTCCAAAGACGACGTCCACCCAACCTGCTCGTTCGAGAATCTCGCCGCGATCCTTTTGGGCCATGCAGCCTCCCACGGCGATCTGCATCGACGGACGGCGCTCTTTGACGGCCTTCAACTGGCCCAGTGCGCTATAGAGTTTCAGGTCCGCGTTCTCGCGAATGGTGCACGTGTTGAAGACCATGACGTCGGCCTCCTCCTCGTTCGCTGCTTCCACCATGCCTTCGCCAACCAAGAGCCCCGCCAGGCGCTCGGAATCGTGCTCGTTCATCTGACAGCCGAAGGTCCGAATCAAGAATGTTCTCGGCGTATCCACTTCTTCAGCCTACTGAGCGACTAATGGATCAGCGCTCGTCGCGTCGTAGGTGACGCCAGCACCAGCGACCACGACGCAAAGAATGCCCACGAGGTCCCATCCACTGACCGACTGATGCAGGAGAATAAGTCCAATGACGAAGGCCATCGCCGGATCCAAGGCAAAGATGACCCCGGCGGTCGCCGGACGCAACCTTCGAAGGGCTTGCAGCTCGAAGGCGAAGCCCAAGACGACACCCATGACGGCTATTTCCAACAGGCGCACCAAGAGACCAGGACTAGCCACGACGCGCCCGAGCGAACCCATGGACATCGGTGACGTGAGCACTGCACTCACTGCCAATGAGACCGCCAGCCCACCAAACCCCTCGGCCTGGGAGCCGACTCGATGGGCGGCGAACACGTACGCCGCCCAGCCCATCCCCGATCCCGCTGCGAAGACCACCCCCCAAAGATGAAAGCCGCCACCGGGATGGGCAATAGCCAGTACCCCCAGCGCCGCCAGGGCCACGAAGGCAAGATGCTTGGCACTTCGCTTACCCAACGCCGAGACGAGGAACGGTCCGAGGTACTCAATCACCACCGCGGTGCCTAGAGGAATCCTGGCAATCGCCTGGTAGAAGCACTGGTTCATGAAGGCGATCGAGGCTCCTAAGGCAACAGCCCCCATCCACTGGCTACGAGTCCAGCCGCGGACCTTGGGCCGCACGAAGGCCACCAACACCAACGCTCCGATGAGGATGCGCCACGCACTGGTCGCCGATGGCCCAAGTGAACGGAACACTCCGGTCGCGATGGCGGCCGACCATTGAATGATCGTGGCACCGAGCACCATGAAACCGACCCCGCTCAGCGCGCGCGACCGTCCGCTATGAACCTGTACGATCAACTGGTCACCAGTCCAACGCGATCCGCTTCGAGTACGAGCGCCGTCCCGGGGATGCGGTGAACTTCCAAGTAATCGAGTGCCTGATCTCGCACGTGGGTTGCGAACTCGTCGAGCACCAGAGCGAGTATCGTCGAACCAGCTCCCGACCAACACGAGCCGGCTGCGCCAGCTGCACGCAAGAAGTCGAGCAGCTCGGCGGCGAAGGGCAGCAGCCCCATTCGATAGGGCTGATGGAGGTGGTCCTCCATCGCCCAAGGGACGAAGTCGCGATGGTCGGCCATGCCGGCGATGAGCAGTCCCATTGCATTGAGATTGTGCACGGCGTCGCGCAACGGCACGCTCGCGGGCAGGACGCGGCGCGCTTCAGCGGTCGCCAACTCCTGATCGGGTATGACCACCACGAATCTCCAGGCCTCGTCCAGGGCCAGCGACCTCGCCACGATCCCGTCGCGCTCATGGACGCTCGCCGCCACGAGTCCTCCGAGGAGCGAGGCCGCGGCATTCTCGGCGTGGCCATCGACCTCGGTTCCGATCGCCAGGGGATCGTGAGCGCCGGCAGCGGCGGCGGCCGCGACGGCGAGCGCCGCTGAGGAGCCGAGACCCCGAGAGAGCGGAATCTCGCTGTTCACGTGAAGCTTGAAATTCGAGTGTCCCAAGGTCTCGCGCGCCACGACTGCGGCCAGGTGGTCTGGACCGTCAAAGCGACCGGCGCCGAATCCTTCACTGGTGATCGAGAACGAGCGCGCGGGCTCGACTGAGACCTCAACGTAGAGGTTGAGCGCCACGGCCAAGGTATCGAAGCCTGGACCCAGGTTGGCGGAACTGGCTGGGACTCGCGCGATCATGAATTCAGCGTAGGCGTTGCCAGATGGAGGGGGCTGATACGGAGCGGGCGGCCACGAGCTCGATCCTCGTGGAGACCAGTCCGCGAACTTCGAGCCATCCCACTTGCTCGCCTCGGCGGATTGGCTTGGAGAAACTGCTGATGGCGATCCGATACGGGAGTTGTCTACGAGGCGCCCACCAGTAGGCGGTCGCGCGATGGGCCACCACCACATCGCTGGTCTGCAGTCCCCAACCAATTCGACCGACGACGCTCCCGCGCACGAAGACGTGCGCCACCCGGTTGGCGAGGGCCGAATTGGCCAGGGCCAGAGCCGCCGCACCGGCCGGAGTGAGCATGTTCCCACTTCGCTGGCCCAGGATCACGGCGTAGATGACTCTGGTCTGGCCACCTTGGACGAACGTCATCGCCATGACGTCACAACCACCGGCGGCCTCGGTGCGCCCCGACTTGACCCCGATGACGTGATCGGTGCCCACGAGCGGCGTGAACGTGCTCAAGGTCCCCGCCACGGGCAGAGTGACCGTGGGCTGAATCACGATCGAGCGCACCAGAGCAGACTTCATCAACCAGCGCGCCAATTTCGCCTGGTCGAGTGCGCTCGACACCGACTGCGAGGAGAATCCAGACTCGTCGGCGTAGTGCGTCGACGAGAGTCCGAGCGCCGCCGCCGTCTGATTCATACGCTCGACGAAGGCGCTCGACGAACCCGAGACCAGACGGCTCAAGAGCACCGCGTAGTTACCAGCCGAATGCACGAGGAGCCCTTCGAGCAGTTGCTGCTCACAGAGTTGCTCGCCGTCGACGACTCGGGCGCTCGACTCGTCCACGCTGTTCATCTGCGCATAGGTCGCCACGTCCGCGGGCCCCACCGTCACGCAGGGACCTTCCGTGCCGGGCGAGAGGGGTAGGGCCTGCAACGTGACGTAAGCGGTCATCATCTTGGTCAAACTGGCGATGGGCACGACACGGTCGTGCCACGTCCTTTGCACACCGAGCGACGGAATCAGAAGTGCCGCGCTTCCTTGGCTGGGCCAGGCGAGCGGGGGGACGCTTCCCGCAGCGCTCGTGATCGAACGGGCAGTGGTGGTGAACGCCGATGCGCGACCCATGAGGGGCAACTGCATCGAGACGACCAGGGCCGTGGCGATGAGCGCTCCCAGGAACATCGCGAACAGTCGGATCAAGAGTCCGCGCGAAGTCCGCCTGGGATTGGCTGAAGATTTCGACACGCGCTACAACGACGTCTGCTCGTCGTACTCCTCGAGCGTGATCAACACCTTGCGTGCTTTGGAACCGTCGCCGGCGGCGACCACGCCCTCTTGCTCGAGCTGGTCCATGATGCGTCCCGCACGGGCGAAACCGACACGCAACTTGCGTTGGAGCATCGAGGTCGAGCCGGACTGGGTTCGAATGACCAAGTCGCGCGCTTGGCGAAGGATCTCGTCATCATCGTCACCGCTGGAGCCACCCATTGAGCCGCTGCGGCTCGTTGGCACGTCGAGGGCGACGACATTCTCACGTCGCCCCCCTTGGGCTCTCCACGAGGCGACCACTCTGTGGACCTCTTCTTCAGAGACCCACGGACCCTGGAGACGACGAGCGATGTTGGAAGAGGCGGTAACGAGCAGCATGTCGCCTTTGCCGATGAGCCGCTCGGCGCCCGCCTGATCGAGAATGACGCGGCTATCGGCGAGCGACGAGACCGCAAAGGCGATTCGACTCGGGACGTTGGCCTTGATGACACCGGTGATGACGTCAACGCTCGGACGTTGAGTGGCGAGGACCAAATGGATGCCAACGGCCCGAGCCATCTGGGCAATTCGCACGACCGACTCCTCAACGTCACGAGCAGCGACCATCATCAGGTCGTTCAGCTCGTCCACGACGATGACGATGTAGGGAAGCTGTTCCGGTCCCGGAGGTGTTGCGGCGTCTGACTCAAGTCCGATTGCGCGCTCGATCGCGTCGGCCACCAATTGCGCCGTCGACGCTTCGGCGACCAACTCACCTCGAACGATCATCTGTTGATAGCTCGTGATGTCGCGCGCTCCGCTCTCGGCCAGCAGGTCGTAGCGGCGCTCCATCTCCTTCACAGCCCACGCCAGCATCCCCGCCGCCTTCTTTGGATCGACCACCACGGGCGCCAGCAAGTGGGGCAAGTCGTTGTACTGCCCCATTTCCACTCGCTTCGGGTCGACCAGCAGGAGTCGCAGTTGTTCGGGAGTGGCGCGCATGACGAGTGAGGTGACCATCGAGTTGATGCACGAAGACTTACCGGCACCAGTCGCGCCCGAGATGAGCACGTGCGGCATCTCGCCAAGATTGACGACAACGGTCTTGCCTGAGATATCGCGACCGATCGGCACATCGAGTGGGTGGTGCGCGGCCAGGGCCTCATCCGAAGCCAGTAGGTCGCCCAGAGCGACCAACGTCCGTTGTCGGTTAGGGACTTCGACACCGATGGCCGAGCGACCCGGGATTGGTGCGAGGATGCGGACTTCTGGTGAGGCCATGGCGTACGCGATGTCCTTGTTGAGTGAGGTCACGCTCGCCACCTTCACGCCGGGGCCGAGTTCGAGTTCGAAGCGAGTGACCGTCGGACCGACGGTGAATCCGACGAGGATCGTGTCGACACCGTGAGCCGCCAAGGCATTGACCAACTCAACCCCCAACGCTTCGATCACCGATCGGTCCTGGCGCAGTTCTCGGGTCCTGGCGAGCAAGGAGGCGGGCGGAAGCTCCCAGTCGCCCGACATCTGAGCAACGTTGACCACGGGCGTCGGGGTCCCCTTGGTCGGTGCGATGACCTGCTCGATCGGATCGCTCAAAACGTCGTACTCCTGGGTGTAGTCGGCGTAGCTCTGCTCCTCGTCTTCGGGGGGGCTCGAATAGTCCTGAGAATCTTCGTCCGATGCGCCTCGAGTACTTCGTGCGGACGGTCCCTTGGTTTGTTCGACTCGAGCGGGCACTCCTCGAAGGGCGGACTGCGACTCAGGACGTGAAGTCCACCAGCGTGAGAAGTGCGAAGCAGTCCATCGCACGACTACTGCTGCTGCACTCAAGAGTGAGCGCAGTCCGATACCGGTTCCCACCATGATCGCCACGACGAGTACGGCGAGCAAGAGGATCGCCGAGCCCGCGACGCCTACGGCTTTGTGGAGTCCCCCGCCGATCAAAACGCCCACCCAACCACCGCCGTGGGCGAGTTGCGCGGTGCTCGCGTGCCAACCGGGTCGACCACCAGCCAGATCGCTCAGTCCACAGACGCTCAGCAACGCGAGCGAAATCCCCCATCCGAGACGAATCGGATCGACGTCGATCTTGCCCCACAGGAGCGCACCGCCGAGCCCGACGAGTATGAAGGGCAGCACGAAGCGTCCCGCGCCAAAGACCACCTGGAGCAGCGTCGAGATCGCCCGCCCCACCGGTCCAAGGGCTCCGACTTCGGCCAAGGTGGCAAAGAAACCGGCGACAATGAACACGACGACCAGAAGGTCACGGGCGTGACGCTGCCAGATAGTGGGGACGCTCGAGCCGCGAGATCCGCCGCGCGCCCGACTCGGCGGACGCTTGGCCGTCTTGCCACCCGGCTTGCTCTGGTGTCGTGCCGTTGCCACAACCATCCAACTTACCGAACGCAGGTTCGCAATCGGTGCCACTCGGGTATCAGTCCTGGCCACCAGAACATCCACCAAAGTGACTTCATCGTTTCGGCCCAGCGCACTGGCGCTACGCCTCTGGACGAGCCGTCTTTGGAGCCCCGTGACGTCGTCCAATTAGGCTGGCTCGGTGAACACGAGCCCCCACCAATCATCGATCGAACTCGCCGCACGACTCGGTGTGGACTGCGGCGTCGGTGACGTCATCTCTACGAGTTCCCTCGGTCCCTCACTCCACGAGGTGGTTCTCGGCCACGCCTCGCGCTTCGCTGGCGCGCCGGGGAACGACATCATGGTCCGTCTAGCCAGCTCGCCGGGCCACTTCACTCGACGCCGGTACAGCGTGCGCGCGGTGGATACGGATCGCGACGCGTTGACGCTTTGGATCACGACATCTCACGACGGTTCGGGCTCTCGATGGGCCACGAACGCGCGAGTCGGCGACGAGGTCGACGTCGTAGGTCCACGCGGCAAGATCACCCTCGACCACGACGCCGACTGGCATCTGTTCATCGGTGACACCAGCGGATTCGCGGCCTTCTACCGGATGGCCCAAGCCATTGAGACCCCCGGACGTGCGATCTTCATCGTCGAGGTCGACGCACTTGACGACGTCGTCACGAGCGCATTCGACGACGCTTTAGGAGTCACCGGTATTTTCATCGACCGCCAGGGTCGAGGCCCGAGCGATCCCTCTGGTGTACTGAGTGCACTGGCGGCATTCGAATTCCCGCCCGACGTCGGTCACGCCTACCTCTTTGGCGAGTTCAGTGTCACCAAGGCGGCGCAGGTCGCCCTAGTCGATCGGGGGCTCGATCAAGATCGGATCAGCCGTAAGGCCTATTGGCGTGCGGGACGCAACAACGCTGATGGCGGTGAACCGGACAAGTCTGACGACTAGAGCACCACGATGGCCGCCATCAGCACCGGCTGACGGCGGTACTTCTGTCCGAGGAGTCGACCAGCAGCGCGCTGGGCGACCTTGTTGAGCGCCTCGGCGTCAACCTTGCCCTCTTTGAGTTCAGATTCGATGGCGCTGCGGACCTCGTGGGTCACGGCGTCGAGCAGACCTCGATCGTGCTCGCCTTCGAACCATCCGCGAAGCGTCAATCGCACGGGCTGGACGAGCTTGCGTTGTTTGGCGTCGACACCCGCCGAGATCTGCAATACCCCGTATTCGGCCAGCATTCGGCGCTCCTCGAGGGGTCGTTCATCGAGGTCACCGGCGCTGCCATCGATGTAGTGGAATCCCGCGGGTACTTGGCCGGCTCTCTTGATGCCCGTTGCGCTGACCTCGATCTGATCACCGTCTTCGCAGATCAGCACGTGCTTGGGGCTCAGTCCCATCGACGTGGCCAGTTCGGCGTGATGGACCATGTGTCGATACTCGCCGTGAACGGGAACGAAGTTCTTGGGGCGGATCAGTTGATGGAACGTCCGAAGCTCTCCTTGGCGGGCGTGCCCCGAGGCGTGGACCGGCTCGTTGCCCGAGTGGATCACTTCGGCGGCTGCGCGATGCAGGTCGTCGATCACGCGCCCGACGGTCCATTCGTTACCTGGAATCGGATGTGAACTGAGGACGACAGTATCGTCGGCGCCGACCTTCATGTACCTCGCATCGCCACGAGACAGCTTGGCCAGCGCCGCGAGTGGCTCACCCTGGCTGCCGGTGCAGATCACGCAGACCTCGCCCGGCTGATAGCGATCGATGTTCTCGAGGTCCAGCAAGTCCGCTGCGTCGACGCGCAAGATGTTGAGCTTTCGCGCGAGCTTGACGTTCGCTTCCATTGAGCGGCCCATCAGCACAATCTTTCGGTTCTGCTCCTTCGCCACGTCCATGATCTGCTGGACGCGGTGAATGTGGCTGGCGAAGCAGGCAATGACCATCCGCCGTTCTGGGCGCTCGAGGAAGAGTCGACGAAGCGCACCACCGACCGAGCGCTCCGAGGCGGTGAAGCCCGGTTCCTCGGCGTTGGTGGAATCACAGAGCAGCAACGAGACCCCTTCGTCGCCGAGCGCCGCCAGTCGCGCCACGTCAGTTCTTCGATTATCGATAGGCGTGAGGTCGAGCTTGAAGTCACCCGAATGCACGACGATTCCCGCACTGGTTCGAAAAGCCAGGGCGTGCGCGCTCGGCACCGAATGGGTCACCGGGATGAACTCGACTTCGAAGGGACCGATGCGGCGCCGCTCCCCATCAGCGACTTCAATGAAGGTTAGGTCCTTGGCCACTTTGGCCTCGCTCAGTCGATGGCGGGCGAATCCTAGGGTGAGGGCCGACCCGTAGATCGGTACGTTGATGTCTTTGACCAGGTAGCGCAACGCACCCGTGTGATCCTCGTGTCCATGGGTCAAGACGATTGCGTCCACCCGGTCCTTGCGCTCGATCAACCAACGAAAATCGGGAAGGATGAGGTCGACCCCGTACATGTTCGGCTCCGGGAACATCAGTCCCGCATCGATGACCACGATTCGTCCGTCTTGTTCGATGGCCGCACAGTTACGACCGATCTCGCCCAGTCCACCAAGGAAGGTGACTCGAACGTGGCCCTTAGCCACGGGCTGCTTGCGTCGAGGAGATGATTTCGCTGGCCCGGCGATCGAGTTGCGCATCGGAGGGCCCGTGGGGAAGTCGGCATTCGCCGACTTCGAAGCCGAGGGCCCGCATCACGGCTTTGGTGGGCATGGGATTGGGATACGCCTCACTTGACTCGAATGAACAACTAGGGGCGAGCATCTCATTGAGCCGTTGCGCTTCGGACCAGTCCCCCTCGCCGGCGCTTCGTACCATCGCGGCGAACTCCGGCCCAACCCAATGGGCGGCAACCGAAACGATCCCGATCCCACCGATTCCCATGAAGGGCAACACCAAAGAGTCGTCACCACTGTACAAATCAAGTCGATCGCCCAGTGCCGCCTTCAGGTGCGCGGCGTTCGCCAAATCGGCCGATGCATCTTTCAAGGCGACGATGTTCTCATGCTGCTCGACCAGTTCGATCGTCGTCGACGCGGCGATCTTTCGTCCGGTACGAGACGGGATGTCGTAAAGCATGATCGGCAGCTCCGTGCACCGAGCGATCGCACTGAAGTGCTCGACAATCCCTCGCTGGTTGGGCCGAGCGTAGGCCGGCGTGGTGGCGAGCACGCCGCTCGCCCCCGTGGCGGCCACCCGCGCGGTCAGAGCGAGCGAATGGGCGGTGTCCGATGACGTCGATCCAGCCAGGACCGGTACTTCGACCGCTCCGGCGATGCATGCGAAGAGTTCGAGCTTCTCGTCATCGGAGAGCGAAGATCCCTCGCCGGTCGATCCGGCGAGGACGAGTCCGTCGGAACCGTTGTCGACGAGGAATTGCGCCAACTCAATGGCGACGTCGAAGTCGAGAGATCCGTCGGGCGCGAACGGCGTCACCATCGCGGTGAGCACGCGCCCGAATTGAGGAGACTTCATAAGACGAAGTTACCAGCCTCTACTGAAGCAACGTGACCGATCACGTCACCAGCGAAGCGATCCCGTCGATCAGGCGCGGGGCGCTGTCAATGGTCTGAACCGCCACGAGGACGCCTTGGACGAAACTCTGGCGGTCATATGAGTCGTGTCGGATGGTGAGACCCTCACCCGGTCCACCGAAGAGAACCTCCTGGTGAGCGACGAGTCCAGGCAGGCGTACCGAATGGATTCGCACCCCGCCCTCGGCGTTGGCCCCCCTCGCTCCGTCGAGACTGACGAGTTGGGTTGGATCGATGAGCGGCTCTTTTCCGCAAGCCGCGCGCGATGCTGCGATCGCTCGCGCCGCGGCGATCGACGTACCCGAAGGAGCGTCGACCTTGCGATCGTGATGGAGCTCGATGATCTCTACTCGCTCAAAGTAGGGAGCTGCTTGAGCAGCGAAACGCTCCGCCAGAACTGCGCCGATAGAGAAGTTCGAGGCGATAACGATGCCCACCGAGCTCGATGCCTCAACAACGGCCCGGCGCTGTTCAGCGCTCAACCCCGTGGTTCCGACGACCAACGCGACCCGGTGTTTGGCGCACCATTCGGCTGAAGCGACGACGCCATCGGGCACCGAGAAGTCCACGACGACATCGATATCGAGTGGGTCCAGTCCTTCCAGGGTCGATGCGTAGCGAGCACCGTGAAGATCCGGTGGCTCATGGACGTCGATCAGCGCAACGACTTCAACGTCGTGACCCGTACCCAGTCCGAGCGCAATGGCCTGACCCATGCGACCGGCTCCGCCGACAATCGCCACGCGTTTCACGTTCGAACCTTACTGGACCGCCTTGGGCGCCACCATCCCCGCCAGGAGCCAAGCAGTGCGAACCATACCAACGCACCCGCGGTGGATGCGGCGAGCCCCGTCTCGATGTACGGGGCGTGATAGTGGAAGTGCACTTGCCAGGTGCCTGGGGGCACCACGACTTGCTGAATGAGACCCGAACGAACAACATCGAGCGAAAGGACCTTCCCGCTCACGGTGTTTCGAGCCGTGGCTCGCCATCCGGCCAGCCACGCCTGAGAGCGCTTCAAGACAGTTCGATGTGCGGCGCGAACGGTGATCCACGAATCGCCCCAGCCCGAGTTCTGCAGGTCCAGGATCTTCGAGGTGGACTTGTTGGTCCCGATCCAGGCGATCGGGCGAACGTGCGTGGCCTTGAATACGGCGATGGTGCCCACGGTATCGGTCAGATGCCACAACGGAGAAGAGAGCGCCTGTTGAAACGGAGTGTTCAGTAAGTACGTCTGAGACATGGCCCCCGACACTGCGACGGTCGTCGAGGAGATCTTCGCGCCGGACGGCGCATCGATCTGAACGCCCGAGGCCACGTCGTGCACACCACTGAAATTGAAGAAGTTGATGGTCTTGCCCGTCTGCTCGATCTTCGGACCGAACGGTCGACCCGAGGCGTCGAGCAGGCGGGCAAAGACTTCGCCCGACGAAACTCGGTGTCCGTTGGAGCCCTCGACGGTGATGTCACGCACCAGCAGTAACTGGCCGAAGTAGCGCTGGGTGCGCACATTGCTCTTGAGTGGAAGGCACCGCAACCCTGGCGCCGAGGCGAGGGTCAGCGGACCACTCAATTCAGAGCTGGAGATGGCAAATGACGCCAGACGCAGCTGGATGAACGTCCCGTCGGCCAACTTGCACGGATCGAGACTGAACAGAGGGTGCGATGCCGTCACGTCCCCGTACAACGACTCAATCAGCGATCCGTAGCCCTGAATACTTGGGATCTCGGTGAAGACGTTCATGTTGGGTGAGCCGAGATTCTCGAACTGGTCGAGGTGGTCGCCGGTGGGGTCCACCAAGGCGAACCTTCCGTAGCCACCGAGCAGACTCGTAGCGCTCGCTCGAGACGGCATGATGTTCACGTGTCCGGCGACGAAGCCCGTTGAAGAGAAAGTCAGGAAGACAACGGTGTCCACCACGGCGATCACCGTCAGCCAACGCACGAGGTTCACGCGCTCGCGCCAGATCCAGAGCACCGCGCCAATGGAGGCGGCGATGGCGATCTGGATGATCAGGGTCGGTTGCTCGTAGTTCGCCATGTTGTTTGAGCCCCGCCACGCACCGAGCTCGAGGCTCAACCACCTGCCCGCCATCAGCATGGTTCCTGCGACGGCCACCGTGAGCACCGCGGGCAACAGGGTAAACCAGCGCCGCCAGCCGAGTATTCCAGCCCCCTCGAAGTCACGGTCCTGGAGACGATCGAGCCATCGGCCGAGCAGCACCGCGGCCCCTAAGTCGACCAAAACGATGTTGCGACTTTGCAGTCTGGTGCTGCCGAAGAGGGGAATGTGCTGAAAGAGATGGCCGAACGGGGTGAAGCTTCCCCACGTGGCGAACAGACCAACGATCACGATGACGAGATAGAGGACGTAGGTCCGATCACGATGACGCCAGCCGTGGCGCGTGCAGCGGGTGAGGAATGCACTCAGCGCGACCATCGCCAAGATACCGGTGTAACCAGTCACCTCAGGCAGGTTGTAGTTCGAGAAGAACGTTGGCTGGTGCAAGACACCGTTGCCGCCGAGGATGGTCTGGTCAAAAAGCATGGCCGTCCAGCGCACCGGCAGCGATCCTGCACCAAAGAACGAATAGGAGATCGACGCCCGCTGGGACTGGGTGATGAACGTCCAACCCGGCAACAATTGCGCCAGGCCAATCACCACTCCCAGGGCCGTTGCCGAAACGAATCCCCCCAAATAAGCGACGCGCGATCTCCAGGTGTTGGGTTGCAGTTCACTTCGTACGAAAGTTAACGTCGCGACGATCAGCACGCTCAAGAGTTCGAGTTCGGCGATCGCTCGCGGTTCGCCACTTAGACATGCGAGTGCCCAGAGTCCCGAGACCCCCAGGGCCGAAGGCATCAGCCGTCGCGCGTAACCAGTCCAACGCACGTCGTCCACGCTCACCACCGAGTGCGCCATCGCCGAGAGAGCGAGGATCATCCACGGCATCAAGGAGAATCCCTGGACCACGCCGAGGTGGACCATCTGTCCGATCATCGCCCCGGAGTACGCGAAGACAAAGGAGGCGACCGCCGCAGACAGGGTCTTGACTGAGTGCCATCGAAGGAGGGCGAAGACTCCCAGCGCAGCCGTCACGTAGATCGCGACGAGATTGAGAACCCAGGCGACCACTGCGGGTAGGAATACGAAGAGCATGGTGAGCGGATAGAACGAGCCGGCGTTCATCCCGCCCAGTAGCGGTGTCCCGGAGTTCGCCAAGGGGTTCAACAGCGGCAGGTGGCCCGAACGAATCTGTTGACCCGTCAGCACGCGCAGCGGAAAGTTCTGGATGAGATTGTCCTGAGCAATGGCCGGATGACCAAAGAGGGCCGGCACCCCGAATATGATCAGAGGAACCAGCACCATGAGGAGCAGCGCGAGACGATCGCCGCCACGCATCGGTCGCCACCAGCGAGCTGGACCAGTGACCGTGTCGATGCTCACCCCAACACGCTACGAACAATGAAGAACCCGTGCCGCGCAGTCGTTCAGACGGCCCGACACGGGTCTCATGGAGGAGTTAGCGCCGACGCGGACGCGGACTGCGACGACCGCCGCCGTCACCTTCATTCAGCGATGGTCCACCGGGGCCCAAGTCGCCAATTTCGCCGGCGAGCTCCGCTTCGAAGGCCGCCTCGAAACTCGACGTGGGAGCGGGCCGAGAGGCGCTTTGTGAGTCGCGCGGCGCGCGGTCACGTGGCGCGCGATCGCGTGGTGCGCGCTCACGCCCGGAACGCTCAGCTCCGTCGCGCGGCGCCCGAGGGGCACGGGGTTCGCTGTCGGGGGCCACCATATCGGCGTACTGTCCCGCGAGCGAGAGCGAGACCTTGCCTTGGGGGTCGATGTCGTCCACTCGCACTTCAATGGCCTGACCGAGTTCGAGAACGTCTTCCACCTGACCGATTCGCTTGCCGTCGTTGAGCGGCGACAGCTTGGAGATGTGGAGGAGTCCATCACGTCCGGGCATGATGCTCACGAACGCACCGAATTTGGCGAGGTTGACCACGCGACCCGGGTACGTCGCTCCCACTTCGGGCGTGGGCGGATCGAGAATCAGCGCGATACGGCGACGAGCCTCTTCCACGGCTCGACCATCCTTGGCTCCGATGGTCACCGTTCCGACGACGCCATCGTCGTCCACGGCGATATCCGCGCCGGTCTCTTGCTGAAGCGTGTTGATGACCTTACCCTTGGGGCCGATGACCTCGCCGATCTTGTCAATCGGGATTTCCAGAGTGACGATCTTGGGTGCGACAGCGGCAACTTCGCCACGCGGTTCGCTAATCGTACTGGTGATCACGTCGAGGATCTGCAGGCGTGCCTGCTTCGCCTGGAGCAGAGCGCGCGACAGTACATCAGCGGGAAGTCCGTCGATCTTCGTGTCCAACTGCAGGGCCGTAACGGCGTCGGCCGTGCCCGCCACCTTGAAGTCCATGTCACCGAATGCGTCTTCGGCACCCAAGATGTCGGTCAGGGTCACGTAGTCTCCGCCCTCGTAGACCAAGCCCATAGCGATGCCCGCAACGGGCGCCTTGATTGGCACGCCGGCCGCCATCAACGACAGCGTCGATCCACAGACCGACGCCATTGACGTCGATCCATTGGACTGCAGGACGTCTGAAACGACGCGCAACGTGTAGGCGAAGTCCTGCTCGCTCGGCAATACGGGGATCAGTGCTCGCTCGGCGAGCATGCCGTGACCGACCTCGCGACGTTTGGGCATGCCCACTCGACCCGTCTCGCCAACCGAGTAGGGAGGAAAGTTGTAGTGGTGCATGTAGCGACGCCACTCGTCGGGAGTGATGGTGTCAAGCTGTTGACGCATGCGCGGCATACCAAGAGTCGTCACATTGACGACCTGAGTCTCGCCGCGTTGGAACAATGCCGAGCCGTGGGTCATCGGGAACAAGTCGATCTCGGCAGAGAGCGGACGGATGTCGCTCGCGGAGCGACCATCGATGCGGACCCCCTCTTGGACGATGCGTTGGCGCACAATCTTCTTGGTCAGCGACTTGACTGCCGCCTTGATCTCGCCGACTCGGTCGGCGAATTCGTGCGACAACTGTTCGATGACACCGGCCGTGGCAGCTTCGAGGGCTTCGTTTCGCGAAGTCTTGGTGGTCAGCTTGTTCGCCTCGGAGACCGCGTCGTAACCAACCGCTTCGACGCGTTCGAAGACGTCATCTTGGTAGTCGGTCAACGCCTTGTACTCCATGGCCTTGATCGGACCACGAACGGCGACGAACTCCTTGACGAGTTGACGCTGCAAGTTGATGGATTCGCGAATCCACAGTTTTGACGCTTCGAGACCGACCGAGAGGACTTCTTCACTGACCTTCGGGGCTCCGTCGGCGTACTTCTCGAAGGAACCTTCAGTCCCACCGGCCTCGACCATCATGATGGCAACATCAGAGTCCGAGGAGTCACTAAGGGCGCGTCCGGCGACGACCAACTCGAAGGTCGCCGCGTCACCCTCACCAAACGTGGGGTGCGGAACCCATTCTCCGTCGATCGTGTAAGCCATACGAACGGCCCCAATCGGGCCCTCGAAGGGAATCCCGGAGATCATCAACGCTGCGGACGCGGCATTGATGGCTAGGACGTCATGCGGATTCTCCTGGTCGGCGCTGAAGATGGTTCCCACGACTTGGACTTCGTTACGGAACCCCTTCGGGAACGAGGGACGTAACGGGCGGTCGATGAGTCGGCACGTCAACACGGCCTGGTCCGAAGGTTTGCCCTCACGACGAAAGAACGCCCCAGGAATCTTGCCCGCGGCGTACGCCCGTTCTTCGATGTCGACCGTCAGAGGAAAGAAGTCAACTCCCTCGCGTACGGTCTTGGCGGCGGCGACCGTGGCCAAAAGCATCGTGTCTCCGATTCGAGCGACCACGGCCCCGTCGGCGAGTTGGGCGAGGCGTCCGGCCTCGAAACTCAGATTTTTTTCAGTGCCCGTGATTGGGCTGGATACGCGGATTGCGTCAGACATGGAATTGCTCCTATTTGGTTAGCAACACTCCGCCCGGATCCCAGTGGGCAACCTTCGCTTGGGGCGACTGTTCTCCACTGGCCTCCGAGGCCTCGGATGTGTTGAACACGTCGACGGCGTCGACGTGCTTCTCGGCTAGCGACGAATGCCGAGACGACCGATCAAAGCGCGATAGCGCTCGACATTTCCGCGCTGCACGTAATCGAGCAGCCGGCGACGCTGGCCAATGAGCTTCATGAGCCCACGTCGGGTGTGATGATCACCCTTGTGTACCTTCAGATGCTCGGTGAGGTGCGCAATCCGGTCCGTCAGAATCGCGATTTGGACCTCCGGCGAGCCGGTGTCCGTGTCGTGAGCCTGAAAGTCCTTGATGATCTGCTGCTTCTCAGCCATAACGTAGTTTGCCTTATGAGTCGGGGGTCCCGTTGCGAGTCGCCAACGTGACGACCCACACGATCAGCGTCGCTGACCGAACCCCTAGCCTAGCAGTGGATACGCAGCAGGCGTGAAAATCTTGAAAATCTCAAGTGTTTGAACGACATCATGCCCCATCTGCGCTACCAATTCGCTGAGTGCGGAGAAGGTCATTTCGCCGCGCAATCGACGCAAGAAAGCCACATCCAACTCCATGTCGTACAAGTCTCCGTGGAAACCCGGAATATGTACCTCGACCAGGAGCGGCCCCGCTTCGTAGAACTGGGGTCTCGTACCAACCGAAATCGCTGCGGGCCACCACGTCGCGTCGGACGTCTTCACCGCCCCGGCGTAGATTCCCAACGCGGGCAGCTGTTGATGAGGGCTCAAACTGAGGTTCGCGGTGGGAAATCCGAGGTCGCCGCCACGGGCGTCACCGTGCTCGACGATTCCTCGTAGGACGAAAGGGCGTCCCAACGTCGCATTGGCGAGTTCGAGGTTGCCTTGCGCAAGTGCCTGGCGAACGACAGTTGAACTCCAGCGGGTGCGTGCGCCATAGATTGGCGCTGCAGTGACCATGAATCCTCGCGCATCACCCTCACTCTCGAGCAGCGCGACATCGCCCTCTCGATCGTGTCCGAAGTGAAAGTCTTCACCGACCACGACGTGGAGCACCCTCAACTCGCGGATCAACACCCGCTCGATGAAGTCGATCGCGGACTCCGACGCGAACTCGTTCGTGAACGTGATGATGCGTGTGCGATCCACCCCAAGTCGAGTGAACGACTCCATGCGTTGCCCGATCGTGGCGATGGAGTTGGGCGCTCGCAACGGTGCGAGCACCCGTGCCGGATGGGGATCGAAGGTGACAATCACCGCTTGAGCGCGACGTTGGTCGGCGAGCTCGCGCACCGTAGCGATCACCCTCTGATGTCCCAGGTGGACACCGTCAAAGACGCCGATGCCCACGACGCTGGGCTGCTCGGCGACGTGGGCGTCAGAGTCGCGGATCACGTTCACGCCATGCAACCTACCCGTGCGTCGGACCGGACTCGGACACGAGTACGACCTCGGGTTGCCATCGTTCACCTCGGCGCTTCAACACCCCTACCAACTTGCCCGAAGAGTCCAATGCGGCCACTTCGGCACCGAGGAACGATCCCGCGAGATCAAGTTGTTGTCCCTTACGCATCCGGTCTTGATCGACCGGTCCGATCACCGCGTCCTCGAGCGACGCGGTGAACAGCGAAGGTGGCCCCAAGGGGTCTTCACCGTTATCGAGCATCGCGGAAATCTCCTCCAGCGTCTTCGCTCGACTCACGTGGTGAAGCCCGCTCGACAGTCGGCGAAGGCTTGTCAAGTGTCCGACCGTGGCCAGTTTGAGGGCGAGGTCGCTCAGCAGCACCCTGACGTAAGTTCCGACGCTGCACTCGACCTCGAAGGACCACGTTGACCGATCGCTCGTGGGCATCACGCGAAACTCGCTGATCGAGATCTCACGAGGCTCTCGAACCACCTCGATTCCTTGTCGCGCTAGCTCATGCAGTCGGCGACCCCCGATCTTGATCGCCGAAACCATAGGAGGAACCTGGAGCTGCGTTCCGAGCATCGATTCTGCCGCCCCTTGGACTGTCAGTTGGCTCAACGCAGGTACCTCGACCACGTCGACGACGGTACCGTCGGCGTCGAGAGAATCCGTGGCCACACCGAACATCACCGTGCCGCAATATCGCTTCACCTCGGACTGGGCGAAGCGTAGCAATCGCGTGGAGGGGCCAACGGCGAGGACCAGTAATCCAGTCGCCATGGGATCAAGCGTGCCGGCGTGTCCCACACGGCGCTCATTAAAGAGTTTGCGCACTTGCGCAACGACGTCATGACTGGTGACGCCAGTGGGCTTGTCCACTAACAGAAGTCCGTTACTCCTCGTCATGGACGTGGCGGCGCAGGATTTCGTCCACTGCTTCGCCGCTAGCGACCGCCGGATCGGCGATGAAGGTGAGCCGGGGCGTTCGCTTGAGGCGGGTTTGGACATTCACCGCCGACTGGAGTTGCGCTCTTCGCTCATCGAGCACCTCGCGCGCGCCTTGGCCAATCGAATCGAAGTAGACGACTGCTTGGCGAAGGTCCGGCGTGGTCTCGACTCCGGTGACGGTCAAGAGCCCAATGCGGTCATCGACGTCAGATATCCTCATCAGCTCATCGGAGATCACTTCGCGCAGAATCTGATTGACCCGGGCCAGGCGGGGATACGAGTGATGCTTTCCAGAAGAGTGAGCCATGACTTAGGCCGTGCGCGGTATCTCGCGCTCCTCGAATGTCTCGATGATGTCGCCAGACTTCAGGTCCTGATAGTCCGAAAGGCCAATTCCGCACTCGAATCCTGACTGCACTTCTCGAGCGTCATCCTTGAAACGTCGAAGCGACGTGATGGTGCCCTTCCAAATAATCGTACCTTCACGCAGGAATCGCACCTTCGATCCACGCGTGATGACACCGTCACGAACGAAGCAACCGGCGATTGCACCGATCTTGGGCACCCTAAACACCTCTCGTACTTCGGCCTCGCCGGTGACCACTTCTTCAAAGACGGGCGAGAGCATCCCGAGCATCGCCGCCTCGATCTCTTCGATCAGCTTGTAGATGATCTCGTAAGTTCGGATCTGCACGCCTTCGTTCTCGGAAAGCTCTCGGCTCCGTTTGTCGGGGCGAACGTTGAATCCGATGATCGTCGCGCTCGAAGCTTTGGCTAGCTGCACGTCGTTCTCGGTGATCCCTCCAACACCTCGATGGACGATTACCAGTTTGACGTCTTCGCGCTCCAATTTCTTCAGCGATTCGGTGCATGCCTCGAGCGAACCTTGCACGTCGGCCTTCAACACGATGTTGAGAGTAGCGGTCTCGCCGCGTTGGATCTGTTCGAACAGGTCCTCCAGACGAGCGCCACTGGTTGAAGCGACTGGCTGATGTCCGATGAGTCGTGCCCGTTGGGCCCGTGCCTCGGCAAGCGAACGCGCGTGGCCGAGGTCGTGGGCGACCCGCATCTCATCGCCCGCGAAGGGCGGCTCGGAGAAGCCGAGGATCTGCACGGGCGTCGATGGCCCAGCACTCTTGATCTGCTTGCCCTGGTCGTTGATGAGGGCTTTGACCTTGCCGTACGCCGCGCCAGCCACGACCGGGTCACCTACGCTCAACAGACCCTTTTGGACCATCACCGTTGCGACCGGGCCACGTCCGACTTCGAGGTTGGCCTCGAGAACCGTCCCCATGGCGCGTCCCGTCGGACGTGCGGTGAGTTCCTCGAGTTCTGCGACCAGCAGCACCTGCTCAAGCAACTCGTCGATACCAACGCCCTGGAGGGCCGAGATCTCCACGCAGATGGTGTCACCGCCCCACTTTTCGGGAACCAGACCGTGATCACTGATCTGTTGGAGAACACGGTCCGGATTCGCGTCGGCTTTGTCGATCTTGTTGACGGCGACGATTACCGGTACGTCGGCCGCTTTGGCGTGATTGATGGCCTCGATGGTCTGTGGCATGACGCCATCATCGGCCGCCACCACCAAGATGATGACGTCAGTCACCTTTGCGCCACGCGCGCGCATCGCGGTGAACGCCTCGTGACCAGGAGTGTCGAGGAACGCAATCGGGCGTCCCTTCCACTGGACCTGGTAAGCGCCGATGTGCTGGGTGATGCCACCGGCTTCACCGGCCACCACGTTGGTCTTGCGAATCTTGTCCAGGAGCATGGTCTTGCCATGGTCGACGTGGCCCATCACCGTGACCACTGGCGGTCGAGGGAGCGCGGGAATCTCGTCGTCCTGGTCATCCTCATCAAAGAACTTGGCGAGCAGGGCGGCCTCTTGCTGTTCGCCCGGGTCGACCAGGCGCACACTGGCACCGACCTCGGCGGCGTAGAGCTCGATCATGTCGTCGCTGAGGCTTTGTACGGCCGTCACGATCTCGCCTTGAAGGAAGAGGAATCGAATGATGTCCGCGGCACTGCGATTGAGTTTGGGACCAACGTCCTTTGCCGTCGAACCACGTTCGATAATGATCTCATCATCGGGTACGGGAGCGTTACTGGGTTGCCACGTCGTCATCTGCGTCGGCTCGAGCTCTTCGACGTTTCGCCGGCGTCGGCGAGTCGCCTTTCGCTGAGAACCCCTCGGGCCACCGCCGCCGCGACTCGGCAGGCCACCACGGCTCGCACCGGCCGCACCGGCGCTGGCGGGCGCACCCGGTCGCGAACTTGAGAAACCACCCGGACTCCCGGGACGTGACGATGTTCCTCCGGGGCGCGGCGCTCCGGTACTCGGACGCGAGCCCATCGGGCGCGCTCCAGTCGTGCTCGAAGGACGGCCGGTCGAACCCGGCATCGGTCGGCGCGAACCCGGCGGCGGCGGGATGGGTCGACCCGTGGCACTAAGGGGCCGCCCGGGTGGAGGCGGGATCGGGCGACCGGTGGCACTGAGCGGCGGGCGATTTGAGCCTGGCGACCCGTCACCACCCTCACCCGAACTCGAGCGTTGAGTCGGACGAATCGTTGTTGGACCGTCGGGCGAGGCCGTTCGAGTGGGTACGGGCTTGGCCATCGCGGGACGGCTTCGCACCACCTTGGGGGCCATCGTCTCAGACGGCTCGGCTAGTGGGGCCACCTCGCTCGAAACCTTGGTCACCACCGCATCGGGCTCGATGGTCGAAGACCCGACCCGCGAGACTCGAGTGGACGCGAGCTGCTCGACCTGCTCGACGACGGGGCCCGCCACGTGCTCGACGGTGGGGGCGGCGGCCTTCACGGACTTGGTGGTCTTGGTCGCGTCGTCGGGCTCGACGACGCGCCGCAGACCGTCAGCGTCGGCTCGGCGTCGGATTCGATCTGCCTGGGCGTCTTCTATCGACGCCGATGGGCTCGAAGCTCCGATACCAAGTTTTTGAGCGAGTGCGAGCAACTCTTTGCTCGTAAGGCCGAGTTCCTTAGAGAGCTCGTGCACCCGGATCTTCTTCTGCGCCAAAACATTCCCTTGCTTCACGTGTCCGCACTACTGCGGGCACAACAGTTATCTATTCTTCCACAACTACGACGATTTGAAACCGCTACCGGTCCGCAACGACCGGAAATCCGCAAAGTCGCGCTCGCCCAGCGACGTTCGCAGGGCCCTCGCCAACTGCGCGATTCGAAGCGCGCTTTCGCATTCCACCTCATCACACCACCAGACTCCCCGTCCGTCTCCGCGACCCAAATACCACGTTCCGTCAGGCGTTCGACCAGCTCGAAGCATCTGCGCGTCGGACCGGCGGGCGCGACAAACAACACATGTTCGTACCGGTGCTATGCCTCGTCCTCCACAATCTGTTCGGTCACGATCAACTCGACGTGCGAACCTCTCGAGTCGTCAACCACTTCGTCGATCACCACCGCGCCAGCCTCGCCGTCGGCACCGCTCACCACGCTCAACCGGTCGTCGACGACGACATCGCCATCGGTCCAGACCTCTTCGACGACCACGTCTTCGACGCCCTCGTTCTCCGAACGGATGTCGATGCGCCAGCCAGTGAGCCGAGCGGCCAATCGTGCGTTCTGACCTTCCTTGCCGATCGCGAGCGAGAGTTGTTGATCGTGAACGATCACCGTGGCGATGCCTTCCTCCTCGTTCAACTGGACCTCGCGGACCCGAGCCGGTTGCAGTGCGGCTTGGATGAATTGGACCGGATCGTCACTGTAGGGCACCACGTCGATGCGCTCACTACGTAGTTCATTGGTGATGTTGCGAACCCGGCTCCCTCGCGCGCCGACGCAAGCGCCAACCGGGTCAACCATGTTGTCGTTGGAAGCTACCGCGATCTTGCTGCGATGACCGGGCTCGCGCGCCAACGCCTTGATCTCGACAATTCCGTTGGCGATCTCGGGCACTTCGATCTCGAAAAGCTTCGCCACCAGCGCCGGGTGGGTTCGACTCACCACGATTTGGGGACCCTTGTTGGTCTTTCGAACCTCGACAATGTAGACCTTGATTCGCGCCCCGTGCTCGTAGCGCTCGAAGGCAATCTGCTCGGCCTGAGGCAGCAGTGCCTCGACACGTCCGAGATCGAGCAGAGTGTAGCGATTGTCGTTCTGCTGCACGGTGCCCGAAACGATGTCGCCTTCACGATTGGCGAACTCTTCGTACATCTGACGGCGTTGGATGTCGCGAATGAGTTGCATCAACACCTGCTTGGCCGTCTGGGCGGCGATACGACCGAAGTCCTCAGGGGTCGCGTCCCACTCACGCGTGACGTTCCCCTCCAAGTCAAGTTCGAGGCCCCAAACCTTTATCTCACCCGTTTCGGGGTTGATCTCCACTTCGGCGTCCTCCGCAGAGTCGGGGCGACGCTTGTAGGCGGCGAGCAGCGCGTTCGCTAAGGCGATCAGCAACTCACCTTCATCAATGTTCTGGTCACGCGCAATCTGCCCCAGGGCTTCCAGGAATTCGAAGTTCGCCATGTCTAACCTTCCTTGCTCGTCATTGAAGAGGTCGATTTCCCGCGCGACGGGGTCGGCTTGGGTTCGGCACCCCACTTAAAGACCGTTCGAGCGCGCTCGATGTTGGTCAATTCGACACTGACCTGGCCGTGCTCGCCATCATCGAGGGTCACGCGGTGATCATCAACGGCCACGACCGTCCCCTCGAGACGGCGCGTGGGCTGACCCTCACGGATCTCACGAAGGGTCACGACCTCGCCAATCGTCGTCTTGAAGTGTGCCGGCGTGCGTAGACGGCGTTCCAGTCCCGGACTCGAGACATCGAGGGTGAACCGTCCAGGGATTGGATCGTTGACGTCGAGCCATTCCGAAATCGACCGATTCGCCCTGGTCAGGGCCTCGAGGTCGACACCGCCAGCCTTGGTAACGACGACGTTCAGCGTACCCTTGACCAACTCAACGTCGTACAACTCGAGGCCGAGGTCGGATAGGAGTGAGCGCAACGGTGTCTCCAGTTCCATGGCCATCGCGCTCCTCTCTGTGTCGTCAGGCCGTTCGGACAAAGAAAAAGCGCGGGCCCGAGGCCCGCGCTTAAACGAGTCCAAACGTCCTGAGCGGACTGTAGGCAACAATTGTAGCAGGATTAGACCGTCTCGACAATCTGATTTCAGGGCCGAAAACCCCTTCAAATCAGGTTAAATCCGTATTCTCGGGCCCTGGCTAGTACGACTTGGCAACGATGCAGACGAGGTCCTCTTCTGCGTCATCCACCGGCATCGATCCGTCGGCGCGCATCAAGCAGCGCACCGTAATCGCCTCTGATTTAAGCCGTTGCTCCCCCGGGCCCTCGACTTCTCGCCACGCGATCCGCGCGAAGCCGTTCTGGGCGGCCTCCAGGGCCTCATCGACATTCGCAACATCGTGGGTGTTCTCGTCACGCCGGTCCCGAGCGGCTTCGAACAACGTTGCTTGGATTGATTCGAGTACGACGAGCACCGTTTCGCCCACTGCGTCGAGCACGACCAGGGACTTCTCGCCCGAGTCGCGGCGCACCATGGTGACTTGCCCACTGCTCAGGTCACGAGGGCCGACCTCGATGCGCAACGGAACGCCCTTGATCTCCCAGTCGGTGAGTCGGCGACCGAAACTTCCCCGGTTGGCGTCGACCTGCGCACGAACGCCCACGCCCTTGAGTGACGCCGCGATTCGCGCGCACGCATCGTTGACTTCGGACTCATCACGCACCGCGATGACGATCACTTGGATTGGTGCGAGTCGCGGAGGCACCACGAGTCCGTTGTCGTCGCCGTGAGCCATGATGAGTCCACCAACCAACCTCGTCGAAGCGCCCCAGGACGTTGTATGACAGAGCGCTGCCTGGCCTGCTTCGTTTTGGAAGAAGATGTCGAAGGCCTTGGCGAAGTTCTGACCCAGTTCATGACTCGTCGCCATTTGCAAAGCCTTGCCGTCACGCATCATGCCCTCGCACGTCATGGAATTGATGGCGCCGGCAAATCGTTCGCTCGGCGGCTTGATGCCGACGTAGGTCGGCACGGCCAGCACTTGTTCGAGAAAGTCGTTGTAGACGTCGGTGTGAATCTTCAGGGCGTATTTCGCCGCGTCCTCGTAGGTGGCGTGGGCGGTGTGGCCCTCTTGCCACAGAAACTCAGACGAGCGGAGGAATAGTCGCGGGCGAAGTTCCCAGCGGACCACGTTGGCCCACTGGTTGAGCAGTAACGGTAGGTCCCGGTAACTCTGGATCCACTTGGCCATGAACTCGCCGATGACCGTCTCGGAGGTGGGACGAACAACGATCGGTTCGCTCAGCTCCTCGCCTCCAGCGTGCGTGACGATCGCCAATTCGGGGCTGAATCCTTCAACGTGCTCGGCCTCTCGAGACAGATAACTCTGGGGGATGAAGAGTGGAAAGTACGCGTTCTGGGCGCCCGCTTCCTTGATCCGTGCATCGATGGCGGCCTGCATGCGTTCCCAAATCGCGTAGCCGTACGGTCGAATGACCATGGTGCCGCGCACCGGTCCGTTGTCGGCCATTTCCGCCTTGGCCACGACGTCTTGGTACCAGCGCGGGAAATCTTCGCCCTGAGGGGTCAACACGCTCTGAGTTGCCACGACTCTCCTTTGATTCGATGCGCCAGCCTAGCCAACGGGCCACTAGCCCTGGGTGCGACGCCGAATCCTTTCGATGCGCTCCGAAGCGTGGTTCACGTCGGTGCCCTTCACGTCGAGCAACAGTGCTCGGTCGGCTTCGGCTTCGGCTTCGGCTCCGAGGTCGCGGGCCGCGAGGCGTGCGGCCACCCCATCGCGGGCGATCTTCTTCGCCTCATCGACAAGGGCCTGAACCATCTCGTCCTCGGGTACGACACTCACGATCTGACCCTGGATGAACAGGTGTCCACGCTTTTTACCAGCCGCGATGCCGAGGTCAGCGTGGCGGGCCTCACCAGGTCCGTTGACCACACAGCCCATCACCGCCACCTGGATCGGGATGTCCAGTTCCATCAGTGCCGCTTGGGCCTCGTTGGCCACTTTGATGACATCGACCTCAGCGCGCCCGCAACTCGGACACGCAATCAGATCGAGTCCTCGACGCTCACGAAGACCGAGGGCCTCGAGGAGCTGTCGGCCCGCGCGAGCTTCTTCGACAGGATCTGCGGTGAGCGAATAGCGCAGCGTATCCCCGATGCCCTCGGCGAGCAGCGTGGCGATGCCGGCCGTCCCTTTCAAGAGCCCACCGGGAAGCGGTCCGGCCTCAGTGACGCCCAAGTGCAAAGGGTGCTCGAAGGTCTCTGAGGCCAATCGATAGGCGGCGATCATGGTAGCCACCGAAGACGCCTTCACCGAAATCTTCACGTCGGAGAATCCCACCTCCTCGAAATACGCCAGTTCGATCCGTGCCGACTCGACCAGCGCTTCAGGCGTCGCGCCACCGAATCGCTTGTAGATGTCGGGATGCAGGCTGCCAGCGTTCACGCCGATTCGAATCGGCACGCCCCGATCACGAGCCTCACTGGCGACGAGGCATATCTCCTCGGGCTTGCGCAGGTTCCCCGGATTGAGTCGCAGACCGTGAACACCGGCCTCGAGCGCGGCCAGCGCCATCTCAACGTGGAAGTGGATGTCCGCGACGATGGGTACCGGTGAACGTGGAACGATCTGGGCCAAACCTTCGGCCGCGCCCTGGTCGTTACAAGTGCAACGAACGATATCGGCTCCGGCACCGGCCAGGGCGTAGATCTGTTGGAGGGTACCTTCGACGTCGGCGGTCTTGGTCGTGGTCATTGACTGCACCGAAATGGGCGCATCGCCACCGACTTTGACACTGCCGACCGAGATCTGGCGCGTCGAGCGACGGGGACTGAGAGAACTGGCGGTGACATCCACCCCACCATTCTGCCGTGCCCGCGCTCAGCGCCGTGCGTTAGTGGAAGGGGTTCGCAATCGGGTGGACAATATCGAGATAAAGGGTGCTAGCGAACAGCACGAGCAACACGGTCATGAAGGCGTAAACCACCGGAGCGAGCCGGTTGATATCAGCCCGGTACCGAGGGGCGCCACGTCGAGTTCGTAAACGTTCGTAAGTCGCTACCGCCACGTACCCACCGTCCAGCGGCAACATCGGGATCATGTTGAGCAACCCAACGAACACATTCACGGTCATCAAGATCGCCAACAAGGTACCTGGGCCGTTCTGAGTGCTCTGGACCGCGATGCGCACAACGCCGACGATCGACTCGGGCCGGGTCAATTGGTTGGTCCGGTTGGTCGCGGCGGCGGGCGAGGCCACTTGATGGAACAAGCTCGCGAACTCGCCGGGCGAAAAGACGTGGATCATCGCGTGCGTTGCCGTTGCGATCATCGAACCGACCTGCGTAAAGGACCGGGGGATCGCGTTCCACCATGACGTGCGCACGGTCTGTAGATTCAATTCGATTCCCAGATATCCGTCGGACTTTGATCCCGTAGCGAGCGGAACACCACCGACCTTGATGGTGCGCCCGTCGACGGGAGTGGCGTGCAGTGTCAGGTCCTTGCCATCTCGCTGGACGACCATGGTGATATGCCGACCCGAGTCGGCGTGAACGATGTTGACCAATTGGTCCGCCGACGTGATGGCCGTGCCATTGATCGACATGATGCGATCACCCAGATGGAGTCCGGCAATCTGGGCGGCGTTCCTCGCGTGCGCGTCCCACGGGGTGAACCCGCTGATCCCCACGTGGCTCGACGAGGGAGAGCCGACGAGCGTTAGCGAAGCGAAGGCCAGCAGCAGCGCCATCACGCCATGCATGATCGAGCCGGCGGAAGCGAAGATCACCTTTCTCGGGTAGCTAGCCGAACGATACGTTCGAGCCTCTGACGCCGGGTCGACGTTCGTGTCACTCCAGGTCATGCCAGGGACCTTCACGTAACCGCCGGCCAGGATCGCGCGCACGCCGTAGCGCGTCTCGCCGATCTTGGTCGACCACAGCACCGGACCGAATCCGACGAAGAAGTCGGTCACGGCCATTCCGGAGCGTTTGGCGCTGATGTAATGACCGAACTCATGGCCCATCACCATGACGATGATCGCTCCCACGACCACCGGAAGGGCCCAGCCCACCCAGATGGTCAGCAGTGCGACCATCGCCGCGAGCCCCACGAGGAGCGTCACGAGCGAGCGAGCGGCTGAGGATTGCGCTTTCATAACTACTTGTGGAGAATATCGTGGGCACGCTGACGAGCGAGCGCGTCGTTCGCCATCAGATCGTCGAGCGAGTTAAGGGGATCGGGCTCGTAGCCGTCGAGCACCGTCGCCACGATCGCGACAATGTCAACCCACCCAATGCGATCATCGAGAAACGCCGCCACCGCGACCTCGTTCGCAGCACTGAGCCATGCCGGTGCCGCACCACCGAGACGCGCGGCTTCGTACGCGAGGTCGAGGGCTGGAAAAGCCGCTCGGTCGGGTGCTTCGAAGTTGAGTTCGATCGGTTGAGAGAAATCGAGTCGGCCCCAACCATGACCGAGACGCTCGGGCAGGCCCAAGCAGTAGGCAATCGGCAAACGCATGTCTGGTTTCGAGAGTTGGGCCAATACCGACCCGTCAACGTATTCGACCATCGAATGAACGACCGACTGGGGATGCACGACCACCTCCACGCGGCCGACCTCGATGCCAAAGAGCGCCGATGCCTCCATGACCTCGAGACCCTTGTTCATGAGCGTTGAAGAGTCGATGGTGATCTTCGAACCCATGGACCACGTTGGATGGACCAAGGCGTCGGACTTTTGAGCGTGGAGGAGCTCGTCCTTCGACCATCCGCGAAATGGGCCCCCCGAAGCGGTGAGCAAGAGTCGCGAGACGTCGGGATAACCGGGCGAAGCCGGAGAACTGGCGAGGCACTGATGAATCGCACAGTGCTCCGAATCAATCGGCACTAGCGACGATCCTGGCGTAGCGCGAACCTTGGCGACGAGCGGCGCCGCAGCTACCAGGGACTCCTTATTGGCCAAGGCCAAGCGCTTTCCCGACTCGAGCGCGGTCAAGGTCACCGGCAGTCCGGCGAAACCCATCACGGCATTGACGATGATGTCGGCATCGCGCGAGAGTTCGGCGAGCCCTTCGGGACCGACGACGATCTCAGTTGAGGGGCCCAGAAGATCAGCGAGTGCGTTGCGGTGCTCTTCGCTGATGACGCCCACCCTGGCCACCTGAAATTCTCGAGCGATGGCAGCCAACTCGCTCAATTGTTCGCCGCCGGCAATGCTCACGAGCTCGAACGACTCGACCTCACGGCGCAAGACGTCGAGTGTTTGAGTCCCGATTGAGCCGGTTGCGCCCATGAGCGCCACGCTGTGGCGCAACGTCGACATCGTCAGCCGAGTTTGAGTACGTGGGTCAAGTAGAACACCGTCGGCAACGCGAAGAGCAAGCCGTCCACTCGGTCCAATAGTCCGCCGTGTCCGGGCAACAACCGGCCCAGATCTTTCAATCCGAGGGTGCGCTTCACCATGGACTCAAAGAGGTCTCCTAGGGGGACGACGACCGAGAGCGCCGCAGCCATCTCGAGTCCCGATGTCTTGGACCAAGGGCTCATGAGCGGCAAAAGCGCCACGCCGACCACCAGGGTGACGACGGTGGCGCCGATCGTCCCCTCTCGGGTCTTGTTCGGTGACAGCGTCTTGTTGAGAGGGTGACGTCCGAGCCAGCGTCCCACGAAAAGGGCGCCCGAGTCGTTGGCCACCGTCAACAACATGGCCCCGTACAGATACGTCATGCCGTGTCCGTTGGCGTAGGTACCTGGGGCGACCATCAAGATCGCGTACGAGCCAAAGACGCCGACCCAGGTGTAGACGAAGATCGTGGCGCCGAGCCCATCGAGAACGTCGACAGTCTTCGTGGCGCGCAGGTACCAAATGAATCCAAAGACGATGAGCAGAACACTCACCGCACCGAACGCCGTCGTTCCCTTGTTGTAGACCGCTACTCCCAGGGTCAGTACTGCCACGATGCCCAACACGGTCGCCGGGTGCGCCCCGACCGATCGAAATCCTGCGAAGGCCTCGGCACTGGCGAGTGCGAGGACGACCAGCACCATCACCACCACGGGCACGACGCCCGCAATGAACACCGCCGAAACGGCGATCGCGAGTAAGACGCCGGTCATCGTCGCACGGGTCACACTGCGGTCCGTGCCGCGCCGAACGGCTCGTCCGGCCAGCGGGTTGCTCGAGGCGGTTCGTCGGGTCCGCTGTGCACGCATGGGCTCGGGCCTGGGGGCTTCGGCGAGGATGACCTCCTCGATCAACTCCTCATCGGGCAGCGTGAACTCCCAGGGACGTACTGAATCCTCCTTCTCCTGGCCAGCTAGGAACGAAGCATCGAACTGGTCCTCGTGGGCCACCCAGTCGGCCTCGCCCTCGCGCCACGCTGGAGCAGGAATTGCCGACCACGGGTCGTCGCCTTCAGCGGCCTCGCGAGCGACCACGATTGGCACCTGACCGGTCGGAGCGTCGGTCCAGTGCGGAAGGAGCGTCTGGGGGTCCACCAGGATCGCTTCGTCGGCCGCCTCGGCCGCGACCTCGGCACCGGTGATGGTCACCCTCGAATCGGTCGAACTCACCACCGGTACATCGCCCGTTGAGTCGTCGAAGAAGGAGCCGTCGTCAGACTTCAAGAAGCTCCTGCTCCTTGTGAGATAACAGAACGTCCACGAGGGCCACTTCATCTTGAGTCATCTTGTCCAGCACCTTCTCGAGTCGCTCGATCTCATCCTTGGACAGGCCGTGCTCTTTCTCGAGGTTCTCCAACTCCTGACGGGCGTGACGACGCACACCGCGTAGAGCGACCTTGCCGTCTTCGGCCTTGGTTTTGACGATCTTGACGAAGGCCTTGCGACGCTCTTCGGTCAGCGAAGGAAAGTTCAACCGAATGACCACCCCGTCGTTCGAGGGATTAAGACCAAGGTCAGCGTTAGCAATAGCCTTCTCGATCGCCGCCATCGCACCTTTGTCGAATGGTGAGACCACGAGCAGTCTGGGTTCAGGGACCGAGAAGTTGGCCAACTGCTTGAGCGGCGTGTCGGCCCCGTAGTAGTCGACCAGCAGATTCTCGACGAGCGACGACGTGGCTCGACCCGTGCGCACGGAGGCAAACTCACTCTTGACGTGTTCGATGGCGCGAGCCATTCGATCACGCGTATCTTCCATGACCAGTTCGATCAGTTCGTTGTCCATTACCTCACCAGCGTACCGACGGCTTCACCGTCGAGTGCGCGTCCTAAGTTCCCGGCCGCCATCAGGTCAAAGACCCGCAAGGGCAGCCGATTGTCCTTGCAAAAGGTGATGGCCGTCATGTCCATGACGCGAAGGTCACGTGAAATCACCTCGTCGAAAGAGAGCTCGTCGAACTTGGTGGCTGCAGGATTCTTACGTGGATCCTCGGAGTACACGCCGTCGACGCCGCCGTGAGTTCCCTTCAGCACAATGTCCGCTTCGATCTCGGCGGCGCGTTGGGCGGCTGGTGTGTCCGTGGTGAAATATGGATTTCCCATGCCGGCGGCGAAGATGACGACGCGGCCCTTCTCGAGGTGTCGCACCGCTCGACGGCGGATATAGGGCTCGGCAACCTGGTCCATGCCAATCGCCGACATCACCCTGGTAGCTCGACCGTGACTCTCGATGGCGTCTTGAAGGGCGAGGGCGTTGATGACCGTCCCGAGCATGCCCATCAGGTCCGAATTGGCTCGATTCATCCCGGCCATGGCTCCCGTGGCACCGCGCCAGATGTTCCCGCCACCGACGACCACGGCGAGTTCCAATCCACCACGCTCCATGGCGCTCGCGATCTCTCGAGCAAGGAAGTCGACGGTGGAGGCGTCGATGGTCTCGTCACTCGCGGCTGAGGCGAGCGCCTCACCCGATAGCTTCAACACCACTCGTCGCACGATGAGTCCCTATCCTCCAACTACGACTTGAGCGTAGGCGCGAATCGAGGCACCCTTGAGGAACTGCGCGATGGACTGCTTCTCGTCTTTGACGTACGTCTGTTCCACCAGGACTCGCTCCTTGAACCAGCCGTTCATGCGACCCTCGATGATCTTGGGCAGCGCCGCATCAGGTTTTCCCTCATTGCGCGATATCTCCTCGACCGTCTTGCGCTCTGCCTCGATTTCGGCGGCCGGCACATCGTCACGATTGAGGTAGAGCGGCTTGGCGAAGGCGATGTGCACCGCGACCTCGTGGGCCAACTCTTCGCTGCCGTTCTTCAATACAACCGCCACCGCGTTGACCCCTCGCCCGGCCTGATTGTGTATGTAGGTATCGACGACTTCGTCGGGACCCGCTACGAGGCGGAAGACTCGCCCAATGGAGATGTTCTCCTTGAGCGTGGTCAGCATGTTCTCGATCTGATCTTGAAACTGCTTCGTGGCCTCTTCTCCCTCGGCGCAGACTCGAGCGGCGATCTCGTCTACCAGGGTGACGAACTCTTCAGACTTGGCGACAAAGTCTGTTTCGCAACGCATCTCGACGATGGCGGCAACGTTGCCATTGCGCACGACCGCCGCGGCCCCTTCGCCTGCCTCTCGATCAGCGCGCTGAGCGGCTTTGGCCAGACCCTGGACGCGCAACCACTGCACGGAGGCGTCCATATCCCCGCCATTTGCTTCGAGTGCCTTCTTCGCGTCCATCATGCCCACCCCCGTGGACTGGCGCAGTGCTTGTACGTCTTTCGCGGTGATAGCCACGTTGTTCTCCTCGTTGATTCTTTACGGACGAATTACGCTGGTGCGACTTCGGCGTCAGACTGTGCGGCGCTGACGGGCGCCTCGACGTTCTCGACAACGGGCTTCTCGTCGGACGCTGGCGCGCTGACGGGCGCCTCAACGTTCTCGACATCGGGCTCGACGTCGGCCAAAGCATCGCTCGACACCACCGGTGTCACCAACTCGGGTGTGATCTCAGCATTCTGCACCTCGTTCGGCACCGTCGAAGGCACCGTCGAAGGCACCGTCGAGAGAGGAGCCGGTGCGGCGGACTTTGCGGTCACGACGGGCCGGTTCTGACGGATGAATCGACCTTCGGTGACCGCGTCAGCGATTAGTCGGCTCAACAGCGCACCCGAACGGATGGCGTCATCATTGCCCGGGATCACGTAGTCGATCACGTCGGGATCGCAGTTGGTATCCACCACGGCCACCACCGGCAGGCCCAACTTGCGCGCTTCGGTCACTGCGATGTGCTCCTTCTTCGTGTCGATGACGAAGATGGCGTCGGGAACCCGGTCCAAGTTGGCAATACCGCTCAAGTTGCGGTCTAACTTCTCGAGTTCTCGGCTATGGCGCAGGGCCTCTCGCTTGGGCATATTGCCAAAGTCACCGGCTCGCTCCATGGCACGCAGTTCAACCATTCGCTTGACGCGCCCGGCCACTGTCGTGAAGTTGGTGAGCATTCCCCCCAGCCATCGCTGGTTCACGAACGGCATGCCACAGGCCTGGGCGTAATCGGCAATCGGTCCTTGGGTCTGCTTCTTGGTTCCGACGAACAAGATGATCCCGCCATCGGCAACGAGATCGCGAACGTAGGCGTAACTCGTCTCGATCCCGGCAAGGGTCTTGCGCAGGTCGATGAGATAGATCCCGTTGCGCTCGCCCAAGATGAATCGACGCATCTTCGGATTCCATCGGCGAGTCTGGTGCCCGAAGTGCACGCCCGAGTCCAGTAGTTCCTGCAGAGTTACCAGTGCCACGATATTTTCCTTCCGTTCGGTTGCTCAACCTTCGTGGAGCACCGCGAACGGCGACCGTACGAAACCACGAAGGACTTTCTTGCACCCTCCATTGGTGGAGGGCCTGACCATGTTAGTCGCTCTCGGACTACTGACCCCTCGGATGGGTGTCGCGATAGACCTTTTGGAGCCGAGACTTCGACACGTGCGTGTAGATCTGGGTAGTGGTCAAACTGGCGTGACCCAGCAATTCCTGGACGACCCGCAGATCCGCCCCACCCTCCAAGAGATGCGTGGCGTAGGTGTGGCGTAAGGCGTGGGGATGGACATGCCCCCGATTCACCCGATTCTCCAGAATCCTTCTGACGTCGCGAGTGCCCAGACGACGACTTCGCCGATTGAGGAAGAGGGCCTCCTTAGGGGATTCTTGATTGACCACATCGTCACGGGCATCTTCGATCCACATTCGCACAGCGTCAAGGCCGCGCTGGTGCAGCGGCACAATCCTCTCCTTACGTCCCTTGCCAAGGACCCGCAGCAGACCTTGGGCGAAGTCGACGCTGTCGAGGTCCAACCCACAGAGTTCGCTGACTCGAAGTCCGGCGCCGTAGAGCACCTCACACACGGCGCGATCAAGCGTCGCCCACTCGTCGTCACCCCAATCTTCATCCAACAGTGCCTCCAATTGTTCGCGAACCACGATCTTGGGCAAGGTCGAATTCGCCCGAGGTGCGCTCAGGCGTGCCGTGGGACTCTCGCTCAGGTGTCCGCGTTCGACCATCCAATTGAAGTAGCTGCGCAGTGATGCGCGACGCCGACCAATCGACGTGCGTTGATCACCACGCACGGTCATGAAGGCGAGGTAATCGCGCAAGACGTCAAGGTCGACTCCTTGGGGCACGGGCACGCCACGGTCGTTGGCCCATCGAATGAACGCGCCCAAGTCCGACAGGTAGGCCCGTTGGGTCGACACAGCGCGATCCGCTGCTCGTAGGGTTGCCGCGTATTCGTTGACCCGCCACCCATCCGAGGTCCGATCAACTCCTTGAGCTCGCGACACAGCCCAAGGTTACAAGGGGGCTCCGAGAAGACTCGGGACCTCACTAGTCTTGGCGAAGATTGAAAAGGAGACCCGGTGCCCCGAATTCTGATCGTGGAAGATGACGACCACATCCGCACCGCCCTACGCCTCATGTTCGAGGGAGAGGGCTTCAGCGTCGACGATGCCTCGACGGGCGAACTGGGTATCGCCCTGTTCTCGCGCATGGCGAGCGATATCGCGATCGTGGACGTCATGCTTCCAGGTATGTCGGGTTTCGAGACCTGCGAGAACCTTCGCGTCCAGAGCGACTTGCCAATCGTCATCGTCTCGGCACGAGACGACACGGCCGACGTCGTGCTCGGACTCGAATCCGGGGCCGATGACTACGTCACCAAACCCTTCGTTCCCGAGGAACTGCTCGCTCGAGTCAAGGCCCACCTTCGTCGACGACCCGACAAGAGTACCAACGCCTTCTCTCTGGGAGATCTACAAGTCATCCCTGACGAGGGCATCGTGCGACACCGAGATGGTGCGGAGCTCCATCTCACCTCGACCGAGTTTCGACTGCTCACCGATCTGGCTTCGATGAACGGGAAGGTGCTCTCGAGAGAAGACCTGCTCGAGCGGGTGTGGGGCTACGACTACTTCGGCGACAGTCGCCTGGTAGACGTGCACATACGTCGACTTCGAATGAAGATCGAGCCGGATCCGGCAAACCCGACGTTTCTCGTGACCGTCCGAGGCACCGGATACAAGCTGGTGATTTGATGCGCCGACGAAGTCTCCGACTTCGCCTGCTGGTCACGTTCGGTCTGGGCGCACTCGTGCTCAGTTCCCTATTCGCCTCGCTGACCTACATCGGTGTCCAGCACCTGCTCGTCTCGAATCGCCAACAAAACGACCTTCGACAGACCTACGCCAACGCCGCTCTCGTGCGTAACACCCTCTATACCTCTCCACCCGAATTGGCCAACCTCCTCAACTCAATACAGAACGCGACTTCGTCGAGCGTGCTGGTCCAGACCCACCACCAGTGGTTGTCGCGTAGCTTCGGTGCCTCGACCACTGACGTGTCACCAACGATCGTCAAGACCGTCATTGCGGGCCACGCCATTGAGCAGACCTTGCTGTCAAAGGGTCGTCTGATCTTCGTCGTCGGAGTACCTATTCCAGCAGTCGAAACTCAATTCTTCGAAGTGTTCCAATTGAACAGCCTCGACCATACGTTGCGCCTGCTCTTGCTGGTACTGATCGCCGGGGCCCTATTGACTTCGCTCGTGGGCATCAGCGGAGGGCTCTGGGTGAGCCGTCGAGCCGTCCGCCCCCTCGAGGAAGTTTCGTTAGCCGCGGCAATGATCGCCGACGGCGCGCTCAACACCCGTTTGGTGGTGACTCGAGCGGACCGCGAAGTCCAGCGCCTTACCGAATCGTTCAACCAGATGGTCAGCCGACTCGTCGAGAGGCTGGAACGTGACGCAAGATTCGCCAGCGACGTCAGCCACGAAATGCGCTCTCCACTGACCACGCTCGCCACCACCGCCTCAGTGCTCCAGCAACATCGTGAGGAGCTCTCGCCCGCCGCGCGCGAAAGCCTGGACCTCCTGCTCGCCGACCTGTCGATCTTTCAGTCGCTCGTCGAGGACCTCTTGGAGATGGCCCGCAGTGACGCCGGCGCCGTGCCCCTGGTGATGGAAACGGTGCCAGCGATTGAATTGGTGCGCCAGTCAGCGCGTTCAGGGGCGCGTCGCCACGGCATCGACGAACCATCGGTGCTCGTCGAGAAGGGCACGGGAGAACCCTTGGTGAGTGTCGACCGGCGCCGGTTCGAACGGGTGATCACGAATCTGATCGATAACGCTCACCGCTACGCCCAGGGCGCCGTCGCGATTCGAATCGCTCGAGAGGGCCGCCAACTGGCGATCAACGTGGACGACGCCGGGTCGGGCGTCGCATCTGAGGAGCGCGAACAGGTCTTCGAGAGATTCTTTCGTGGACGCGCTGCGCACGACCGCGGAATCGCTCGCGGTACGGGACTGGGCCTGGCGCTCGTGCGCGACCACGTGCGGGCCTTTGGCGGGACCATCACGGTTGAGGACAGCCCTGATGGAGGAGCGAGATTTCAGATCATGTTGCCCGTAGTTCTCGAGGAGCGCGAATGAAGCGATGGCGAAACGTTCTGATAATGGGAGCCGGGTCGATGCTGCTGGGCGGCTGCTCGCTCGTCTCAACGGCTTCGGCGCCTCAGAGTATTGCGCGCAACCAGGTGCCCTTCGGACTTCTCGACAAGACGATTCCGGGAACCAATGGCGGGCGCGTCAGTTTCATCACCCAGCCGGTGTACATCGTCGACGTGACTGGTCATCTCGCGCCGTCAAGTCGTATCGTTCCTTCACCACCACTGTTGGTGACTGTTCTGCGCCAATTGATCTTGGGGCCAACCGAGATCGAACGAGCCGCCGGCTACAGTTCAGCCCTGCCGGAGAATCTCGTGGTCGTGTCGGCCACCATCAAGAATTCGGTTGGCTACATCGATCTCGCGTCGCCGCTTTCGACACTGCCTCGCAAACAACAGATCCTCGCCGTTGGCCAACTCGTAGGAACGGCCAGCGACGCAGGCGCCTTGGCCGGCATCGAAATCACGGTGGGTGGCACCGTTCAACACACACTGCTGCCCAGCGGTCGCCGGACGCAATTGGTGACGGTCAAGGACTTTCAGCAGTTGTTGAACGGCTAGCGCACCGGCAGCGGTCGAAAGGACGGCGCGGCGCTCCACAGATGTTCAAGGTCGTAGTACTCGCGAGCGACTTCGTCGAAGACGTGTACGATCACATCTCCGTAGTCGAGGGCGATCCATTCAGCGCTCGGCCAACCTTCGACCCGCAGCGGCTTCACGTCGAGGGCGAGATGAATCATGCGCTCCACTTCCTCGGCGATGGCACGCACCTGTCGGTCATTGCGGCCCGATACCAGTACCAGCGCATCGAATGAGTCGACGAGATCTCGTAAGTCGAGTGCAACAGCATCTCGGCCAAGCTTCTCTTCTGCGCCCACCAGCGCGGCATTGATGAGCGTAGAGACGAAACTGGAGTGGGGGCCACGCAAGTTCTCGCCGCTCGTCGCGTGTGCACTCAGTGGGCCACCCCAAGCGCGACGATTGCTGCGACGAAAGGAGTTGCTAGGCCGAGTACGGCGATGACGGCGTAGCGTTGCTTGGTGCGTCGCAGTTCACGCCGTCTCGGTGGCGCGCCGTCCAGACCCCTGAGACGGGCCACCTGCGGTTCGGTCAAGTCGAAAGCTCGTACTGCCATTGCCACGACTTTAGCGTCGAGCGCCCTCGTAGAGCGGAATAACTTGCTCAGGGACGAAGTTCTTCAACGAATCACTGGAGTAATCCAGTCCCCGAATGAACGAACTCGACAGATCGACCGGGTCCATCGGGATTTGATAGCTATCCCAACCTGGAGGCTCGACCGTCACGGACCCGGGCCTCGGCACGACACCGACCTTGACGAGATCGCGCAGCGCATCGGCCTGATGCCATCCATCGAGTTGCAGGGCGAGGTCGGCGCCGACGATCAGATCAACGCTCTGCGCCTCGTTCAGCAACTCTCGTACGGTGTCGATGGTGTAGGAGGGACCCACCCGGAGAATCTCACGATTCGAAACCTCCACCAGGTCCAGATCGGCGAAGGCGACTTGAGCCATTGCTAAGCGCACCGGAGCTCCCAGTACCACCCACTCGAGGCTCTTACGGTAAGGGTCTCCGGCGACCGTGACTTCGATCAGGTCGAACCTGCCGGTGCTCGCTGCCGCCCTCAAGGCGGCGACGTGTCCGAAGTGTGGCGGGTCGAAGGTCCCACCGAAGAGACCGATGCGCCGTGGTTTCACAGTGAGAGCCTAGAGCGCGATTGCTGGCACGCCCGCCCAGCCCCTACGCTGAAGTAATGGAATCGCTCCACCGTGCATGGACTCCAACGTCGTGGCGCTCGCGCGAGATCGCCCAGAGCCCGTCCTGGCCCGATCTCGAACACCTTGAACGCGTCGAGCGAGAACTCTCCGCCAAGCCGCCGCTCGTCTTCGCGGGAGAAGCGCGGCGCCTCCAGGACCATTTAGCACTCGTGAGCCGCGGCGAGGCGTTCCTGCTGCAGGCCGGTGACTGCGCGGAGTCGTTCAACGAGGGTTCAGCCGACGCCATTCGCGACAAGTTGAAGGTCATTCTCCAGATGGCCGTCGCCCTCACCTACGCTGCTGGAGTCCCGGTCATCAAGGTTGGTCGGATCGCTGGGCAGTTCGCGAAGCCGCGTTCGACGCCATTCGAAGAGCAGGGGGGCATTCGACTCGATGCCTTTCGAGGGCACATCGTCAACGACGAGCAGTTCACGCCTGAAGCTCGTCGTCCCAATCCTGAGCGACTCCTCGCGGCGTACCACCAGAGCGTCGCGACGCTCAATCTCCTGCGGGCATTTACCACCGGTGGTTTCGCCGCGCTTTCGCGAGTGCACGCCTGGAATCAGGAGTTCGTCGCCAACTCACTCGAAGGCAAGCGCTACGAAGTGGTTGCCGACGAAATTGAACGAGCCCTGCAGTTCATGAAGGCGTGCGGCATCGACCTCCATGACGACAACGCGCTGCAAGGTGTCGACTTCTACACGAGTCACGAGGCACTGATCCTGCCCTACGAACAGGCCCTCACCCGACGTGATTCACTGACCGGTGACTGGTACGACTGCTCGGCCCACATGCTGTGGATCGGTGATCGCACCCGTCAAATCGATGGCGCACACGTGGAGTTCTTACGTGGAGTGGCCAATCCGATCGGACTCAAAGTCGGACCCACTATGGGTGCAGACGAGCTCGTTCATCTCCAAGATTCCCTCAACCCCGAGAATCGGCCCGGTCGCATGACCCTGATCTCGCGCATGGGCCGCAATCAGGTGAGCGAACGGCTGCCCGCCCTCATCGAGCGACTTCGCGACGAGGGTCGAGAGGTCGTGTGGGCCTGCGATCCGATGCACGGAAACACGTGGATGGCCTCGGGCGGCCAGAAGACCCGCCATTTCGACGACGTACTGGCCGAGACCGCTCAGTTCTTCGAAGTCCACCAAGCCCTCGGTACGTGGCCCGGCGGCATCCACGTCGAACTCACCGGAGACAACGTCACCGAGTGCCTGGGCGGCGGTTCACGCCTTGCCGAAGGCGATCTCGACTTCAACTACACATCGATATGCGATCCGCGCCTCAACGCGACCCAGAGCCTCGACATGGCCTTCCACGTAGCGGAGTTCTTGCAGCGCTACTCCGCAGCGAGCGGGGCCCGGTCGTTGTAACGAAGTAGACGGCGTCGGTCACCGTCGAATTCAATCTCGGTCATCGAGCAGTTCTCGATTCGTGGTTTGAGTCGCACCGCGCCATCCACACCGAGGTACAACTTCATCGCCTGCTCGATAAAGCCACCGTGAACAACGAGTACCACCAGTTCGCCTGGGTGTCGCTGCACCAAGCGCTCGATGGCGAGTCGACATCGTTCATAGAATCCCATCAACGATTCGCCCCCCGGTGCGGTGATCTGAAACGGGTCTAGGTCCCAGTCGGGCGAACCGAATCGAGAGGTGAACTCGGCCCAAGTGAGCCCGTCGCCCTCGCCAACCCCGATCTCGCACAGGTCGTCGTCACGTACTGGCGCAAGTGGTGCGAGTACCTCACGAAGGAGCTCACCGGTCTCGACGGCTCTGGGCATGGTCGAGGTGTAGAACGCGCTCGCGCCCGCGAGCTCCTTGCTCATGGCCAATCGCTCCGCCAGGGCTCGAGCCTGGCGACGACCGAGATCGGTGAGCCCACCGTCACCCACGTGACCGCCCGCCAAACCTTCGGCGTTGGCCCGACTCTCGCCGTGACGCACCATCAAAAGGCGGGTGCCCGTGGGGAGCGGCCCTCGCTGACGAAATCCCTCAGGGGGCAAGAGACCGTCTTCACTCACGCGAGCTCCCCCACGAACGCCTCGAGCTGGCGCAGGGTTCGACACTCGATAACCCGATCGCAATATCCGGCGTACTGCCCGATGATCGAATCCCCGCTGTTCCAATAGGAGGCCGGTTCGGGATTGAGCCAGTACACGGCCTTGGCCCGGTACTTGAGATCGGCGATGACCTCGGCGTGGGCTTGGTGATAATTGTTACGCGCATCGCCCAGAATCAGGACGGTGGCGCGTCGAGTGACGTCTTGCGCGAAGCGTTCGTGAAAACTCACCAGAGCCCGACCATAGTCGGAGTGCCCGTCGAAGGCGATCACGTCGGCCTCGGCGTTGATTCGAGCCACGGCTTCAGCGGGATCATCGACACCATCGAACAGCCGACTCACCTCATCGAGCCCGTCGACGAAGACGAAGCTGCGCACCTTGGAGAACTGCGAACTGATCGCGTGGACCAGGTGCAGGGTGAATCGTGCGAACGACGCCACCGAACCTGAGATGTCGGCGATCACAAAGATCTCCGGCTTGGCCGGATGGGGTGGTTTGAAGCGAAGGTCGATCGGCACACCCCCGGTCGACAGACTTCGTCGAACGGTGTGGCGCAGGTCCACTGGGCCCCGACGGCGACGGCGACGACGCCTTGCCAGACGCACCGCCAACTTGCGGCTCAGTGGACGCAGTGCTCGCTCGAGCTGGGCCATCTCCTCGCGATTCGCGTGCATCACGTCGAGGTCCTCGGGCAACGGCTTTCGAACCGACTTGGCCAACGCTTCCGCCCCCCGGTCCTCGACCAAGCGTTCCCTGATCTCGCGTTCCACCTCGGCCTTCAGCGCCTCAATCCTCGAACGTGCTTCATCGCGCGCCAGTCGTTCGACGAGCGAGTCACCGAGTTGCTCGACGGTGCCTTCACTGAGGCGCCGCTCGAGGTTCTCAAGGTCGAGGTTCCTCAGGGTGCGATACAGGTAGTACGTCCCACCGACTGGTCGGCCAGGTTCTATGCCGGCGTATCGGTCGACTGCTTCGCCCGCGGCTCGCCGAAGTGCGGTGCGATCTCCATCTCGCAGAGCTCGAAATAACAGATCGGCCAGCTCCTGAGCGCTGAGCGAGGACGATGCTCCTCCGCCCTCGCCCCTCGACTGACCGGGCCCACTGGCGCCCGAAGCACCTTCTTGACCAACCTCATCGCCGTCGGGCTCTCCCATGAGTTGCTCAGCGCTCTCCCACGAGCGAATTGAGAAGAAGACTTCAAAGGCCGTGTTGAAGGCCGCCAGATGGTCGCCGTCCTTTACCAAGGTGGTCGAGAGCGAACTTCGCAACATCTCTCGGTCACTGAGCGAGATCACTTCCATGGCCATCGCGGCGTCGATGTGCTCGCTCATCGAGACTGGTATCCCGGCGGCGCGAAGTTCGCCGATGAAGTCGCCGAGCAGGTTAAGCAACGGACTTCGCGCGCCCGAGAAGGTCCTTCGTGGCCCGCTCGATATCGGTCTGGTATTTGAGCAGGATGTGCAGTGTCGCCGCGGCGTCTTGGGCGCCGATCTCTTCACGACCTAGAACGACCAGGGTACGAGCCCAGTCGAGGGTCTCGGCGACCGACGGTGCCTTTTTCAGGTCGAGGGTGCGTAGTGATCGCACCACCTGGGCGATCTGTTCAGCCAGGGTGGTCGAGATTCCCGGGACTCTCGCGAGGATGATGTCGCGTTCACGTTCCACACTCGGGTAGCCAACGTACAAGTACAGACAACGCCGCTTGAGGGCTTCGGACAGTTCTCGGGTGTTGTTCGAGGTGAGAAAGACCATCGGGATCTGCTTGGCCCGTACGGTGCCCAGCTCTGGAATCGACACTTGGTACTCAGAAAGGATCTCGAGCAACAGCGCCTCGGTCTCCAACTCGACGCGGTCGACTTCGTCGATCAGCAAAACCACTGGATCGGTCGCCGAAATCGCTTCGAGCAGGGGGCGGGTGAGGAGGAACTCCTCACCGAAGATGTCCTCTTCGAGGTGACTCCAGTCCTCTGAACCAGATCCTTCGGGGCGACCCGCCTGGATTCGAAGGAGTTGTTTGCGGTAGTTCCATTCGTAGAGGGCCTTGGATTCGTCGAGGCCCTCATAACACTGCAAGCGGATCAGGCGCGCCCCGATCGAGTCGGCGACGGCCTTGGCGAGCGCCGTCTTGCCCGTACCCGCGGGACCCTCGACCAGAATCGGCTTGGCGAGCCGGTCAGCGAGAAACGTCACCGAGGCAATGGAATCGTCGCTCAGGTAATCGTGATTGGCCAAGCGAGTGAGCACGTCGGCCGGCGACTCGAATCGCACGGGCGGCACCTCGTCGAGCCCGAGACGTTGCGCGAGCTCCACTCGCGGATCTAGCGCACTCATCGAATCTGTCCCTCTCCTCTGATGACCCACTTCAAGCAAGTCAGTTCACGAAGTCCCATTGGACCACGCGCGTGCAACTTCTGGGTTGAAATCCCAACCTCGCCGCCCAGCCCTAACTCACCACCGTCGACGAATCTGGTCGACGCATTGACCAGAACCGCCGCGGCGTCCACTCGCCTCACCCACTGATCGGCGTTCGCAGCGTCCTCGGTCACGATCGCCTCACTGTGCCCACTGCCGTAGCGCGCCACGTGCGCAATCGCCTCGTCGAGCGAACTGACCACCTTCACCGCGAGTATCAAATCGAGGAACTCACGCTCAAAGTCGGCTTCAGTCGCCGGATTCGCTGATGCGACGATCGAGCGCGTCACGAGATCGCCACGAAGTTCGACTTGTGGTGCGGCCCCGACGAGCAGCGGCAGGAACGTCGAAGCGATCTTCTCGTGCACCAGTAGCGACTCAGCGGCGTTGCAGACGCCCGGCCGACTCGTCTTGGCGTTGACCACGATCTGGATTGCCTGGTCGATCTGAGCAGTCTCGTCGACGAAGATATGGCAGTTACCATCGCCGTCGAGGACGTAGGGGACGCGTGCGTGCTCTCGCATCGCCGCAATCAGACTCGGCCCACCCCTGGGTATGAGGCAGTCGAGCACGTCAGTCATCTGCATGAATGCAACAGCGGCCTCGTGCGAGGGGTCTTGCACCAATGAGACCGCGGCCGCGGGCAATCCCACCTCGACGAGAGCATCGTGCCACAACGACACGATGAACCGATTCGTCGCCATGGCAGATGATGAACCGCGCAAGAAGGCGGCGTTGCCACTGCGTATGCACAGTCCCGCAACGTCACTGGTGACATTGGGTCGATTCTCGTAGACCACGCCGATCACTCCCAAGGGAACTCGAAGGCGTTCGATGCGCAGACCGTTGGGCCGCACGCTCTGGTCAACGGACTCGAACAGTGGATCGGGCGAGTCGGCAATCTCACGCAGGGCACCAGCCATCGTCGCGATGCGCTGTGGACTCAGCGTCAGGCGGTCTCGGCCGGCCCCAGATTCCTCATAGGCCCCGACTTCGAGCGCGTTCACCTTCAAGATCTCAGTTTCGAGCTCCTCTAGACGAAGCGCGACGGAACGCAGTACCTTCGAACGCTGAACGTCGGAGGCTTGGGCGATCGAGATGGCGGCCTCGCGCACGGCGCGGCCCTGCGCCGCCAACTCAGTAGTCGTCATGGTTCAATCGTAATGGAGCGGGCCTAGGTTCCGCGAAGTAGCACCAAGTCATCGCGGTGCACGACGACGTCGTCGCCCTCGAAGAATGACTCATGGCCAACCCGTGTGAGGCCCTTGGCGACGATCTGTCCATCGGGGCCGATGATGTCGACCGCATCTCCTTCAATGAAGGTTCCCTCGATTGATTCGATTCCGACGCGTAACAGGCTGCGACCATGGTGCTCGAGTGCCTGCATCGCCCCTTGGTTGATTCGCATCCGCCCGTGACTCGCGACCGCGAAGGCAATCCAAGACTTGCGCGCACTGAGCCGCTCGGGACGGGGTCGAAAGGTCGTTCCGACCCCGGGACTCCCGCTGAGCGCCTGACGAAGTGGGTTGTGGGCTCGCGCCGGTGCGATGACGGTCGTGATGCCCGACCACGTGGCCATGCGCGCCGCGGCCAACTTCGACGCCATGCCTCCGCTTCCCACGCCCGAGCGACTCTGTCCAGCGACGTCGTCAAGATCGGCGTCAAAGGCCGGAACTTCCTCGATGAGCGTCGCCGTTGGATCAAGACGGGGATCGGCCGTCAAGAGTCCGTCGGTATCGGTCAGTAGGACAAGGTGCGACGCCGCGACAAGATTGGCGACGAGCGCGGCTAAGCGGTCATTGTCACCAAACCTGATCTCCTCGTCGGCGACGGCGTCATTTTCGTTTACCACCGCGACGACACCGAGCGTGGCCAGTGCCTCGAGGGTCCCGCGTGCGTGCAGGTACTGGCCACGGTGCGAGAAATCTAGTGGCGCCAACAGAACCTGGCCGACATCGAGCCCGACCTCGGCAAACGCGTTTCGCCAGGCGTGCATCAGCAGTGGTTGACCCACGGCCGACACGGCCTGCAGTGTCGCGCCGTCGGTGGGGCGCGGTCGGCCCCGGCCGACCTCGAACCAACCGGCAGTGATCGCACCCGAAGTCACAACGACGACCGACCAGCCCTGTTCAAGAAGGTCCGCGACATCGAGCGCGACGTTCACCAAGATGCCATAAGCCACGCCACCCGATTCGTCGGTCACCGAAGTGGTTCCGATCTTGACAACGACGCTACGAGTCGCCATCACTCGCTCCCAGGTCGAGACGTCCGTGGCGAGCTAGCCGTTCACGTCGCGTTGCGCGGTGGTGGTCACCGCGGTCGAGCCCGGCCCCCACCTCGTCGCGCCACCATTCGAACGACAGAGGGCCGATCGTCACGACGTCACCATCACGGACACCGGCGCGCGTCAACAATCGATCCACCCCAATGGCCCGCAGACGCCGCACGATCTCGGCGAGGGCCTCGTCATCGGTCAGGTCCTGGAAACGCACCGCTCGCAGCGCCGGTCGTCCCACGACGGACCAGTCGTAGTCGCCGAGCTTGTTCACGTGTATCTCTTCGGGCAGGGGCCGGTGCACGACGACTTCGTGATCGATTCGCTCGACCTCCTCGAGGCGCACCTGGGTGACGAGTGTTGCCAACTTCGCGCTCAGAACGTCGATCCCCTCTCCCGTGACCGACGAGATCGTCAAGACCCCCGCCATCTCGTGGGCAGCGACGTCGCCTTTGGAGCCGACCACGATGCGAGGTCGCTCGAGAAGGTCTGCTTGGTAGTCACCCAATTCGTCGAGCAGGACATCGAGTTGCTGTTCGGGACCACAAGGGGCCAACTCAGAAAGGTCCAGCAAGACACACAGAACGCGCGCGCGCTCCACGTGTCGAAGGAAATCGTGGCCCAGGCCCCGACCTTGAGCCGCGCCCTCGATGAGTCCCGGGATGTCAGCCATGACGAATTCGGTGGCGTCGGCCGGACGACCCGATCGAGCGCCTACGCGCACGACACCAAGATTTGGAACGAGTGTTGTAAAGGGATAGTCGGCTATCTTCGGACGCGCCGCCGAAACCCGTGAGATCAGCGTGGACTTGCCCACGTTGGGGAATCCAATCAGTGCTACATCGGCCTGGAGCTTGAGTTCCAGATTGAGCCACTTCTCCTCGCCCACTTCGCCCTGCTCGGCGAAGGCGGGTGCCCGACGTTTGTTCGAGAGGAAGCGGGCGTTACCCTGTCCACCGAGTCCGCCCTCCGCGGCGAGCCACTGGTCGCCCGGCCCGGCCAGGTCAGCGAGTAGTTCTCCCTCTTTGGAGTACACGATCGTTCCAACGGGGACCGTGACCACGACGTCCTTGCCCCCCGAACCGTGCTGACGTTTCGACGTCCCGTGCTGACCATCGGTAGCCCGGCGAAAAGGGTGGTCGCGAAAGCCCAACAACGAGGCCTGATTATGGTCTGCGACGATCCAAACGCTCCCCCCGCGACCGCCGTCACCCCCGTCGGGACCGCCCTTGGCAACGTGCGCCTCGCGGCGAAAACTCACGCATCCGGCGCCGCCATCGCCCGCCTTGGCGTGCAGTTGGGCAGAATCTACGAATGAGGACACGAGCCCATCCTACGGGGCCCCTGAGTCAACCTTGGGGGCTAGTTCGTCAGTACTGCCACCGCTTCATCGAACACCGATTGATGGTGCTCGACGTGGTCGATGGTCGTCGCGGGGCACATGAGTGCCATGTTGTGAAATGGCGTGATCAACACGCCTCGATTGACGCAGTACAGGTGCAGAAAGTCCTCGAGCTGGGCGTCCGAACTTCTTTCGGACTCGCCACCACTGCGCGGGGCCGGATTGGCAAACCGGTACTCACAGCGAGCGCCCAGCTGATTGACCGACCACGGCAGGGCGTAACGATCGATTGTGGCCTGGACGCCGCTGGCGAAGGAGGTGGCGAGCTGCTCCATGGCTTCGAATGCCTCGTCGGTGAGGACCTCACCGAGTACTGCCCTCATCGCCGCGAGACTCATTGCGTTTCCGGCCAAGGTGCCCCCAACTCCGCCAACATCAGCAATGTCGGCTCCCCGAGCGACGCTTACCAGCACCCGTTCAGCCAAGTCCTCGCTGAGACCGTAGGCGCCACAAGGTACTCCGCCACCCAACGACTTACCGATCGTGATCGCGTCGGGTCGCAAGTGGTAACGCTGCGTACAACCACCGGGTCCGGCGGAGAAGGTGTGCGTCTCGTCCAAGATCAGCAGCGTTCCGCTCCGGTCACACGCGTCGCGCACCCCCTCGAGGAAACCCGGTTGGGGCAAGACAATGCCGATGTTGGTCATCGCCGGCTCGGTCAATACCGCCGCGACGTCCCCAAAGGCGAGCTCACGTTCGAGGGCCTCTAGGTCATTGAACTCGACGACTCGCGTCGTGGTCGTCGGGTCAACGGCGGGAGCCACGTTCCCGGGGCGCGAAACGCTGCGTCCCTCTCGATCGATCACCACGAACGTCTCGTCCACGGAGCCGTGATAGGAGTATGAGAAAACGAGGATCTTGGACCGTCCGGTCGCCAGGCGCACCAGTCGTAACAGCCAGCGGTTGGCATCGGTCGCCGACAGACTAAACGACCATTTGGACAACCCGAAGCGACGGGTCATCTCCGCAGCCACCCATTCGGCGTCCTCGTTGGTCAACATCGTCGTAACCCCTCCGTGCGTTCCCAGGCGCTGTTGCATGGCCTCAACCAAAGCGGCTGGAGAGTGCCCGGCCATGGCGCCCGTATCGCCAAGGGCGAAGTCGATGAGTTCGTGTCCGTCAAGGTCGGTGATCAGTGCTCCGCGCGCCTGCGAGAAGCCCAGGGGGAAACCACCTGCCCATTTGTTCATCCACGTCATCGGCACCCGGGCGAAGAGGTGGTCAGCCCGCTCGAAGAGTTGGCGTGAAGTCTCGTGTCGCTTGACGTAGGCGAGGCGTTCTAATTCAAGCAAATTGGCTAGTTTTGGGCGATCGAAATGGTCCATGAACCAATCGTAGAGTCCCTAATCTCGATGTCCGAAACGGACCCATGGTCGAAACGACCCCTGAACAGCGATTATGACAATTTGATGACGGCCCGGTCCTTGAAAACTTAGTAGAAATCCATATATTCCTTGCTTTTTGCGGTAAAGATGACAGGGGTTGCTGGGAACACTCCCAGTCCGTTTCAACGAAGAGTAAGGAGTCGACCGGTGAACAAGGCCGAGTTGGTAGAAGCAATTGTTGCCGAGAGTGGCGCGACCAAGAGCACGGTAGCTGAGGTTCTCAAGGCCTTTGAAGACGTCGTCGTGAGCAACGTGTCTAAGGGCGAGAAGATCGTGCTTTCGGGCTTCTTGTCATTCGAACAGGTGCAACGAAAGGCTCGCACCGCAAGAAACCCTCAGACGGGAGAAGCCATTCAGGTGAAGGCCTCAAAGGCCCCCAAGGTCTCCATTGGCTCAACGTTCAAGAAGGCAGTCAAGGGTCTGTAGTCCGCGTACCAGCAAGAAACCCCCGGGCTTTTGCCCGGGGGTTTCTTGCTGGTACGACGAAAAATCAGTCAACGAGGACGTCCACCAGTTTGCGACCGCCTCGGAAGCCAAACTTTACGGTCCCCTCGGCGAGGGCGAACAACGTGTCATCTTTGCCGATCCCGACGTTTCGTCCAGGATGGAACAGCGTGCCGCGTTGGCGAATAATGATGCTGCCCGTCTTCACCGCCGTGCCGTCGAAGGTCTTGACGCCCAGGCGTTGTGCATTGGAATCGCGACCGTTGCGTGTCGAACCGCCACCTTTGGTCTTGGACATCGATTCTCCTTAGGCCTTGGCCGAGATCTTGGTGATCTCGACATTCGAATAGTGCTGGCGATGGCCCCAACGCTTTCGCTGGATGGACTTCGCTTTATAGGTCAGAGCACGAATCTTCGGCCCGCGACCATCGTGGTCGAGGACTTTAGCCGTGACGATTGCGCCCTTCAAGGCGGGACCGGCGACAACCGAGTCTCCATCGACGAGTAAAACGGGTTCGAACTGGATTTCGGTGTCCTTCGCTTCGGATCGCAGGTCCACGCGGACCACTTGGCCCTCGGTGACGCGTTCTTGGGAGGTACCTACTCGGATGACGGCGTACATAAGGTTTCCATACTAGCCGACCCGCGCGGGCTGACGCGACTTACAGTCCGGTCTCGACGACGAATCCGCGTCCATCACAGACCGCGCAAATGCTCGATACAGACTCCAAGAGTCCTTCGTTGACCCGCTTTCGCGTCATTTCGACCAATCCAAGCTCGGAGATGTCAAAGACCTGGGTGCGGGTTTTGTCCCTCGAAAGGGCTTGACGCAGTGCGGACGCGACCGCTTCTCGATTGACTTTTGACTCCATGTCAATGAAGTCGATGACAATGATTCCACCGATATCTCGCAAGCGCAGCTGACGCGCGACTTCCTCGGCCGCTTCGAGGTTGTTTCGAAACACGGTCTCTTCCAGATTGGTCGTGCCGACGTTCTTTCCGGTGTTCACGTCCACCACGGTGAGCGCCTCGGTTCGTTCGATGATGAGCGATCCGCCCGACGGAAGAAAGACCTTGCGGTCCAGGGCCCGGTGGAGCTGTTCATGAACGAAGTACCGCTCAAACAACGGAAGTTCCTCGTTTGCGCGGTCGTAATACTCAATCCGATCCGCCAGTTCGGGATTGACCGCCAACACGTACTCACGAACCTTTTCGTACAGATCGCGGTCGTCGATCAAGACCCCTCGATAGTCGTCGTTCAACTCCTCGCGCAGTACTCGAACCGCAAGGTCCAGGTCTCGATAGATGAGCCGAGGTTGATTGGACTTCGCGACTTCAGCCTCGATGGCCGCCCACTTCTCGCACAGCGAAGCAACGTCTCGGGCCAAATCGTCTGCGGTCACACCCTCAGCCGCGGTTCGGATGATGATGCCATGACGTTCGGGCTTCACCTCGTCGATGATCTTGCGTAGGCGCCGACGTTCTCCATCGGGCAGTCGCTTGGAGATGCCGATGGTCGCAGAATTGGGCACGAGGACCGCGAAACGACCGGGAAGCGACACCTCTTGGGTCAAGCGGGCCCCCTTGGCCCCGATGGCGTTCTTGGTGACCTGACAGATGATGGTCTGGCCTGATCGAATCATCTGTTCGATTCGCTTGTCGCTCGAGGACGACTCCAGATCGTCACGGTCAAAGGAGATGTCCCCGCGATAGAGCACGGCATTCTTCGGGATTCCAATGTCCACGAAAGCGAGCTCCATGCCCGGCAAGACGTTCTGAATACGACCGACGTAGATGTTCCCGTCGATCTGATTGGTCTCGTCAGCTGCCTTGGCCACGGTGTATTCGACCATCGTGCGACCTTCAAGGGTAGCGATGTGAGTAGCGGCATTGGATGTGTGCACACACATCAGGTAGCGCCCCTGGGCCCGGGTGCGGCGCTCGCCACCACGGCGGCGCTTGAGTCGAGGTGAACGTTGGTTGTCGCCGTTGGCGGCTTCCGGAGCGGAGGCCTCAACGGGGGCTTCACTGTAACGAGGTTGCGGACGGGGTTGGTTGCCCTGAGAACCGCTGCCTTGGCCACCCCGTCCTCGCCCACCACGGCGGCGACGATTGCCGCCGCCTTGCCCACCCTGTGGGCCCGGGACGCTATGCCCTTGACCAACGCCGGTGTCTCCAGGCTGACGCTGGGGACTCGTCGACGGAGCTCCGGGTCGGGTATCGCCGATCTGGGGAGCGGGACGGGTATCGCCGATTCGAGGGCTAGATGATGATTGGGGCTGATTGGTGGATTCGTCGCTCACGACGGGTACTCCTTGAGTTCTTGGGGATGAGGGTGTAGTGCACCGCACTACTAATACCGGGCGCCACGCGCGTACGAAGCATCACGACGACTTGAGGGTTGACAGAGATTCCATGACGAAAGATGACGCCAAGAGACAGGACGATGAGGGCGATGATGAGGGTTAATGAACTGCCCACTACCACGTTGCGTCCTTCATGCTTTCGGGGGCGGAACTCCTACTCGCTGCGCCACCACTGCGTTCTTTTCGCGTCCTGCACCCTGTGCGCAAAAACGACCTACGCCCCAAAGGTTACTCCGCGCGCCTGCTCAGCCCAACTTATTCGTCGAAGTCGTAGTCGATGTGGTCGTTGCGGAGCCGTGCGAATGGCCAGATGTGGTCGTCGGAGACGAAGGGGCAACCAGTTGAGGCTTGAGATTGACTGGCTTCAACGGATGGGCGACGAGATAGTCAAACGCCTGAGCCACCACCGGCGCCGCTCCGTTGGAACCATATCCACCCTGGCCAATGACACACAAGATCACATACTTGGGTCTATACGTCGGTCCGAATCCCACGAACCACGAATTGGGTTCCAGTCCGGGGGCATTGCTGGCTGTGCCGGTTTTGCCGGCGATGGGGAACCTGGCCAGAGAGAAGTTGATGTATTGGTGAAATGGGTAGTAGGCCGTGCCGGCGGGATTCTCCACGACTCCGGTCAGACCCTGGAGGATCGGATCACGGATGCTGGCCGGGAGATTGACGTGTCCAAGGACCCGGGGCGTATATCGAACGACCACCTTACCGTGGGCGCTCACCACGGCCGCGGCGACTTCAGGCGCGTAGAGGGTTCCGCCGTTGGCGAAAGTCGCGTAGGCGTCGGCCATTTCAATAGGTGTCACCGCAGTCGTGCCCTGCCCGAACGCCATCTCCAAATTGTCACCGGTGTACCAAGCGACGTTGGGAAAGGCCTTGGGGTCTTGGGCGTGGAGCAACTTGCGAACCGCGGGCGAGTCCACCCGACCATGAACCTCGTTCGGTAAGTCGACCTGCGTGTACTGGTCAAGTCCATACTTGGTCGCGACGTTCTGAATCGGGGTCAGGCCGTACTTCGAGGTCTGGGACCAGAACAGGTAGCCCAGGTTGTAGAAGTAGTAGTCCGACGAGCGAGTGAGTGCCTGCGAGAGATTGATCCAACCAGACCCCGCGGCGTCAGCGTCGTGAAACAGACATCCGTGGCCACCCTGGAAGCAGTTTGGCACCTTATAGATGCCCGTATCATCGACCAGCGCCGTTGACGAGAGCACTCCTGTCTGGAGTTGCGCGGTCGCCGAGATCAGTTTGAACGTGCTCCCCGGGGTGTACAACCCTTGGATGGCGAAGTTGTTGAACGCGCCCTCCTTGAGTAACTTCTGAAAAAGACTGTTCGAGAGTCCGTTCACGAATGAGGTGAGGTTGTAAGAGGGATAGCTCGACATCGCCAGCACCGCACCCGTAGTGGGATCGATCACGATGGCCGCCCCGTTTGGAGCCTTCGGACGTATTCCCGAAGTCGGGTCGATCGACTGTCTCAGCGCCAAGATGTCTCGCGCGAGATAGCCGTCAAGGGCCTTTTGCAGACCCTGGTCGATGTTGAGAACGACGGAATCTCCAACCCTGGGCGCCGTGGTCTGGGCCGAGCGGACCACATTGCCAAAGGCGTCGACCTCCAAGGTGCTGGTGCCGTCGTGACCTCGCAAATACTTCTCGTAGAAGGACTCGATGCCGGTCTTTCCAATCACCGAATCGGTCTGATATCCCTGATTCGGACTGGCGGCGATCTCGGCCCCGGTAATGGGGCCCACGTAGCCGAGGATCTGGGACCCGACGTTGCCTCCGAGGGGATAGCTTCTGGTGGCGACGTTGAGCACCGAGACGCCAGGGAACTCGCTGGGATGGAGTTTGATGTACTCCACCACCGTCGCGGGCGCATTGTTCATGATCGGTGCGGGTTGGTACGGATCGTATTGAACGTTCGACAGGTCGGCGTTGATCTGCTTGACGCTGAGCCCCGTCAAGGAAGCGAGTGAACCTTTGATGGTCGGATTGAGCGCTGCTTCGGCACGAGAGAGTCGAATCTCGACCGTGGTGACATTGGTCACCATCGCCTGACCTGTTCGGTCCAGGATCAGCCCTCGAGGTGCCGGGATCGTGCTGACGCGAAGTGAATTCGACTGCACCGTAGCGACCGACGCCTTGTAGTTGAGAATCTGGAGCATGAAGAGCCGAAAGATCAGTAGCGCGAAGAGGATGAGAAAGAAACCTCCGATCACCATCCAGCGCCGTTCGGGACGGGCCCTGACCTGGTCGGGCGATGCCACGAGGTCACGGATACCCACCGGCTTTGGCTCATTGATCGAGCGTCCTCGACCCCGAAAAGGGTTAATCGAGACCCACGGCCTCCAAAGTCGCGAGAACCACGACCCTGTCGGACGATCCCTCCACGAACCCTTCATCGACGAGCCCGCGCTGCGAAGCCGCCGGCCAATCGGGCCACCCGAGAGAGTGGCCGCGACAGCACTGCGAAGGCCAGCGCGTTGACGACCATCGTCTGCACCAGGCTTGACTTCCCCAGTGAGAAACTGAGTTCGAAGAATCCACCCACCACATAGAGCACTGGAGCCAAGAAACCGCCTACCGCAGCAATCGCGGGTGTCACCCACCACGCCGCGGAGTCCAAGTCGCCCACCCCCTCCTTGCCCAGACGAGAAGCACTGTAGGCGAGTGCCACTCCGACCACGGCAGTGAGTCCAAAGGGCGACATCGAATGGGTATCGAAGAAGACACCACTGATCACCGCTGTCCAGATGGAGAGTGAGGTGAGTCCCGCGAGTCCAACGACCAGTGGCCAGAGCCATACGATCATCACCACCACGCCAGAAAAGCGAAGGCTCGAGAAGATCGAGAGTTGTACACCGACCAGTGCGAGGGTCACCAGGGTGATCGGTACCAGGGCTCTTCTCACGTCGAAGGCTCCCAGAGCACTACGTCGAGGTACATCACGTGCGCGAGGTCGGCGACAGGTTTGAGCGAAAGGTTGAAGGTCGCCGCCCCCGGGGTCAACGTCACGCGACTGACCGTCGCTACAGGTATTCCCGGAGGGAAGAGAGCCCCAGACAGTCCGTCGGTGAACAGGAGTGTTCCCGGATTGAGTGACGTGTTCAGCGGTACTGCCGTTGCCCCGAGGCCATTGTTGACTCCTTCGCCACTGATCACCAGCGACGTAGAAGACGTTCCGTACGTGACCCCTATCGAGGAATTGACGTCGGTGATCAGTCGAACCGTGGCGCCGTGGGGCGTCGTAGCAACCACGGCGCCGATCAGCCCGCCATTGGCCACGACCGGCATACCAACCAGGACACCGTTGTCACGTCCCTTGGAGATGTCGATGGTCGCGGCGAAATTGGTTGGTGAGATTGCCGTAACCTGCGCACTCACCGTCGGGAGTGATCCGATGAACGGGACATTCAATGATGTCGTCATCTCTTGGAGCTGACGGGCCAGCGCCCAGCCCTCGTTCGCTCGCAGCTGTGCTTGACCCAATTGGTAGCGGAGCTTCTGATTCTGGGCCACGACGTCGCTGTAGTTGACCGAACCCGACAACATGTGACCGATTGGTTTGGCGACGGCGTCAATCGCCCAACTGAACGGGGCGACCACGAGGTTTGCGGTGCCCCGAAGTCCTGAGACGACTCCGCCGGTGATGTAGAGCACCACGAGCAGTGCGCTGACGCCAGCGGCCACCGTAATGCTTCGGCGCCTCGAACGATCGGTCGCCACGTGTTAGCGAGAAGGGCTGGTCTTCAGCATGCGAGAAAAAACGTCGAGTTCTTCCAAACACATTCCACTGCCCAGCGCCACGCAATTAAGCGGGTCGTTGGCCACAATGATCGGCATGTTGGTCTCGGACTCGAGCCGTGCGGCGATGCCGGCCAGGAGCGCTCCCCCACCCGTGAGGACGATACCCTGTTCCATCAGGTCAGAAGAGAGTTCCGGCGGTGTGCGGTCCAGGGTGACCTTCACCGCGTCGACAATCGCCTGCACGGGCTCCTCCATGGCTTTACGAATCTGCTCGGTCGAAATGATCACCGTCTTTGGCAGACCGGTCACCAAGTCACGGCCACGGATCTCGGCACGAAGTTCTTGCTCGAGAGGAAAAGCGGAGCCGAGCTGGATCTTGATCTCCTCAGCGGTTCGCTCTCCGAGAGCGAGCTGGAACTCCTTCTTCACGAACGCGATGAGAGCTTCGTCGAGTTCATCACCACCAACACGGATTGACTGACTCGTGACGATTCCTCCGAGCGAGATGACGGCCACCTCCGTCGTTCCCCCACCGATGTCGACGACCATGTTGCCGGTCGGCTCATGGATTGGCAATCCAGCCCCGATGGCCGCGGCCATCGGTTCTTCGATTATGTACGCTTTGCGCGCGCCGGCGAACTCGGCCGCCTCCATCACGGCGCGCTGTTCAACTCCGGTGATT
>JABEUR010000061.1 GCA_013044405.1 Acidimicrobiaceae bacterium | reverse complement strand
CCAAGAGCGGCTCATTGGTTCGCACTGACCGGCCCGTTGGATACATCAGTGTCGACAGCTCCCTGCTATCAGGATCGCTGCGAGAGAACCTCGTGCTCGACGCCACTATCGATGAGTCGCGCCTTCGCCAAACACTCGATTCCCTTGGGCTGACTGGTCCGAGGTTCCTCGACCTCGATGCGCCACTGCTCGGTGATGGCCGCGGATTGAGCACCGGCGAGAGGGTACGCCTCGCTATCGCTCGTGCTTTACTGGCCGATCCGGTGATCTTGTTCCTCGATGACGTCGCCGGTGTGCTGGACCACAACGCTCGAGAAATCGTGCGTGGAACCCTTGAAGGCATCACCACGCTCGCGATTGTCGAGGCGAGCGTGGACGACCCAATCCTCACCACTTTCTTTCAGCACGTCGAGGTCACCGAATGAAGGGCGACCTGCGACGCCTCCTACGATGGTTGCGCCGCGCTCGACCACCCGCGCACGATCTTTGGGCCGCCCTGGCCGCCGGCCTGGTGGCATCGTTGACCAACGTCGCGCTCGTGGTCGGGGCAGTCGCGCTGCTGGTGGCCAGTGCCTCTCGCCCGGGACTCCAGGCCGTACTTGGTGCGCTCATCGTGATCGAACTGTTCGCTTTTCTTCGCTCACCATTGCGATTCGCCGAGCGTATGAGTTCACACCGCCTCGGATTCGAAGCGGTGACCGTCTGGCGGCGCTGGCTCGTTGAGGTCATCGGTGGCCTTGATTACTCGCAGTGGCGCCGCTACCGCTCGGGAGATCTCCTGGAACGGGCGCTGCGCGACACCGATGAACTGCAGGACCTGTGGCTGCGTTGTGCCATCCCGGTGAGCACGTCGTCGTTCGTGATGCTCTTGGGCGACGCTACCGTGGCCCTCCTCGCCCCTCACGGACGTTGGTGGGTCGTCGTCCTCATCATGGCCCTGGCTCAACTGGCCGGATTCATCGCCCTGGCGCTCAGCTTCGAGCCCCTGTTGCGTGCCGACCGTGCACTGCGATCGGCACGCGGACACTATCGCGGAGAACTCGTCGAACTGAGTCGCGTCACACCAGAACTGAGTCGGCTCGGCCGCATTGAGTACGTGCAGCAACGTTCTGACGCTACGACGTCACGACTTCGTTCCGCCGAAGCTCGATCTGACCAACTTCAACGCGTCGCCAATATCATCGGTCCGCTGGTCGCGATGGTATCCCTGGCCGGAATGGACTTTCGACCAGCGAGCTCTCCCGTTTGGATCGTGGTCGCCGGAATGCTGGCGATCTCGAACGTCGAGTCGTTTGCGATCTTGCGCGCCGGACTGGACACGGCGATCGCCGTCAGTGCGGCGGCTGAGCGTCTCGAAGAACTCGATGACCCTCGTCAGCGTGGCCGCCGAGACTGGCCAATCGACGCCACGATACGCCTCGAAGAGGTCACCTTCGAGCTGGCGGGACGTGTGTTGATCAACGGGGCGACACTCACGCTGGCTCCGGGACGTCGATTGGCCATCACGGGAGTCTCCGGCGCAGGTAAGTCGGCGCTCTTGCGCTTGATCGCCAATCTCGAAGCTCCCACTTCAGGCGCCATCTGGATCGGTGACACCCGAGTCGAAGAGATCGACGAAGTCCAACTACGCAACCGAATGGCCTACGTTCCTAGTGAGCCGGGACTCATGAGGGGCTTCGCCATTGACGTCATCGCACTAGGACGAGCGTCTCGACGTGACCCCCTCGAGGACCTACGACAACTGCATATAGCGGCCGAGCCGACCACTCGCTGGGAGAATCTCTCTCGTGGCGAGACCGAGCGAGTCGCCGTGGTCCGCGCCCTCGCTGGCGAACCCGTGGTCTACCTCCTCGACGAACCCACCAGCGCGCTCGGTTCACTCGAGACCAAACTCGTCCTCGACGTCCTGGCCAAGACCCAAGCAAGTTTCATCATCGCCACCCACGACCCCCAGGTCATCGATTGGTGCCACCAAACGATGGTCCTCGCGCACACCACTCTGGACCCGCTCAGCCATTGATGGTGGTCATGCCCTGAGCGTGATAGCGATCACCGAGCACCGCCTGACGTGGCACCGCGGCTTCAATAGCAGAGATCTCATCCTCAGTGAGCACCATCGAACTCGCGGCGATGTTGTCTCGCAGCCACGTGCGCCGCTTCGTTCCCGGGATCGGCACGATGTCATTCCCCTGGGCGAGAACCCACGAGAGCGCCAACTGAGCCGTGCTGACCCCTTTTTCCGAGGCAATCCGCTCTAGATTCTCGACCAGCTGGAGATTGTGCTCAAACGCTTCTCCCGAGAAACGCGGCTGACTCTTTCGATAGTCTCGTTCGGCACCACCCAACTTCGATGACTCACTCGTGAGGAAACCGCGGCCGAGGGGGCTGTAGGCGACGAAGCCGATACCCAAGCGCCGACAGGTCTCGAGGACTCCGTCCTCGGGGTCTCGACTCCAGAGCGAATATTCGCTCTGGAGCGCGGTCACCGGATGTACCGCGTGGGCCCGCTCAATCGTCGCTGAAGAGGCCTCCGAGATTCCCAAGTATCTGACCTTGCCTGCTTCTACCAAAGAATGCATGGCCCCCCAGGTCTCTTCGATCGGCACACTTCGATCGACGCGGTGCTGGTAGTAGAGATCTATGTGATTGACACCCAAACGGCGCAGTGAATCATCACACGCCTTCAGGACGTACTCGGGACTGCCATTGATGCCGATAAAGGAACCGTCCTCACCACGTTGATTTCCGAACTTGGTTGCCAGTACCACCTCATCACGACGATTCTTGATCGCGCGTGCGACCAGTTCCTCATTCTTGAAGGGACCGTACATGTCTGCGGTGTCGAGAAAGTTCACTCCCCTGTCGAGCGCTTCGTGGATGGTGAGAACCGACTCCTCGTCGTCTCCAACTCCATAGAACTCACTCATTCCCATGCAACCAAGTCCCTGCTGGGAGACGACCAAACCTTGACCCAATAAACGACGTTCCACGCTGAACCCCCATGTGAAATTGCTCACAAACCTATGTTTGCGTGCTTCTTGATACAGGTTAGTGGTGGATGAGGATGTATTTTTTAACTCATTGGCTGGGGGGGCCAAACATCGAGGGCCCGTCCGTTCTCCATAGCGAAGCGGACGGGCCACTCTGTGTATGAGCAACCGATCTGGTGAACGTCGCCACAATCTATGGTGGAGACGTGAGTGCCAAGGTTTCGTCCATCGATACATCACCGACTCACGTCAAGCCTCTCTTTCGAGGTTGGCTCCACGTGATTGGCGCAATACTCCTCGCCATCTTCTCGCCCATCTTGTTCATCCGAGCCCATTCGTGGGCCCAGGTTGGCTGGGTCTTGTGCTACCTCTTCGGCGTCGAAGCCATGATGATCACCAGCGCTCTCTTCCACCGAATCCAGTGGTCGCCCGCCGGTCGCCGGGCGTGGCGACGAGCCGACCACTCAACGATCTTCTTCGCCATCACCGGAACCTATTTGGCCATTGCCGGCCTCACCATGCACGGCACGATCCGCTTGGTGCTGATGATCGTCATCGGATCGGGTGCCGTGGTGGGAGTGGCCATTCGTCAGTTAGCCCTCGATACCCCGAAATGGGCAAATACCCTGCCCTACCTGGTCGTTGGCTGGGCGGCAGTTACGGTGATGCCCCAGATCTATCGCGGCGGCGGGGCACTGTGCTTCTCTCTCGTCGTGGCCGGTGGCCTGGCCTACTCACTCGGTGCCGTTGCGTACGGGGCCAAGCGACCCAAGTTGTCACCGAGGGTATTCGGTTACCACGAGCTGTTCCACGCCTTCACGCTGGTTGGGGCCGGCCTTCACTTCGCAGCCTTGGCGGTGGCGCTGCACTGATCAGTCGAGTCGAGGAACGACGTTGTAGTGCAACAACGCCGGGGTCGCCATCCTCGTCGTGATCGTGGTCAGCGATCCGTTGCTCAGCTGCATTCGCCACACGGTCGACGTGGTCACTCCCAGCGCCCAGACCATCGCCGACTTGATGGGAGAGACGTGACTCACGATTGCCAGGTGGCGATCGCGCGTATGCAGGAGACTGCCCTCGTCGGCCAGCAAACGGTCGAGTTCTGCGTGCACCCTCGCATCAACGTCGGCGAGTGACTCGCCCCCACCAAAAACCAGCTCGTGGTCCCGCTCGAAGCTGCGCCACTGCTCGGCGCTGACGGTGTCGAGGGGCTGACCATCGAGACTTCCGTAGTCAACTTCAATGAAGGGTTCGCGCACGATGGCCGCGAGGTGCGGGACGGCGAGTCGCGCCGTCTCACGAGCTCGGCGCAATGGAGAGCACCAGACCTCGGTGACGTTGGTCAAAAACGGCGCCAGAGCGCGAGCCTGACGCTCGCCCAATTCGGTGAGTGCCGGGTCGCCGCGCCCGACGAGCAGGTTGCTCGCATTCGACGTGGTCTGGCCGTGGCGAATCAGAATGATCACTGCAGCAGCAACCTTCCGCACTCGGGACACGCCATGAACGTCCCCGGCGACAACCCCTTCCAGCGGTCGAGATCGAGCGGCGACAACGCAATACGACACCCGTCGCAGCGCCCCGCGTCGACTTGGGCGGCTCCCGAACCGCCGGCCCGGATCAGCGCCGCGTCGTAGCGCGCCAAGAGGTCGCTCGACAATGCACTCGCCCGCTCCCGACGCGCAGCACGTAGTGCGACGAGCTCTTCATCGAGAGACGACTGCAACTCGGTGATCTCGCTCTGTAGAGCGGTCCGGCGCGCCACTACGGGTTGAGCCTGACTCTTGATCGCCTGGACGAGCTGGTCGAGAGGTTCGACCTCGAGCAAGAGGTCGAGTTCTCGGTCCTCGACTTTGGACAACAGCTCACGGACGTGGTCGAGTTCACTATGGATTGCGGCCAAATCACGAGCGCTGGCGGTTGTCGAGTTCAACGCCTGCTCGAGGTCCTCGACGCGCTTTTCGAGACGACCCGCCTCGGCGGCGCTGTCCTCGTAAGCCGTGCGCACGGGGGTCTGGGCGGCCTGCGCCTCCTGCAGCGACTTCAGGAGCGATCTCATCTCGGCCTCGACTTCGCCCAGCTCTCTAATCTCTGGCAAATGACTGCGCTGGCCACTCACCCGCTCGATCCAACGGTCTGCTTCCATCAAAGCGCGTAGCGCCTCAGACTCACTCACCCTTCAAGTCTGACACGTCAGGACAGCGCAAGTCCGCTGAGTTTGACCAACGCCGCGACCAGTCCCGGCTCGCAACGTTCGCGAGCAGCCACGAAATCGAACCAGTAGACCTCGGTGCTCTCTCCCGGCGCCGGTGTCGGTTCGATCGGTTCGGCCGTGAGCACAAAGCGTAAGTCGTAGTGCGTGTGTCCTCGAGGACCAGGGTGCACGTCGACGTGAAAGAGAAGCTCGGGATCCACGTGTCGCGCCACCAGACCGGTCTCTTCAAGCGACTCGCGCACCGCCGCATCCGACGGACTCTCTCCCGGATCGATGTGGCCACCAGGTTGGACCCAGATGCCCAGACGCCGATGTCGGTGCAAGATGACTCCACGTGAGGAGATGATGAATGCCGATGCGGTGAGGTGGTGGTCGTCACCGAACTCGTCGAACGGGTCGTCATTCCACGTCAGGCGATCGAGGGTCAGGGCAATCGAATGCTCCTCGCGGGCGTCGACGGGATCGATCGATGCCAGGGTTCGAGTCAGGTCATCGAGAAGCATTACGAACGTTCGAGCAGCGCCCGCACGGAGCCAGGCAGTTCGATGTCGCCTGTCACCATTGCCCCGTTTCGAGTTGGAATCGGTGCTTCGAAGACGAGGCGCGCCGGTACGGTTCCGCTCCAGATCGGTAGTTCGAGGTCCTCCTCGGGGTCATCGGTTGGACCGGCTGAGACCTTGGCCGAAGCTTCGTCAATCGAAACCGCGACCACTAAGGTCAAACGAAGCTCCTGCTCACTCGTACTGCGCACTTCTTGCGAACGACCCGGCAGGACGGCATCGACGAAGGTCTCGAGAATCCGTAATTTCTCTTGGGGGTCATCAACGATACTGACCGCGCCGAACACTACCGCCGAGCGATACGCGACCGAGGATTCGAAGCCACTTCGAGCGAGTCGGAGCCCGTCATAGAGGGTGACGGTGATGCTCGCCTCGCCGCGCTCGACGATGGAACGCATCAAGGCATTTGACTGGCTGCCGTGCAGATAGAGCACGTCACCTTCGCGCGCGTGCAGCGTCGGCAAGGCCATCGCGCGCCCGTTCACGATCCCCGACACGTGACAGAATCGGGCTTCGTCCAAGATCGAGTAGATGGTCTTCGAGTCGTACGCGGCTTTTTTGGGCAAACGACGAACCCGCGAAAGTGGACCCGGACCGAGTTGATCCCTGGTCATGCGCGTAGATCGCCACCGAAGAAGGTGCGCGCCATACCCGCAACCTCGACGTTTCGTTCGAAGAGGCGAGCGAACATGACCCCACCTCGCGTCGACGCCTGACGCACGGAAACCGTCGGCGAACCGACCTTCTCGACCCACCAAGGTGCCACGGCGCACATCGCGCTGCCGGTGACGTGGTCCTCCGCGAGTCCCAGTCTGGGCGCGAAGACCCGAATCGACACGTCGACACCCGGCCCGCCATGGCACGCCGCGATGACCATCGAACTCGGAACGAGAAAGAGACTCATTGGGTCCACCGAGAGACCGCACAGCGCGTCATAGTCTTCAACCACTGCCAAGACGCTCTGGGGACCGGCTTGATAGACCTCGCTTACCGGTCCGAGCGTGTCGTTAAGCACTGAAGCGTCGAGCGGTTCGATGAAGGAGCGTGGAAGGTCCACTGCCAACAGTCCGTCGCTCAGTCGACGGCCCGAGAGAATCCCGGATCGAGTCTGAAAATAGAACTCGCCGCCAGGCACCCCCAACTCAGTCAACAACACGTGCAAGGTGGCCAAAGTGGCGTGACCACAGAGATCGACCTCCACCGTCGGCGTGAACCACCGCAGCGACCACTGGTCCCCGACCCGGCGAACGAAAGCGGTCTCCGAAACTCCCAACTCGAAGGCGATCTGTTGAAGTTCGTGGTCTTGCATCGCTCGCTCGAGCAGCACCACGACCGCCGGATTACCCCGCTCCGCTTCGCCGATGAAGGCGTCGACCCACCACAGTCGATGTCCAAAGGCAACGTTGACAGAATCCACTTCCAGAGCCTGCCACACCGCGAGGATGCAACCGCGTAGGGTTTTGTAGTGCGTGTCGCGACGTTCAACCTTCACGCTGGAGTCGACGGATGGGGTCGCCCCACTCGTGTCCTCGAGCACGTCATCAGTCTTGATGCCGATGTGCTGGTCCTGCCCGAACTCTGGCGCGGCGATGACGGTATTGATTTCTACGTCGAGTTGAAGGAACGGCTCGCCATGGACGGAACGTTCGCCCCGTTGGCCAGCGCGCAGCGGGTCACCTCGGGTCGAGGAGGAAAATCGTGGCAGCCTCTGATCGCCCACGTTACTGGCGAACACGGGCTCTACTTCGACGAGCACCGTTCGCTAACCCGATCTCAGAGGTCGCGGCGTAGCACCATCGAGGGCATCGAACACGGGCAGTGGGGACTCGCCCTGCTCACCCGATACGCCATCGACGAGGTTTGGGTCGAATCGCTCGGTCGACTTCCTCGCGAGAAGGTCCGTCGAGCCCTCATTGTCGCCAGACTGAACGATCACGGCCGATCGTTCTACGTCTTGGCGATACACGGCGCCCACCTGAGTCACGGCTCGTATCGCCAGTATCGTCGGATCAATGCCATTGCAGCGGCGCTCCAGCCAGAACTACCGGTCCTGATCGCCGGAGATTTCAACTGCTGGCGACCCTTGTTGAGGTGCCTACTTCCGGGTTGGCGCAGCATGGTCCGAGCGCGCACCTGGCCCGCTCGCTTTCCCCACTCCCAGATCGATCACGTGATGGTGCGCGGACCATGGCACCCCTTGGGCGGAACCGCCAGCGACGGAGGTAGTGACCACCGCGCACTCGTGTGCGACCTTGGATGGGATCAGTGAAGTTCGGCTCGAGCACTCTCAGGTAGCCGTTGGAGCAACAAGATGGTCGGCGTCAAGGGCAAAAAAGTCAACAGCGCTGGCAGGCGCAACGAGGTCACACCCGAAACGTGAGTGATATCGCCGATGAGGCCGAACAAGAAGAGGCCCGCGGTGGCTCCGAGCACGCCGGCAACGACGACCCAACCAGCGGCGGTGGCACGAAATCCATGGGAGAAGATCTCAGTGCTGATTGCCGTGGCTGCTGGAGCCAATAACCCTGCGGCGGCGACGCCCGACATGTAACCGAGTAGGAAGGACGTGGTGCCCCCGCTGTAGGCGAATACCGAAGTGAGTGCCGAAGACACGACGCCGATCGCGACCGTCCACCTCCTTCCAATCGATCTCGAAAGCCATCTGCTCAACAACAGTCCGCCCAGCCCGGTGAAGGCGCTGAGGGCGACCACCGTTGCCACGAAATGCGGGCTGATTTTGAGAACTCCCTCGCCGTAGACGAATGCAAAACCGTTGGCAGGACCGGTGATCATGCCAATGGCGAAGGCGATCGCGGCCACGATGCCCAGACGTCCGCGAACGCCTCTCGGTATCGTGCCAAGACGTACGAGGGGCGTCTCGGCTCTTCGTCTCTCAGGTTCGGGTACCCGTTTCATCAACGGGGGGATCAGCAATGCTGGTACCAGGGCCAGGGCGAACAGCCACCGAAACGAGTTGGCCCCTCTGATCAGTCCGTGCAAGACCGCTGACAGTCCTGCACCAATCCCGGCGCCGGCGGACATGACGACCAAGCGGTGCATTCGCAGCGAGGTGCTGGAGAGCTCGACGGTGACCACCTGCACCAGCGTGGAAGCGGCAGAAAGCAAGGGGCGGGCGAACGCGAAACAAAGTACGAAGAACCAGTACGACGGGCTCAATGAGGCCACGGCGGTGACCAGGAGTCCAAACAGCAAGAACGATCTCAGTACCTTGGTGCGCCCGTGTCGGTCCGCTAGCGACGTGAGCGGCAACGAGGCAAGCGAAGCCAAGCGCAGTACCGCTAGCCCCAACCCGAGTACCGATCCAGAGAGTCCCACGACGCTCTGGAGCGAGTGACCAGTGACTGGATGGCCGAAGTGGCGGGCCACGTCATTGAGTGAAGCCACTGCACCGAACTGACCGAAGCCGGCGACCAGCGCAGCACTGAAGAGAACCGCGATGACGCGAGGTGCCAGCCCCGGTGAAAGGGCTGGCCGCGGCCGCTCAGGCAAGTCGCACGCTTTCGTCGAGGACCACGAGAGTCTTGCCATGATTGCCACCACTGAAGAGCAGATTCAACGCTGCCGGCGCATTCTCTAGCCCCATGATCAGGTGCTCGCGGTGGGCCAAACGCCCATCGAGGGTCATCGACGCCAGTTCCAGTTGTGCCTCGACGAATCGATCGCTGTAGTCCAGCACGATGAATCCTTCCATGCGGGCCCGCCGCATGATCAGCATCGCCGTATTGGAAAGACCGTGGGGTTTTTCCATCACGTTGTACTGCGATATCGCGCCACAAAGCACGATCCGAGCATGCATCGCGATGTTCGCTAATACCGCATCAAGGATTTCGCCACCCACGTTGTCGAAGTAGAGATCGATCCCCTTCGGACAGGCCTCGCGCAGGCGTTGACGCAGGTTCCCCGTTCGATAGTCGAGGCAGTCGTCGAATCCGTACTCCTCGATCACCTCGGCACATTTCTCGCTCCCACCGGCGATTCCGACCACTTTCGATGCGCCACCCGCCCTGGCAATCTGTCCAGCCACCGAACCGGTGGCCCCGGCCGCTCCTGACACGACCACGACGTCACCGGATCGGAACTTGCCGATGTCATTCAAACCAAAGTACGCCGTGATACCGGTAACGCCCGTGACGTTCATCATGGTCGCGAGGTCGAGGCCCGAACCCACTGGAACCACCGAGAATCGATTCTGCTCCGTAGCGAGCGCCCACTCCTGCCAACCCGTCATTCCAAAAACAATGTCACCCACCTCATAGCGAGGCGAATTGGTTTCGACGACCACACCGGTGCCGCTGCCGCGGATCACCTCTCCGATGCCAATCGGGGGCAGGTAACCGGGCGCGTCGTTCATCCACGTTCGAATCGTGGGGTCGATTGACAACATCGCAACCTTGACCAGGGCCTCGTCACGACCACACGTGGGACGAGGGCTCTCCACCAACGAGGTCGTCGATTCGTCGATGGTTCCCACAGGGCGTTGAGCCAGGATTATCTGTCGGTTGTCCATATATCTCCAGTGCTTTCCTGCAACGATAGAGGACCCGGTCTGGTCCGGCGACACCGTGGAGCACCGACTCCGCGCTACCTCGAGTTGGATCGAGTACCTCGAGGCACTCGACCGGTGCGACCTCGGAACTAGCGACCAGCGCAGCGATTGACTTCGGGGCCACCCGACAACCTGTAACTTTAGGAAGGCTATGGACACCGACATCAGTGCACCGATACTCGCCCTCGAAGGTGTCTCGGTGCACTTCGAAGGACTGCGAGCACTCAACGATGTCTCCTTCAGCGTTGCTCGCGGTGAGATCGTTGGACTGATTGGACCAAATGGTGCGGGCAAGACCACCGCCTTCAATGTGGCATGCGGCTTCGTTCGACCATCGAGCGGTCACGTAAGTTTTCCCCAATCCGGACATTCGAATCTGCGACCGAGTCAGTTGGCGGGTGCTGGAGTTGCACGGACTTTGCAGGGTGTTGGACTCTTCCCTCACCTGAGCGTCCTCGAGAACGTGATGGCCGGTGCCCAGGTCAGGGCTCACGGTAACTTTTTCACGAGCCTGCTAGCCCTGCCCCGTGGGGTGCGCGCCGAACGGAGGCTGCGCCAAGACGCGCTGTCGATGCTCGAACGACTCGATATCACGAAGTACGCGGCCCAGATCCCTTCCGCCATCCCCTACGGCATTGCTAAGAAGGTCTCCGTAGCGCGAGCCCTGATGTGCAATCCGTCCCTGATCCTCCTCGACGAGCCGGCATCCGGGCTCGACGAGGCGGAGCTCGAAGAGTTCTCCTCGCTCATCGTGGAGTTCAGAGGCACGATGGGCGTACTTCTCGTAGAGCACGATATGGATTTCGTCATGCCCCTGGTCGACCGACTCGTGGTGCTCAACTTCGGCGAAGTGATCGCATCTGGAACTCCCGAACAGGTGAGGTCTGACGAGGCCGTCATTGCCGCATACCTTGGAGTCGAACAGTGATCAAGGTCCAGGGTCTGAGCGTTTCCTTCGGGGCTGTCCAAGCGCTTCGCGATGTCACCTTCGAGGCGCCAACGGGCCAGATCACCGCAGTACTCGGCTCGAACGGCGCTGGCAAGACCACCCTTCTTCGCACGATTAGTGGACTCAAGGCACCGGTCGGTGGAACAATCATGCTCAACGACCACTCGCTGGTGCGACTACGACCCGAGGATATTGCCCGACTTGGCGTTGGCCACGTGCCCGAAGGTCGTGGCGTGATCGGCGAATTCACAGTCGAGGAGAACCTGCGACTTGGCGCGATGATGGCCAAGGTGAATCTGCGTGAGGGATTGGAGGAGCAGTACGAGTGCTTCCCGGTCCTGGGTGAGCGCAGGCGTCAGCACGCTGCGAAGTTATCCGGCGGCGAACGCCAGATGCTGGCGATGGCGCGTGCGCTCATCGCCAAACCTTCGGCGCTTTTGCTCGACGAGCCATCGTTGGGTCTGGCACCGTTGGTAACCGCACAACTCATGCAGACCATCCATGAACTGTGCGCCTCGAACAACCTCACGGTGATATTGGTCGAGCAAAACGCGTCCTCCGCGCTGAGAATCTCGGACCAAGCAGTCGTCCTTCACCTCGGCAGCGTCGTCGCCAACGATGCCGCTGGAGTGGTGGCCAATGACGTGAACCTTCGCCAGTACTACCTGGGCATGGTCGGCTGATGGATCCCTTCCTCACATCACGCATCGTCTCGGACATTTTGAGCGGACTGACCAATGGCGTGATCTACGGGCTCGTCGCTCTCAGCCTCGTACTGATTTGGCGTTCGACAGGAATCCTCAACTTCGCCCAGGGTGCGATGCCGATGTTCGCAACGTATCTCGGCATGGGATTGCTGTCCTACCACTTGAGTTACTGGCCGTGCGTGGCGATTGCAATGCTGGCAGGATTCGCGATTGGTGGCCTGACTGAACGGGTCCTCGTACGAGGACTCTACGGCAAGCCAGAGATCAATCCAATCGTGGTGATGGTCGGTTTCCTGATCGTCCTCGAAGGAGTGGCCGCGGCGATATGGTCGACGCTCCCGCGGGGTCTGCCGAGCCCATTCTCGTCAATTGACTGGCAGCTCGGCGGCAAGCCCTTTGCCCTTTCCGACTTCACGGTCTTCGAGATCGTGACAGCCCTGGTCGTCATGACAGCGGTCGCGCTCCTCTTTCGATTCACCAAACTCGGACTGCAACTGAGAGCCTCCGCCTTAGCACCTGAGGTTTCGAAACTGCTCGGTGTACGGGTGGGAAGGATGCTGACCCTGGGATGGGTGCTCTCGACCGGGGTCGGAACCATCACCACGATTCTGGTCGCATCGAACTTCTTCACCGGACTCACCCCTCAAGTGATGGACGGAATCTTCGCTTTCGGATTCATCGCCGCCGCGGTGGGTGGACTGGAGAGTCCGGTAGGGGCGATCGTTGCGGGCGTCGGCATCGGGATCATCCTCCAATTCGTCGGGGACTACGTCAACTCCAACGCGATTATTCTCACCGCCCTGGTAATTCTCATCGTCTCGCTGATGATTCGACCAAATGGGATATTCACCAAGAGCACTGCAAGGCGAGTGTGATGGACACACGCATGCTTCGTGGGCGGTCCCTCGTGACCAGTGCGCTCGTCGTGCTCGCCGTCGCAGCTGCACTGGTCGTCGCGTCGAGTACGTCGTCGCGAGTTGTCTTGTCGCTCATGGCCGTGGTCTTCGTGCTGAGCGTGTCGATATCGCGCATTCCAGAACTCACGCAGAGCCATCCCGTAGTCAAGAGGGCCGCGCTGACCGTCGCACTGGTCGACGTCAGCCTTCTGGGAACCTACTTCTTCTCCGCCACCACGAACTTCAATCTCGCCACCGGCGCGGCCATGTCGATCGTGCTGCTCGGACTCTCGTTCCTGACCGGCGCCTCCGGTCAGATCTCGCTGGGCAACAGTGCCTTCATGGGAGTCGGTGCCTTCGCCATGGCCATCTGGGCCAATCACCACACGTCGACACCAATAGTCATCTCACTACTGATCGCCGTCGTCAGTGGAGCACTGGTCGGCCTCTTGTTGGGCCTTCCGGCGACCAGACTTCGCGGTCCCTATCTCGCGGGCATGACGTTGGCCTTTGCCGTGGCTTTCGGAGCGATACTCAGCTCTTTCAACTCCTGGACGGGGGGTGACGGTGGACTCCAGCTACCGAGCGCCGTGACACCTCCTCACTGGATCACTAGTCTCTTTTCGTCTGGTACAGCACTGCTCACTCCTAACTCAATGTGGCTCGCCGACATCACGATCGTCACCACCGGTGTCGCATTCTTCTTCATGGCCAATCTCTTCGCCAGTCGCACTGGTCGCGCAATGCGCTTGATTCGTGACAACGACGTCGCCGCAGAACTCGTGGGCGTCTCACTCCCGCGTACGCGAGTGATCGCCTTCATGGTCTCGTCGTCGTACGCCGCCCTCGGAGGCGCGCTCTGGACACTGATCAATAATTCAGTGTCGCCCTCGACCTATTCATTCGCCCTATCGGTCACCATTCTCTCGCTGGTCGTCATCGGGGGAATCGGCACGATTCCCGGCGCCCTGATCGGTGGACTGATCTACGCCTATTCGACCAGTGTCATCAGTTGGATCACCAACCAGACTGGGCTGAACCCCCAAGGTAATTTCGCCAGTCAACTGAACGGCATCATCTTCGGTGTACTGCTTATTGCCACCATGCTGTTCGCTCCGATGGGCATCTCAGGCGCCGTGCATCGAGCATGGAAGAAGCGGCGAGACAACGTGGGGCCCGCAACGTAAGATGTCGACACTCGAATCTCGAAGGTCGGCCATCACGAAGGTCGAGAACGAGGACTGCGGACTCCGTGGACACTCCTGAGCACTTCGTTCGGCCCGAGGAACCGGAGGTTGCATCGTCGCAGCCCTGGTGGGCGGTCGCGTACCACCGCTTCGCCCACATCATGTTTGAGAAGAGGCGTCCAAGCGCCCGTGGATATCACGGCAACTTTCAGGGCGCGACCGTCAACGATCCTCGCTACACACCGGGCCCTTTCAATCGCGAGTCAGTTGATTTCGATAACCCCGAAGCGGATCGAATCAACTCGAATGACGAAGATTGAATTGGAATCTCGGCTGGATCGTG
>JABEUR010000060.1 GCA_013044405.1 Acidimicrobiaceae bacterium | reverse complement strand
TGAGAGGGTCAGGTAACCGTGAGCGATGGTCTGTCCAAAGGGTCCAGTCTTCGCCCGTTCAGGGTCTACGTGAATCCACTGGTGATCACCAGTGGATTCGGCGAACAGGTTGACTTGCTCCTGGGTGACGATCTGGTAGTTGGAATAGCCGAGATGACTCCCGACGAGGGTGGACAATTCTGCGATGCTGCTGACGTGTGTGGTCATGGGAACCTCCGTCCAAACACTACCGTTTGGCGAATTGTCACCGAACGATCACCGTGAGCGAGAGTACGATTGACCACATGTCTTTGGCCACGCACGAAGAAGAACACCGCCAGATTGAGAGTGGTTGGTTTCGCGCCGCGATCTTCGGGGTCAGCGATGGATTGGTCACCAACGCCTCACTGATCTTGGGATTCGCCGGTGCGAATCCCGGCCACGGAGTGGTTCGCCTCGCCGGCCTCGCCGGACTGGTCGCCGGCAGCTTCTCCATGGCGAGTGGCGAGTACGTCTCGATGCGGGCGCACAAGGAGCTGCTCGAGTACGAGATCAATGTCGAGCGCAAATCACTTGAGCTCTACCCCGAAGCCGAGATGGCCGAACTGCGCGCGCTGTTCATGGCCCAGGGTATTGAAGACGAGTTGGCTACCCGCCTCTCGACCGATCTCATGCGCGATCCAGAGATGGCCCTGCGCACGCACGCTCGTGAGGAGTTGGGGGTGGACCCATCGGCGACCGGCTCTCCTTGGGCCGCCGCCATTTCATCGCTCATTGCGTTCTCGCTCGGTGCGGTGCTTCCGTTGTTGCCCTGGTTGTTCACGTCCTCGGGCAACGAGGTGTGGCTTTCGATCGCACTCGCAGCAGTTGGCGCGCTCGTCGTTGGTGGGGTGATCGGATGGATGACGCGTAACGGCATCGTTCGCTGGGCGATCCGCCAACTGCTCATCGCCGCATTGGCCGCAGCCGTCACCTACGGAATTGGACGACTCGTCGGCAGTCATTAGCGACGAGAGAAGTGCACCAGGCGATCTTCGCGCTCGAGGTTGAACCCGATTGATTGGTAGAGGGATTTCGCGCTCTCGTTGGAAGCGTCCACGAACAGCACGGCTCGCGAGACGCCCTTGCGCCGAAGAACGTCCAGACCCTGAGTGACCATGAACCGTCCGAGGCTGCGGCCCTGGAAGTCGGGATGGACCGAGATGACGTAGATCTCGCCAAAGCGGTCGGGGTGCAGCTCGTGGACCTTGGTCCAACAAGAGGCGGCGAGTCGCCCGTCGATGTCGAGCAACAAGAATCCCGAAGGGTCGAACCAGGGTTCGTGGATCCGTTCGTCGAGGTCCGACGGCGTCCAGGCGCCCTGTTCGGGATGGTCGGCGAAGGCCGCGTTGTTCTGCTCCAACCACGACGCCTCGTCACGACCGGGCTCGAAGTTGCGCAGTGTCGAACCGGGTGGGACCTTCGAGCATTCGACGGGCAGGTCCACTTGGAGTAGCTGGAGGGTTCGAATGACCCTTCCAGAAGCAATGGTGTCACCCTGAACGTCTCGGGTCCACCAATCGAGCGATGCGTGTTCGACCAGCAGGTCGTGGAGCAGATCACCTTCGACGCCGCCACCGCACATCTCGACCTGCGCTGGTCGCGTGCCGGTGACCATGGCGTACTGGGCGAGACCCGCGTCGCGGTAACGCAACCAGTGCTCGGCGGGCCATCCGTGCACGACGATGCGCCGGCGACTCTCGTCGAGAGCCTCGCGGCCCAGTTCCGTCTCGGTTCGATTCAGCAGATTCAACACGTCGAGGCGCTGCTCAGCACTCAGTTCGCGCTGGCTTCTCCAAGCTCCGTTGATCGCTGGCATCAGTTCATCGGTCACGTGATACGTCCGGCGACCCGATTGAGGCGACGAAGGAGCGCGCCCACGGTGCGTTCAGCGGCGACGAGTTCGGTATAGATGTCAGCGGGCAACGCGTCAGCCTCGGACTCGACGAGCGTCGTAATCCGCAGTGAGAGCTCACTCATGGTCGACGTGATGGTGTTCAATTCGGTTTGCATGCTCATCGGCGGCCTTCAGATTAGGGCGTGAACTCGCACGCTGGCGCATACTGTAATGGGCAATGCTCGATTCGACACCGACCCTGGCTGGAGAAGCACTGCTGTGGTCACGGGTTCTCGTGACCGGCACCGAAGCCGAAGCGTTCCTCCAAGGACAACTGTCCCAGGACCTCGCAAGCCTTGGTGAGGACGGGGCGTGGAGTCTGCTCCTCGCGCCCGACAGCCTGGTCATCGCCTCGATGCACGTCACTCGGGTCACGGGAGGGCTCTCAATGGTCGTCGAACGAGACCTCAGCGACGTGACGGTGGGACGACTGCGAAGGTTCCTCCTTCGCACCGACGCTCAACTGGTGGTCGAGGAGATCGATCGAGGTCCCTTCGCGACGGATCTGGATCGCATCAAGGGCCAGTGGCCCGCAGCGAGTGAGTTTGCACGACAGCTGACCCCCCACACTTTCGGTTCATCTTTTGTTCGTGCCACAATCTCGTTCACGAAGGGGTGCTTCACTGGTCAAGAACTCGTCGGGCGCCTCGACGCGCGCGGGTCGAACATTCCCTGGCGTTTCGTCAAGGTGTCGGGCGACGACCCGCAATCTCTGGACCGCGCACTGTGCTCGGCTGGTCCCGATGGGCCAAAGGGGCTCACCTCGTGGTGCATTAGTGACCACAAGGTCACGGGTCTGGGCGTGGTGCATCGAAGCCTGCTCACCAACCTCGAGTCCTTGCAGAGCAGTGGAATCAGCGTCGTCGCCATTGACTGAGCCAATTGGCCGATGACGTTAACGTATAAAACGTAGGGAGGTCGAGTGAGGTTTAACACCGAGGGCCTGTTCATCAAAGTCTCGGGCGTCACCAACGAGGACGACGCCCTCTTCTCGATCGGGCTCGGGGCCAGTGCGGTGGGTTTCGACTTCGGGCCGTCCTCACGCGCGATCTCGCCCGCTGAAGCTCATGACGTCGTCCGTCGTCTGCCCACGGGTGCGATTTCGGTTGGGGTGTTTCGAAACGAGATGCCCCAACGAATCGTCGAGATTGCCAACACCTTGGGGTTGAGTGCCGTTCAGATTGACGGTTCGATCACCCAAAATGCACTGGGCTACGTAGCCGAACGGGTCAACACCGTCCTACGTTCATTACCGAGTACGGCCAACCTGGATCTCGTGCGCCCTCCCGTGGGGGTGGATTACTTGGTCATGCCCGAAGCCGACGATCACGATTCCCTGGTCGACTGTCTCGGGCTGTTCGCCGACCTCACCATCCGTACGCCGATCATCGCGTCGGGCGGTCTGAACTCGTCCAACGTCGTAGACGTCGTCCAGAACTATCCCGTCTGGGGGGTGGATGTGCGCTCGGGGGTCGAAGTCTCACCCGGTGTCAAGGATCCGGTCCTGCTCGGACAGTTCATCGCGAACGCGCGATGGGCCTACGAAAATCCCTACGTGGAACGCCATCGCGACGAATGGCCCAGTTGATCACGACTCGAAGCGACGAAACACCACGCTTCCGTTATGGCCACCGAAGCCAAATGAGTTGGACAGCACGACGTCGACCGTCGCCGCTCGAGGAGCTCCGATGACGACGTCCAGTCCAATCTCGGGGTCGACGACGGTCGTTCCCGCGGTCGGTGGGATGAGTTGATTTCGTAATGTCAGCACCGAGACCACGCCTTCGAGCGCACCGGCGGCGGCCAGTGAGTGACCCAGATGGCCTTTGATTGAGGTGACGGGTGGTGGCGTTTTACCAAAGACCCGACGTACCGCGATGGCCTCGGCCAGGTCGTTCAGTGGGGTGGACGTGCCGTGGGCGTTGATGTGCGAAACCTCGCCGGGTTCGATGCCAGCATCGGCGAGCGCCAACTCCATGCAACGAACGGCGCCGTTGCCCGAGGGGTCGGGGGCGGTGATGTGGTGGGCGTCGGCAGTGGAGGCCGCCCCGAGCACTTCGGCGAGGATCGTGGCCCCGCGGCTCACGGCGTGCTCCCAATCTTCGAGGATCAAGATGCCCGATCCCTCACCCATGACGAAACCGTTTCGGGCTACGTCGAAGGGGCGCGAGAAGTCCTCGTTACTCAAGGCAGTCATGTTGCGAAATCCCGCTTCGGCGATCTCGACCATGACGGCCTCCGCGCCACCCGCCACGGCGACGGTGCTTCGTCCAGTGGCCACTAATCGAGCGGCGTTGCCTATGGCGTGCGTACCGGCGGCGCAGGCGGTCGTGACGGTCTCACACGGGCCACCCAAACCAAAGCGCATCGAAACCGCAGCGGTCGCGGCGTTGGGCATCATCATCGGGACCATGAAGGGCGACACTCGATCGGGACCCTTCTCGTGCAGGACCCGAAGCTGTTCGATCACCGTCTGCAGTCCGCCGATGCCCGTGGTCACGATGCTGCCCGCATCGGTGATCGGCCCCTGAAGCCCACACTGGCCCCAGGCTTCGTCCGCCGCCATCAGTGCGTAGAGAGTGAATGGATCGAGGCGTCGCAATTCCTTGGGACCGCCAATGTGAGTGGCGTCGAAAGCGCCGATACGCTTACTCGGCGGGGCCACCGGTTCCATCAGGGCGCGCCAGAGCGCGTCGACCCCTACACCGGCACACGAGATCGCGCCAAGGCCCGTGACGGCCACGCGTCGACCCGTGATAGGTCCCGATGGGGTACTGGCGACGTGCACTACAGCTTGGCGTAGATGAGTTCGAATGCCTCGCCGACGGTTCGGATGTCCTTCAACTCGTCTTCAGCGACCTCGATGTCGAACGTCTCTTCGAGGGCCATGACGAGTTCGACCAGGTCGAGGCTGTCGGCCCCCAAGTCGTCGCTGAACGATGCCTCGAGAGTCACCTTCGACGGGTCGACGGCGAGGACCTCAACGGCATTGTCGGTGAATTTTGCGAGTGCTTCATTACGGTCCATGGACTTGCCCCTTTTTCTGTCGCTCCATCGTACTAAAACGACGTGGGCGCAGGCGCCAACTAGTGACCCATCGCCATACCGCCGTCGGTGGCCAGGACAGCACCCGTGATGTATCTGGCGTGGTTACTGGCGAGGAACCCGACAACTCCGGCTATATCGGCAGGCTGACCGATGCGACCCATGGGGATCATGGCGAGCATCGCATCTTTGGCGGTCCCGAGTTCGGTGGTCATATCGGTGTCGATCAGTCCAGGCGCCACGACGTTCACGGTCACCCCACGTGCCGCCACCTCCTTGGCGAGCGAACGGGCGAGCCCAATGAGACCGGCCTTGGAGGCGGCATAGTTGGCTTGTCCGGGTACTCCAATGAATGGGCTGATCGAACCGATGAAGATGATCGATCCCGAACGCGCTCGAACCATTGAGGCCATCGCGGCACGAGCACTGTAGAAGGCCCCGTCGAGATTCGTCGCGAGGACCGATCGCCATTGCTCGTCGCTCATGCGCATCGCCAGCCCGTCGTGAGTCACCCCGGCATTGACTACCAGTACCTCCACCGGTCCGAACTGCTCAATCGAGCTCTTGAGCGCGGTGTTGACGCTCTGGGAGTCTGCGACGTCCAGAGCGAAGACTCGTGCGCATCCACTCGGCGCCTCGCCCGAACGTGACAGGCCGACCACGTGGTCTCCCAGTTCTATGAAGTGTTCACAGATCGCTGCGCCGATGCCGCGACTGGCGCCGGTGACAATGACGTGTCGACTCATAGTGAGACCTCCTCCATCTGGGCGAAATTCGACGGCGAGAGTTGGCGCTCGAACGGTCGAATCCGCTTGGTGAGTCCACTGAGGACGCCGCCAGGCGGCATTTCGATGGTGATGAGTACTGAGTCGGGCAAGGCGAGGGTAGCGGCGAGGAAGTCGACCGGAGAGGTGAGCTGGCGAGACAACAGGTCTCGCCAATCGTCGGCGCTGGTGTGCACCTTGCCGTCGACGTTGGCAATAAGAGTGGATTGGGTCGTTCCCCACCGCACCGAACGCAGTGCCTGGTCGAGCTCGTCTTGGGCGGGAGCCATGAGCGGAGAATGGAACGCCCCACCGACGTTGAGCGGTGTCGCACGACGCCACCCCAGCTCCTTGTGACGCGCGAGCAGGTCGTCGAGGGCTGGACGGGTTCCGCTCACCACGATCTGGCCGGTTCCGTTGATGTTGGCCACCCAAACACCTTCGAGGTCATCGAGCGCGGCGCGGGCCTCCTCGTCACCCCCCATGAGCGCGACCATCGAGCCCTCGGCGAGTGCCGCGGCGCGCGCCATTGCGGCACCTCGAACTCCGATGAGTCGGGCTCCATCTTCGACACTCAAGAGTCCAGAGGCGACCAGAGCGCTGAACTCACCAAGACTGTGGCCCAGGAGGAAGCGCGGACGAAGTTCGTGCTCGAGTAGCTCGCTGTAGCCAACGAGCGACAGGGCGAAGGTCGCGATCTGGGCACGGTCCGTGCGTACGACCTCTTGGCTCGAAGAGCTCAAGAGGAGAGAGGCCACGTCTATTCGCGCAGCATCGCTGATTCGCTCGATCAGCTGCCAGTGCTTCGATGCCCTCCAGTCGATTCCGGCGCCAGCACTCAATGAGCCCTGGCCGGGGAAGAGGGCGACGATATCGTCGCGAAAGGCGAATTCGGTCCTTGACAGCATCCCTCCAAAGTAACAGTGCGCTTCGACCCTGGTGGTCATCACACGAGCCGAACAATGGCCATCGCTCGAGGCGATGTTGGGTCCCAAGGAGGTGAGAATCGCTCGAGGCGACGGTTGGTCCCGGGAAGGTGAGATTGGGTACGAAGGCCCTAGTCCCGGCCAGACTGGCTCGTGCGGGTCAACCTAGCTTGAGTTTGAAGGGGCTGGTCCATCCGGGCTGGCGAAGAGACTATGAAGCGCATTGGCTTGCTGTTGTTGAGCGTCGTCGTGATTGGCGCAGGAGCTTGGTGGCTCAAGACTCTCCACGAGTCGCCTCGAGTGCCAACAACGACGAGCACCTTCCCGTCAACCACGCTCACGCCACAACCCTCAATCGCGGTCTGGCCGTACGTCGATTCGGCGCTTCGATTCGCGACGCCCGAGGGCGCCGCGCGCTCCTTCGCGACCGATTTTCTGGGAATGACTTCACCATTGGTCGGCAGCTTCCAACGCGGCGATAGCCGTTCGGGCGAGGTCGTGATTCGCGCCGGCTCAACTTCCCCGGGCACCACCGTGCTGGTGCGCCAGTTGGACGGATCTGCAACGTGGTGGGTCCTCGGCGCGGTCGCGCCATCGATTCGCCTGACGAGTCCCAAGGCGCTCGCCGCGCTCACGTCACCGGTGCGACTGACCGGGTCGAGCACCGCCTTCGAAGCCGTGGTGAACGTCGAGGTCCGCGTTGATGGAACGCTGACGCCGATCGTTACCACGACAGTCATGGGTGGGTCGATGGGAGTATTTCGACCCTTCCAGGCGACGATTGGTTTCGCCACGCCCTCGGCGGTTGGTGGCGCCCTGGTG
>JABEUR010000059.1 GCA_013044405.1 Acidimicrobiaceae bacterium | reverse complement strand
GTTGGTGCGATCGGCATTGAGAGAACCCCATGTCTCATAGGCCACCGAGACCGATGCGAAACGCCCTCCGCCCTCCAGTGCAAAGCCTGCACCATGTTGGTCGAGTGAGGTAAAGATGCGACCACCGGGATCGTCACCCGACTGCCAATACATCGCCCCTCGTTCACTCACGCTCCAGACGCCGCCCGAAACGCACCCCCGAGGTCGGCCAAGATGTCGTCTATCGACTCGATTCCGATGGACAGGCGCACAAGATCCGGCGTGACCCCCGTGGAACTCTGTTCCGCGGCCGTCAACTGTGAATGCGTGGTCGACGCCGGGTGGATCGCGAGGCTCCTCACATCACCGACGTTAGCGAGGTGGCTGAACACCTCGAGTCCTTCGATGAATCTTCGACCAGCCTCGACTCCTCCGACGATGCCAAACGAGATGATCGCACCGGCACCATTGGGTAGGTACCGCAACTGACGTTCGTGCCATGGACTCGACGCCAACCCGGCGTACTTGACCCAACTCACATCAGCGCGTGCTTCGAGCCAGTTAGCCACCCTCGTGGCATTGGCAACGTGGCGCTCCATCCTCAGGCTCAGCGTCTCGAGACCCTGGATGAAGAGGAACGAGTTAAGGGGAGCGACCGCTGGCCCAAGGTCGCGAAGATACTGCAAACGAGCCTTCAGCACGAAGCGCGCTGGGAACAGCGCCGGTGGAAGCTGGCCGAAGATCAACCCGTGGTAACTGGGATCGGGCTCGGTAAAGGATGGGAATCGTCCGCTGTTCTCATAGTCGAAAGTGCCTCCGTCGACGATGACGCCACCGATCGAGGTCCCGTGTCCACCAATGAATTTCGTCGCCGAGTGCACGACGATGTCGGCTCCGTGCTCGAGCGGTCGAGCCAGGTACGGCGTGGCCAAGGTGTTGTCGACTACCAGAGGGATCCTGTGGTCATGGGCAACCTTGGCCACACCTTCGAAGTCGAGGACGTCGCCCTTGGGATTGCCGAGCGACTCGGCGTAGAACGCCTTCGTGTTGGGCCGCACTGCACTAGACCATGACGCGAGGTCGTCAGGGTCGTCCACGAAGGTCGTCTCGATGCCCAGTTTGGGCAGGGTGTAGTGGAGGAGGTTGTACGTGCCCCCGTAGAGGGAGGCCGACGCCACGATGTGTCCCGCACCCTCGGCCAGGTTCATCAGCGCTATCGTTTCAGCCGCTTGACCCGACGCCACGGCCAGTGCCGCTACGCCACCCTCGAGCGAAGCCATCCGCTCTTCGAAAACGTTCTGGGTGGGATTCATGATCCGGGTGTAGATGTTGCCCATCTCGCTTAAGCCAAAGAGGTTGGCGGCGTGCTCGGTATCGCGAAAGACGTAACTCGCCGTCTGATAGATCGGCACCGCCCGCGCACCAGTGGCCGGATCCGCCACAGCACCGGCGTGGACCTGACGGGTCTCGAATCCCCATTCACTCACGGTTCTCTCCTCGCTACTCGTTCGCATTCCAATCATTCACGGGCGACTCCCGTGGATGGCGATAATAGATAAATCTGATGGAAGTTGTCAACTTTGGTGACCGGTCCAACTGTTCGCAACTCTCGCGCATCGCGATACCGAGCGTAGGCGAACCGCCGGTCCGTCCCCCATTCGAGATAACTTCACGTTCGTGGCGACTTTTGACGACGTTATCGAACTCGCTTCAGCGTGGCCCGAGGTGAGCGTGGGGAGCTCCTACTCGACTCCCGCGCTCAAGGTCCGCGGCACGTCGTTCTGTCGACTCTGGGGCGAACGAGATCGACGCACGAGTGGCTTGCTGGAGCGCGACGTGCTCGTGGTCTTCTGCGAGATCGACGAGAAGGAGTTCCTGCTGGCCGAGAGTGACGGCTCGGTCTTCACCAGCGCTCACTACGACGGTTATGGTGCGGTCCTGGTATGGCTCGACGTCGTCGAGACAGAGACACTCGTTCAACTCCTCTGGGACAGTTATCTACTGCGGGCTCCGACGTCGATCGCCAAGAGATTCGACGCTTCGGGTCCACCTTGATTGGATCCATGCCCTGCTAGCGCACGATGAAGAGCGCGAAGCCGTCGTAGCCCTTGGTCCCGACGGTCTGTACTGCAGTACCCGTGACACGGTCATCTCGACTGGCCAGTTCCAGGAAGCGACGAACCGCGTTGACTCGTGGATCAAGGCTGGCCGCGTCGGCGACGGCGCCCTCGCGCACCACGTTGTCGACCACGATCACCGTGCCACGACGCGACAGCGCGACCGACAGCTCGAAGTACTCTGGATAGCTCTCTTTATCAGCGTCAATGAAGATGAAGTCGAAGGGCTCGTCTGCGCGTTCGACCATGGCGCGCAGTGAGTCCAGTGCGGGGCCAACCACGATACGCACCACCGAATCGAGTCCCGCCGCAGCGATGTTGATCGTGGCGACTCGGGCATGCAACTCCTCGAGTTCGAGCGATATCAAAACTCCCTCACGGTCGAGCGAACGCGCCAGCCAGATCGTGCTGTAACCACCGAGAGTTCCAATCTCGAGGATCCGGCGAGCGCCATGACTGCGCGCCAAAAGTTCGAGCAGCTTGCCCTGATTAGGCGCCACGTTGATCGCCGGCAGACCCGCTCGGGCGCTGCTAGCCAGAGTCTCCTCGAGCACGCGGTCCGAAGGCACCAACAACGAGACCAGGTACGCGTCCACGTCAGTCCACTGTTCTTGTCCCATCACCTGAGTATCACAGCAGTTCCCCCCGCGCGCGGCCTTCTCGAACGACGTGTGTATCGCAAACCAAAAAATCGCTTGCAACGACGAACACGACTTTGCTATCTTGTCTATTTACGACTAAAACAGTCATAATTATGGAAATAGTCATTTACTAGAGGGGACTGGCGGAATGCTTGAAGAGTTGAAGAAGCCCACGGCCGTCGAAGGGATCAAGCGCTCCAGCAACCTCTTGCGTGGAGACCTGGCTCAGGAGTTGGCGAACGAAGTGACGAACGTAACGTCCGAGAGCGAGCAACTACTCAAATTCCACGGCATCTACGCTCAAGACAATCGCGACGTGCGCCGAGAGCGAGCGCTGAACGCTGAGACTCTCGAGTACATCTTCATGGTCCGAGTCGTCGTCCCCGGCGGCATGCTCACCACCGAACGATGGCTGGCGCTCGACCGTATCGCCACGAACCTCGCCGACGGGACCGTCCGACTCACCACCCGACAAGCCGTCCAATTCCACGGAGTCATCAAGAACGGGCTGCGCCCGCTAGCCATCTCGCTCGATCACGAACTGCTGTCATCCTTCGCCGGATGCGGTGACGTCGTGCGAAACGTCGTCTCATGCCCAACGTTGCAGGCCAATTCAGGCGACCCGCAGCTTTCCGAAATCGCTCGAACGCTTTCGCGGGCCTTTCGCCCCACCACCAACGCCCACTGGGAGATCTTCGTCAATGGCGACAAGGCAGTCTCACGCGAGGATGACTGCGAACGTCCGATCTACGGCCAGACCTACCTACCGCGAAAGTTCAAGATCGCCGTCGCTCACCCCCACGAGAACTGCGTGGACGTCTTCGCACAGGACGTCGGGTTGATACCCGCAACTCACCACGAGTTCGGCACTGGCTTCAATCTCGTCGTAGGCGGCGGATTGGGTCGTTCCTATGCCAATCGCGACACCTTCGCGAGATTAGCGGAGCCGCTCACCTTCGTCACTTCGAGCGAAGTGCCAGAGGTGATTGGTGCCGTGATCGCCACGTACCGTGACCTCGGTGACCGTACCGATCGCAAACGGGCCCGCATGAAGTACGTGGTGGCGGACCTGGGCTTAAAGAACTTTCGTGAGGAGGTCGAACGTCGACTCGGCCGTGCGCTGCGCGCACCACTCGCACTGCCCGAGAACTTTGACGCCAGCGACCACCTTGGCTGGCGAACGAACCACGACGGCACCCACGAAGTCGGAGTGCGCATCTCGGCCGGTCGAGTCCGAGATGACGTCAACGGCGCGCGTGTTCAAAGTGCGCTGCGCCGAGTGGCTAACAGTTTCGACGTCACCTTCTTCATCACGCCTCAACAGGACATCGTGATCAGCAACGTGGCGACCGGCGACCGCGAAGCCATCGAGACGATTCTTGTCGATCACGGAGTTCGAATGGCCGAGGAACTCGGAGTCGTGGAGCGCAACGCCTTAGCCTGTCCCGCTCTACCCACGTGTGGCCAAGCGTTGGCCGAATCCGAGCGGCGCCTTCCCGAGCTCGTCGTTAACCTCGAAGGTGTCCTTGCTAAACGTTCGCTGAGTCGTCGACCTCTGCAACTTCGCATGACCGGATGCCCGAACGGCTGCGCACGACCGGCGATTGCCGAAGTCGGTGTGGTCGGACGGACCAAGACGACCTATGACATCTTCGTCGGTGGGGGGATCCGCGGCGATCGACTCGCGATGCTCTACCGAGAGAAGGTTCCCTTTGGCGAGATTGCGAACGTGCTCGACCCACTCTTCGAGCGTTGGGAGCGAGAAGGGGTCGTTGGCGAAGCATTCGGAGACTTCGTGTCCAGGACAGGAATCTCGTGACCGTCTATCTCGTTGGAGCCGGACCCGGCGCCTGCGATCTGCTCACCGTTCGCGCCGCGCGGATACTCAAGGCTGCGCACGTCGTCGTCCACGACCGACTGATTGATCCATCGGTACTCGCGTTGATCGGTCCAGGGACCTTGCGAATTGATGTAGGCAAGTCGCCCGGAGCAGCGACGAACCAAGAGCAGATCAATGAACTGCTCGTCCAACTCTCGCGCGTGCATGAACGGGTCGTTCGACTAAAGGGCGGAGATCCGTTCGTCTTTGGACGCGGCGGCGAGGAAGCGCTAGCCCTGAGGGCGGCGCAGGTTGCCTGCGAGATAGTGCCGGGAGTGACGTCGGCGTTGGCCGGTCCAATGGCCGCTGGCATCCCGGTGACCCAGCGAGGAATCGCCAAAGGGGTGTGCGTCGTGACCGGTCACCTGGCCCACGGTGATGATGACTACCTGCGACGTGTCGCCCACCCCGAGGTCACCGTGGTCATTTTGATGGGCGTGAGTCGCCGTGGCGAGATTGCGAAGCGCTTGATGGAGGGCGGGCTACTCCCCTCGACGCCAGTCGCCGTCATCGAACGGGCGTGGACCTCGAGTCAGCGAGTGGTGCGTGGACGCCTCGATCGCCTAGCGCACCTGGAGGTGCGCTCACCCGCCATCATCGTTGTGGGTGAGGCCAGCGCACTCGATGTCGTCTCGGTGATCACTGAGGAGGTCTTGGTTCATTGACCATGCTGCCGCTCGTCCTCAAACTGTCGAATCGTCCGGTGCTCGTGGTTGGAGCGGGCCGGGTCGGGGTTGGCAAAGCCCGACTCTTGATGGAGTCCGGTGCCCGGGTGACCATGATCGCGCCCGAACATGTCCATGAACTTCCGGCGGGACTCGCGACCTTTCATCGGCGCGCCTATCAACCCGGCGACCTCCTCGGATTCATGCTGGTCGTCTCAGCAACCGGGGATGCACACGTGAACGACCTGGTGGTCAGCGAGGCTCGGGATCGGGGAATCTGGATCAACGTCGTCGACGATCCCGAGCGATCGGACTACTTCTTCACCGCCGTGCACCGCTCGGGTGACGTGGTCCTCTCGGTATCGACCGAAGGAGCTTCACCGGCCCTCGCTCGCGAGATTCGCGACCGCATCAGCGAATCGCTGCCCGACAATCTCGCAGATATCGCCGACCAGCTCAGGTCGATGCGCCAGCGTCTACATGACTCGGGCTTGAGCACCGAGGGAGTCGATTGGAGGCCGATCATGCGCCGATTGATCGACCACCCGAGCGCGCCCAGAGCGACGGACTGCATTGTTGGTCGAGCGGCGTCGCAAGAAACTACGTTGACTACATGAGTGCGATCCCCAAACCACCGTTGGCGATTGCGGCCGGACGAGCTTGGAACGCGTCGCTATTCGCGATGATCGGTCTCGCTCTGGTCTCGTCAGCCGCCCTGGCAGCACTGGAGCCGCACCCCCTTGGCGCTGCGATCTTGATCGTCGTCATCGCAGTCAGTGGCGTCACCTTGGGCCGGGGATGGCGTCGAGTGTGCGACCAGATGACGTTGTACGAATCGAGCCTCACGCTGCATACCCTTTGGCCCAGGGGATCGATCACCTTGGCGCCAGAGACGATCACTCGAGTCTGGTTAAGTCCGAAGTCGGGGACCGTAAGGATATTCACCACGACAACCAGTTACGTGCTTCGACTTCGTGGCGACCTCATCAACGACGCGCTAGCACAGGACCTGGCGTCGCGACTGCCCCATGCGGGAGTCAGTCGCCACTACAACATGACCCTGTGGTAGCCCCGAGGTTCGAACGAGGAGCACTTCAAGCCAAGTGTGCAAGGTATTCCACCGACCTCCACCGTTGTCACTTAAATTGACGGCGTGACGGGTTTGCTCGATGACGTTCAACTTGACCACTACCGCTGCCACGGCTGGCTGCTGGTCAAGAATCATCTAGGAACGTCCCTCGAGCTCCTCCAACACGAAGTCGACCAGATTTCTCGATGGCAAGAGTCCGGTGAGTGGATGCACCACTACGAAATGACTGATTTCGGCCGCAAGCTGGCGCGCACCGAGAATTTCACACCGTACTCCCCGCTCATGAATGACCTGTTGACCAGCGGACCAATCAGTGAGGTGGCTGGTGAACTCCTCGGCGAACCAGCTCTGCTCTACAAGGAGAAGATCAACTACAAACTGGTCGGCGGGGCAGGGTTCGCACCCCACCAGGACAAGCCCGCCTACCCCATGGTCGAATCGGTGTTGAGCGTCATGGTGGCCGTAGATGACGCGACCCTTGAGAACGGATGCCTCTACGTCTCGTCGGGTCATCACGAGCGTCTCCTCGAACAGGACGAACGGGGATGTCTCAGCGCCCGCGTGGTGGACGAACTGGATTGGTCGCCGCTGCCGCTGCGAGCGGGTGAGACTCTCTACTTTCACGCGCTCACTCCTCATCGCAGCGGTCCAAATCTCTCGAGAGTGAATCGACGCGCCCTCTATCCGACCTACAACGGCGTTTCTGAAGGTGACTTGCGCGCCGCCTACTACAGGACCAAGCGCGCAGCTTTCGCGCACGAGAGCGAACCTGGAAGGGTTCGTCTCTCACTGATCGGAGACTTCGAGGGGCGTCCAGCGTGAGCCTGCTCGTCAATGTCGCCGACGTGATAGCGCTCTACGAGTCTCGAGGCCATCGCAGGTACGGAGAGTCGCTGAGCCAACTCGAACACGCGCTGCAGTGTGCAACGCTCGCCCGAACTGATGGAGCCCGAGATGAGCTGGTCGTGGCGGCACTCCTTCACGACATCGGTCACCTCGCATCCGACTCCCAACGTGACGACGAGCAAGCATTATTGACGTACGACGCTGTCCACGAGGAACTCGGCGCACGGATGCTCACCCCGATCTTCGGCTCCGAGGTCGCTCAACCGGTGGCACTGCACGTCACCGCCAAACGTTGGCGCTGTACGAGAGATCCCGCATACTTTGCGAGAATGTCACGCGCGTCACAGTCGTCCTTCGAAACCCAGGGCGGGATGCTCTCCGATGAGGATTGTCAGCGCTTCGAGGATCACCCGGGGTTCCGAGAGGCCCTTTGGCTGCGGGCATGGGACGACGCCGCCAAGGTCACGGGACTCGACGCGGGGACTTTAGGCGACTGGTCCGACCTACTCGGCGCGATGGCACTGGGCAGTTGACGAGACCGTGGCTCTCGGTCATTCTCGAACGACCCGGTTCATGACGAAGCGACCTTCGAAGGTCGCCGTATCGTGACAGCGACGCGCTAGGGACGACGTGTGCGAAAGAAGGTTCGTAGTAGCTCAGAAGACTCCTTCGCGAGCACGTCATAGTAGACGTCGACTTCGTGGAGAAGTCGAGGATCACTGAGCACGTTGTAGCGCGACCCAACGGCGCCGGCCTTCTCGTCCATGGCACCGATGACCACGGTGCTGACTCGGGCGTTGAGCAGCGCACCGGCGCACATCACGCACGGCTCTAACGTCACGTACGCCGTCACGCTGTCCATGCGCCAACCCGGCAGGGAAAGCGCTGCGTCTCGCAAGGCGACCAGTTCGGCGTGCGCGGTGGGATCCTGATCGATCTCTCGACGGTTCTCCCCGGCTCCGACGACGACACCATCGAGGACGAGCACGCAGCCCACAGGAACGTCTTCGTGTGACGCCGCCACCGCGGCCAGTTCGAGCGCCGCTCGCATGAACCGTTCGTCGTTGCCCTCTTCAGTCATCAATCGAACTGTAGAAGGTTCACGCCACCTCGTGGTATCGCTCCCAGGAGTACCTCGGGTCGAGCGTTGTAGACTAGCGAATGGAGGGGTGCGAGAGCGGCCGAATCGGGCAGTCTCGAAAACTGCTGTGTCTACGGGCACCGTGGGTTCAAATCCCACCTCCTCCGCCAGCGGGAAACGGGTGACTTCGGTCACCCGTTTCTCGTCCTAGCGACGTTGGTGACGACCCGAACTACGCTAGAAACGTCAGGCACTCGTCGGACGTCGTCCCAGGAGAACATCATGGTTTCGTCACTCGAATCTTCCATTGGTACAGAACGCAAGCTGGTCACCGAGCTTCCCGGACCAAAGTCGCGCGCCCTCCACGAACGCCGCAAGGGATCGGTCAGCGCTGGACTCACCAACGGCTTCCCCATCTATATCGAGCGAGCCAGTGGAGCAATCCTTCAAGACGTCGACGGCAACCAGATTCTCGACCTCGGTTCGGGAATCGCGGTGACCACGATCGGTCATGCCGTACCCGAACTCATCGATGCGGTGAGTGCCCAAGTGGCGGCCTTCACGCATACCTGTTTCATGGTCACCCCCTACGAGAGCTACATCGAGGTCTGTGAGGAACTCGCAGCGCTCACCCCCGGCACCCACGCCAAGACCTCTGCCCTCTTCAACTCGGGCGCCGAGGCGGTCGAGAACGCCGTCAAGATCGCCCGACTGGCCACTGGACGCCAAGCCATCATCGTGTTCGACCACGCTTACCACGGCCGCACCAACCTCACGATGGCACTGACCTCGAAGAACATGCCGTACAAAGACCGCTTCGGACCCTTCGCCGGTGAGGTCTACCGCGTTCCCATGAGCTACCCGTTCCACGACGGACTGAACGGACCAGATGCTGCCGCGCGGGCCATCAACATGATCGAGACCCAAGTGGGAGCGGGCAACGTCGCTGCTTTGCTCATCGAGCCAATCCAGGGCGAGGGCGGGTTCATTGTCCCGGCCGACGGTTTCCTCACAGCACTCTCTGAGTGGACGACCAAGAACGGCGTGGTCTTCATCGCCGATGAGATCCAGAGCGGTTTCTGTCGCAGTGGCGACTGGTTCGCGGTGAATCACGAAGGTGTCATACCCGACATCGTGACCACGGCGAAGGGACTCGCTGGTGGCATGCCTCTCGCGGGGGTCACCGGACGTGCCGAGTTGATGAACGCCGTGCACGAAGGCGGACTCGGGGGCACCTACGGTGGCAATCCCGTCGCGGCCGTTGCGGCATTGGCAAGCATTCGCACGATGCGCGACCGTAACCTGGTCGCTCGCGCGAGGGAGATTGGCGACCAGCTGTTAAAGGACCTGACCTCATTGCAACAGGACGTCGCGATCATTGGCGACGTGCGCGGACGTGGCGCGATGATCGCCTTCGAACTCGTCCAACCCGGCACGAAGAACCCGAACGCCGCCGCCGCCAAGTCCATTGTCAGTTACTGCAACTCCAACGGGGTCATTGCGCTGTCGTGCGGGACCTACGGGAACGTGATCCGCCTGCTGCCGCCATTGGTCATCACCGACGAACAGTTGGCCGACGGATTTGCAGTCCTGGCGAGTGCGGTGCGCTCGGCCGGATAGGTCTCGGGCCCAAAGGCGTCTCTGGGTTCGCCGACATCGATGTAACGAGGTCGAGTTCGTCACGGCTAAGGTGACTCGGTCCGCCCGAACAGACTCGTCGAGTGGAACGCACCGTGGAAGATCTTCACCTGCTGGCGGGGAATTCGTGAATAGCATGGCTCTCGACCACGATCGACACAGCATCATCGCCAGAACGCGCCGAGCGGGTGCTTTCGTACGTTCGAGCGCGATAGGTCTCGGTCTGGCCGGCGTAGCAGCACTCTCACTCGCCTCGTGCGGGACGTCGAACGGCGCGGTCTCATCGAAGTCGATCCAGGGCGTCCCGACCGTTGGAGTCTCGGTGGCACTCCAAAAGGTTGCCTGCACGATCGACAACTCGTGTGTTGCCGTTGGTGCTTCGAGCATCGGTGTCGGACCTAGTTCGGTGGGTGAATATCGTGAACGAAGTGGGCGCTGGGCGACGATTGCGGTACCATCCGTGTCCTCGGCCCAGATCCTGGCGACGTCGTGCTGGACCAGCGGTTGCCTGATCGGCGGCGCCCAGTCCAGTGGCGACCTTCTCTGGGAGTACTACGCTTCGAGCCACACGGTGGCCACGATGACCCCCCCGGCGGGTGGGGTGGG
>JABEUR010000058.1 GCA_013044405.1 Acidimicrobiaceae bacterium | reverse complement strand
GTCTTCGTGGCACTACACCCAACTGCTGTTACGCAGCTTCACGCATGGACGTCCTGGGACGCATCCCCGGGGAATCGCGGCCCTGCCCCTCGCCATGCTCGCGCGCTTGAGAACGACCCAGGTACACCTGAACGAATCAGTGCACCACGTCGGCGCCAACGTCGTGACCACCGATGCGGGTACGTACCGCTCGAGTGTGGTGATCGTCGCTACTGACGCCTCGAACGCCCACCAGTTGATCGGGACTGACGACCTCGCCTGGCGATCCCAGACAACGTGGTGGCTCGCCCTGCCGCGATTGCACGATGCCGGGCGACTGCGGATCGATCTGGACCGACGCTTCTTGAGTAGTGCCCTGGACATCTGCGCCGTGGCCCCCGAGCGGGCTCCTCGCACGATATCGCTCGTCGGTGCGCCCGCCACTGGCCTGCACCCCTCGAGTGCACTCGATCGCCTCGTTATCGAAGACGTCGCGCGGCTCTACGAGGTGACGACTTCCGAAGTGCGAGTTGTGACCAAGTCGCTCGTCGAACACGCTCTTCCGATGCTGCCTCGGCCGCTTCGCTTGGCCCGTTCCTCGCGACAAGGCGAAGTGCTCGTCGCCGGAGACTACCTGCAGACACCCTCGATCCAAGGAGCGCTCGTGAGCGGTCGGCGCGCCGCGCGGGCGGCGCTCATGCAGATACGTCCCTGAGCTGGTCCATCGACGAGCACGACGCTCGCCTGCCACTTCGCCCGTGACCCCCTGAGTTACGTTCAACGGTACTTCGAGACGATCCGGCTCGCGAAACGTTCGAGCACCTGAGCGACCCGACCGGGGTTCGACCACATGGTGAGATGTCCCGCACCCTCGATCACCACGGGTGGCGGCGCCCCGATCCGTCGGGCCGTCAGTCGGGCCGACCTGATCGAGAATTGGAAGTCCCGGGACCCCACGACGACCAAGGCGCTCATGTGCTGCTCGCGAATTCGATTCAGGTCCGACACACGAACTCCGACGATCGGGCGAGCGGCGTAAGCGAACAGCGCCTGCTCGGCTCCGGCCACCTCCAATGGCCGTCGCACCGCCTCGAGTTGGCTCGCGCTCAAGGACGGGCATTCCGGGCCACAGGCGACCTTGAAGATCGTTCGAACGAGGGCGTCACTGCGCACCGCGAAGCGAAAGATCGCGGTTCGATAGGGGTTGATCAGCAGGTCCAGCAGCTGGCGACCCGGTAACGAGGCCGCCAAACCATCGCCGTCGAGGAACACGATGCCTCGCGCGACGTGGGGATGATCAAGCACGAAACGGGCCACGACGCCGGCGCCCAGGGAGTGACCGACCAAGATCGGGTGGGCCAGGTGGCGGGCCTTCAAGAAGTCGAAGAGTTGGTTCGCGAGTGCTTCGGTGGTGTAGGGACCAACGTGATCGGTGTAGCCGTAGCCCTTGAGATCGTACGCCTCAACGTGATAGGTGTGGGCTAATTCACGCGCGAGGGGCTGCCAGTAGGCGACCGACTCGAAGGCACCGTGGACCAGGACGATCGCGGGTGCGCTCGATCTGCCCCAGGCCTGGTATCGAGTGTTGTACGTGCCGGTTCGCACAAAGGTGAGTCCGCCCGGAGGGCTGACCGGTCGGTCGGTACTGAGTACGTAGATCTGCGCGATGGCGGTCACCGCCACCCAAACGCCGACCAGCGCACCCACCAGGGTCAGTCGAAGCAGCCCGCGGGCCCGACGTCGTCGAGCCCTCATGGTCTATCGAGAGTTTCGTGGGGTCGAGCCGCCAAGACGGTCGTACGCGATTCGACCCCCTTGGGAGAAGCGTCAGATGACGAAGTCGTCATCGATGCTGAGGTGTCGCTCGATCTCCTCGACTCGCTCGAGCAGGTTCACCACCTCCGCCGGACCGGCAACGTGTCCCTGGGGGGCCAGGATGCGACCCGGGACCCCGACGATGACACTGCCGCTCGGAACATCGTGGACGACAACGGCATTAGCCCCGATCCGACTGTCGTCACCGATGACCACCGGGCCCAGGATCTTGGCACCGGCGCCGATCATCACGCGGTCTCCGACCGTCGGATGACGCTTGCCCTTGTTCAGGGTTAGTCCACCGAGGGTCACTGCGTGATACATCGTGACGTCGTCACCGATCTGTGCCGTCTCGCCGATCACGACGCCGATCGCGTGGTCGATGAAGAGGCCCTGACCGATCTTCGCTCCCGGATGGATGTCGACACCGGTCATCACGCGAACCCCCGACGAGACCAGTCGGGCCAGCAGGAACATCCTCGAGCGCCAGAGCACGTGCGAGAATCGATAACCCCACAGAGCGTGAAGACCTGGGTAGGTGAGCACCACATCGAGCACCCCACGCGCCGCGGGGTCGCGTTCGAGGATCACCTGGACGTCGCGACGAAGCGTGGAACTGAGCGTCAATCGCCCAGTCCCTCGAACAGTGGCGTTGAAAGATAACGTTCACCGAAGGACGCGACGATCATGACAATGACCTTTCCCTGGTTCTCGGGCCGCGCCGCCACCTGCTGGGCGGCCCAGGCGGTCGCCCCCGAGGAGATCCCGACCAAGATCCCCTCGCGCGTGGCGAGTGCTCGGGCCGTCGAGAAGGCGTCGTCATTCTGCACCTGGATGATCTCGTCGACGATCGACATGTCCATGTTCTTGGGAATGAATCCGGCCCCGATGCCCTGGATCGGGTGTGGTCCCTTGGCTCCCCCCGAAAGCACCGGCGAAGCGGCCGGCTCAACGGCAATCAGTTGGATCGCCGGATTGTGCGCCTTGAGGGCTTCACCCGCACCCGAGATGGTCCCACCAGTCCCCACACCGGCGATCAGGATATCCACGGATCCGTCGGTGTCGTTCCAGATCTCTTCGCCGGTTGTACGCCGATGAATCGCCGGATTGGCGGGGTTCTCGAACTGCTGGGGCATGAAGTAACCACCCTCGTCGGCGATCTCCTGGGCTCGAGCTATGGCTCCAGCCATGCCATCGGGCCCTGGCGTGAGCACCAGCTCCGCTCCGAATCCGCGCAACAACATGCGCCGTTCCCTACTCATGGTCTCGGGCATCGTAAAGATGCTGTGGTAACCGCGAGCAGCGCACACCATCGCCAGAGCAATTCCAGTATTCCCACTAGTCGGTTCGACGATCGTCGAGCCGGGTCCGATGAGGCCCTGCTCTTCGGCGGCGTCGATCATCGCCACGGCAATGCGGTCCTTGACGCTACCACCCGGATTGAAGAATTCGAGTTTGGCCAGAACCTCGCCACCTCCAGCGGGTACCACCTTGCGGAGTCGAACGAGGGGTGTACCACCGATCAGTTGAGTGATGTCGTCTGCGACGCGCATGGTGAACTCCTTAGATTGCCCGATGTCCTCTATCCACCGTATATGAGTGCCTCACTGGGTCATTCGGACGAGTAATCCTAGGACGCAGGACGATCGTTGGTGAGCCCAGGGAGAGGAACGGCGGCCCGGGTGGCCAGACCGAGTGTGAAATAGCTCCAGGGCTTGGGTCCCTTGGCGTAGCGCTCCTCGATCCGATCCAGGGTGAAGCCCGCCGCTTCGACCAACGACCCAGAGTCGCGAGTCAGATGGCATCCGTCGGCGAGCCTCTTCTCCCAAGGATCGAGTCGACGTTGCCAGGTGGCAACGCGTTGATCAGGGGAGATACCGTGCTCCAAGAAGTGCAGTTTTGCTCCCGGGCGAAGGACCCGGGCGACCTCAGACAGGACGAGCCGGGGGTCCGCCACGGTGCACAACGTGAAGGTCATCAGTGCGCCGTCGCAACTCTCGTCGGCCAGATCGATCGATCCACCATCGAGACCCACGTGCTCAATGCGAACGCGCGTGGAGACGTTTCGCTTGTAGGCGAGGCGCATCGAGGTCCCTGACGGCTCGACGGCGTAAACGATTCGTACCGCCTCAGGTAGATAGGGAATGTTTCGCCCAGCGCCGAAACCGATCTCCACGACCTCGCCGTACAGACCGTCAGTGACGCTCGAGCGCCAACGTGCCAACCCGCTGGTCCCACACGCCAAGTCGACGAGTCGCGGAACAATGTGTTCGCGGTAGAACTTCATGGGATAACGCTAGTCCCCGAGGATTGCGACTCTTGGCGCATCCGACCAACGGCGTCGCGGCACGAGAGACGTGGCGCTCGAGCGGGGTTCGCCCGCATCCCTGCACCCAGTTACGGTAGGCGTGATGACTCTGATGAACACCCTTGCCGCTCGGGCGAGTGACGCGTGACCCGTCGTGACCCCGGCGTTCGCGCACTGCGTCGAGAGCACCGAACACGCAGGCACCTGCTGGGCAGCGACACGACGAGAATCTACGTCGCACAGGGACTGCGCGCAGCGGCCTACGGCTTCGGGGCAGTACTGCTATCGACGTCACTCAGTGATCGAGGGTTCTCGCGCTGGCAGGTCGGGCTGATACTCGGCTCGATACTCGCGGGCACGGCCCTCATGTCAATATTCGTCGGTCGCTTCGCCGACCGCTTCGGTCGACGTCGAACGTACGCCGCGCTGTACCTCCTGCTCGCACTAACGGGCGTGTCGTTCGCTCTGGTGAGCAGTCCCTGGATCCTCGCCCTCACCGGCCTGACGGGATCGCTCTCTACCGAGGTCATCGAGTCGGGTCCATTCACCTCACTCGAACAGGCGATGATCGCTTCAGAGGCCGGGACCAGGACGAGAACCCGGAACTTTGGACGATACAACGCCGTGGCGGCCGCGTGCGGGTCACTGGGAGCCCTCGGCGCGGGACTCGCCCAATTGCTTCAAGCGCGCCCCTCGGTTCATGGCGCCTCGCCGATGCTCTTCCTCCTCTTCGTACCGATCGCCCTCGGGGGATCTGGCGTCGCCCTCTCGCTCAGCGACGCCGCCGAGCCGCGCGCCGTGCTCGGGCCGCTTGGACGGCTCCACCAGTCCAAGTCCGTCGTGCAACGTCTGGCGTCGCTCTTCGCCCTGGACTCGTTCGCTGGAGGACTGACTATCTCGGTGTTCGTCGGCTACTGGCTGCACACGCGCTTCCTCGCTTCGACCGCGGCGATCGGAACCCTGTTCTTCCTGCTCGGGGTCTTCCAGACGTTCTCGTTTCTCGCCGCGACCTCGCTCGCACGGCGCTTCGGACTGTTGCGCACCATGGTCTTCAGCCACCTCCCGTCCAACTTGCTGGTCGTGGCAGTCGCCTTCGCTCCCAATCTCAAATTCGCCATCGCGATATTGGTGGCGAGGGCTTCACTCTCCCAGATGGACGTACCGACTCGACAGGCGTACGTCATGACCCTCGTCTCCCCCGACGAACGGACTCCGGCCGCTGCCTATACCAACAGTGCGCGCTACGTGACGCGGCCCTTTGGGCCACCGGTCGCCTCGGCACTCTCGCAGGTCTCACTAGGTCTGCCGTTCGTGGTAGCAGGATCGATCAAGGTCGTCTACGACCTCACCTTGTGGGGATGGTTCCGCCGCGTGCCCCTGCCCGAGGAACTCGAGGCGACTTGAACGTGCGACGAATGCCGAGCGTGCACATCAGCGAAGTGGCCCCGCTCAGGCCTCTTCAGGCGTGGTGTCTTGTGCCGGGTCATCATCGGCGCGTCGATGGCTCGTGCCACGATCCACGAAGGCCAGCGGGGTACGGATCAGCGAAACCGTGACGACCTCGAGGCCCGCGTTGCGACGCGCGTTGATGATCGAGAAACGTATGGCCCGTCGAGCGAAGTAGGTGAGGTAGGCCGCCAGGGGCAGTTCGACCAGGAATGCGCTCAGTAACGCGGCGTCGAGATCGAATCCGGCTTGGGACGTGACCACGTCGAACCACGCGTCGATCACCATGAACGTCGCCGAAATGATCGCGGCGGGGATGGCCAGTTGTCGCCGGTACCAGAGCGCCCACGCCGTCGCGCCCAAGCTCACGAGCATGCCCAGGTCAAAGCCGATCCACGCGACATCCCAGTTCTGGGCTCGATAGGTCACGGGCAGGTCGAGCATCAGATAGATGATCCAAGCCAAGAGTACGACGATCACGAAGATCAAGAGCCGCTCGGTGAACCTGACGAAGTTCGAACGACCGGATACTCTCATGCGACTCCTCGAAAACCACGGCGCCTGCGCACCTGATCCACTCTCCATGATGCCTCACGTCGCGATACCGGTGTATTCGAGGTATCTCGGCAGTGCTCTATTGCCACCCGGCGCCGACCAATGCCCTACTGTCGAAATGGTTGGACACGACGAGCGGGTACGCGAAGGGTGAGACCGATGACCATTGAGGTTTTTGCCGATATCTGGTGCCCCTTCGCGCACGTCGGGATCCACGAAACGTTCACCCAACGTGCACGAAAGGGACGCGCCAGCGTCGAGATCATCGTGCGCGCTTGGCCGCTAGAACTGGTCAACGGTGCCCCGATGGACCCGCACAAGGCTTGTGCGAACGCGGCGGCACTGCGCGAACAGGTCGCTCCCGACCTGTTCACCCATGTCGACGCGGCCAACTTTCCGACGACGACGATTCGCGCCATGGCACTCGTGGCAGCGGGCTATCGACGTGACAACCCGACGGGCGAAGCGCTCAGTCTCGCGCTGCGCGACGCCCTCTTCGAAGAAGGACGCAACATCGCCGACGTCGAGGTGCTCGCCGACATCGCACAGCGCTACGGCCTTGACCTGGGAGACGCCGTCGTCAGCGACGTGATCGCCGACTGGCACGCTGGTCAAGGTATGGGCGTGCAGGGTTCACCACACTTCTTCAACGCCAGGCGTAACATCTTCTGTCCCGTGCTCGACATCGCACGCGATTCCCATGGCACCCTGCAACTTCGAAGAGTGCAAGACGCGCTCGATGAGTTCCTCGACGAGAGCCTCAGCTGAGTTGGCGCCGCTGCGAACTACTTAGTGTCGGCACCGGCGTTTGATTCGGCAAGTTGGCGGTGTACTTCGACCATGTCGATCTTCAGTGCCTGAACGACCAGGTCGGCGAGCGCCTTCTCGGGGAGCGCACCGGCCTGGGAGAACAACACGACGCCTTCACGAATGATCATCAAGGTCGGTATGGACATGATGTTGAAGTTCGCGGCGAGTTCCTGCTGGGCTTCGGTATCGACCTTGCCGAACACGACCTCGGGATGCTGGGTCGAGATCTTGTCGTAGACCGGAGCGAAGGAGCGGCACGGTCCGCACCACGCAGCCCAAAAGTCAATGAAGACCACGTCATTGGCGCTCACCAACTCCTCGAAGTTCTGGACAGTCATTTCAACAGTTGCCATAACAATCTCCTTGCGCATGCGCGCACTCTGGTCTAACGAAGCAGTGACGTCGCATCCACTCCTTCAGAAAGGCTCACTGCCAGTATATACCCCAGGGGGTATCTTGTCCACATTGGGACCACCACCGTCGGTTCCCTTCGAGCCTACCGGCCAATCCCGGTCCAGCCCCCTCGTGGTCGCTGTCGTTAGCTGAGCGACGAAGCGCGTGGCGCTGGAGCTCTCGAGCGTCGCGGGTGTTAATCTCGGCCCCACGAGGGAGGCGCATGGATCGAACGAAGTCCTGGATATGCGATGCTTCGGCCCTCGATCTCGCCCGGGCCCTCGACGAAGGCGAAACCACTTCGGTCGAAATTCTCCAAGCCCTCGTCGACCGGATCAACGAGATCGACGTTCCCGGCACCGAGATATCGCTTCGCAGCGTGCTGGCCATCTCCAGTGACGCCGTCGAGGCGGCCCATCGAGCTGACCAAGAGCGCTCTCGTGGGGACGTACGCAGTCGTCTCCACGGCGTTCCGGTTCTGATCAAGGACAACATCGAAGCGGTCGGGTTGCCCGCGACTGCGGGTTCGAGCGCATTGATGGGACGTCCCACCAGTGTCGATGCACCCCTCGTCGAACGACTGCGTGACGCCGGCCTCGTCGTGTTCGGATCGACCAATCTCTCACAGTGGGCGAACATGAGGTCGCCGCGTTCGACGAGCGGCTGGTCGGCCGTGGGAGGTCTGACGTCGAACCCCTATCAACTCGATCGAAGTGCCGGGGGTTCTTCGTCGGGCTCGGGCGCTGCTCTCGCCGCTCGCCTCAGCCCACTGGCCATCGGCACCGAAACCGATGGATCGATCACCTGTCCGGCCTCGCTCAACGGGGTGAGCGGACTCAAGCCGGCGGTGGGAGCCATCAGCGCCATCGGAGTGGCACCCATCTCGGCCAGTCAGGACAGCCCGGGACCAATGGCTCGCAGTGTGCTCGAAGTGGCAGCCCTCTACGAGATACTGATCGGCTCAACGGACGTCTTCGAACGAGCGGCGCGCGCCCTCGACGCCGCGCGTGTGGCGGTCGCCAGCAACTTCACGACTGGTGACCCCGGCACTGATGAGCTGTTTCGCTCCGTCGTGGAACGAGCGGGCGAGACGGGACTGGTCATCGGGGAGATCACCGTCGCCGAGGCCGATGGCGAAGTGGACCGTGACGAACTGACGGTGCTCGTGAGCGAGATGGCCGATGACCTGACTGCCTTTCTCTCTCGGCGCGGTGGCCAAGGTCCCTCGTCGCTGGCCCAAGTGATCGTGCACGAGGACGAGCACGCCGACATCGAACAGCCCTACTTCGGCCACGAATACCTCGAGCAGGCCGTTGCTAGCGGTGGGCGTGCTAGTCAGGCCTACCGGGAGGCTCGGGCCCGAAACCTCGAGTGGGCACTCACGAAGTGTCTCGAACCGGCGCTGCTCGGTGTGGACTGCTTCATCGCCCCGTGCTACTCACCGGCCTGGAAGCACGACCTGGTCCTCGGAGGCAGCGGGAGTGCCCGATGGTCTCAGGTCACCCAAGCTCCCGCCATCGCCGGATGGCCCATCGCCACGATTCCGATGGGGCTCGTTCATGGACTTCCGGTAGGACTGAGCATCGTCGGACGGCCCGGAAGCGAAGCGACGATGCTCGGTGTCGCCTACGCGTTCGAACAGATGCTCGGCCTCGTGGGCGAAGCTGACCTCGTGCCCAAATTCCTTCCTCCCCAGCGGGGCTGATCATTCTCGTGCACGACAAGCATCGAGCACCACACGTTCGAGCCAAGCGGTTCACCTACGAGCGAGCACCTCGACGCTGGGGACGATGAACACCGCGTTGTCTTGCATGGTCCAATCCAAGAAGGCCCGACTGATCTGTTCGAGCTCGCCCTGCGAGGCGATCCCGGCTTCGAGGCACTGCTGGGCGAAACCGCTGTGCAACACCCGTTCGGCCCAGAGTTGGCCCCACCAGCACCGCTCATCGACGTCGTGATACGTCCAGTTGGTCGACGACACCTCCAGCCCGTCAAAGCCAGCCTCGCGCACCCACGCCGCGAGATGCCTTCCAGCATCGGCCTCGGCCCGATTCAACCTGGTCAACTCGTGGTAGATCACCATCCACCGATCGAGACCAGCACTCGTGGGATACCACGCGAATGCGCCGTAGTCCGCGTCACGCACCGCGAGCAACCCTCCGCTGCGCAGTACTCGGCGCATCTGAATCAGGGCGGCAACTGGATCACCGAGGTGCTGGAGCACCTGATGGGCGTGAACGACGTCGAAGGTCTCGTCAGAGAGACTCAGTTGGTAGACGTCATCAGTCTCAAAGGAGAGATTGGCCAGTTGACGCGGTGCGCTCTGGCGGCGAGCGATCTCGATCACCGTTTCGGAGAGGTCGATCCCGACGACCGCGCCCGGGGCCACCAGATTCGCGAAGTCTGCGGTGATGGTCCCGGGACCGCATCCCACGTCCAGAACCGTCAGCCCCGAACGAAGCCGATTGATCAGGTAGCCGGCTGAATTCTCAGCCGTCCTCCACTGATGACTTCGCAGCACCGACTCGTGGTGACCGTGCGTGTAACGCTCGATGGAAGAGTCCATCGTCGAAACCTAGCAACTACACCGTGGCCCGACCTCTCGCGATGTTGCATCCGCACTCAGTGGACGCAACACGCCAAACGGTCGATCAGACCAGCAACGAAGCCACGACGATGGTGGCCAGCGCCACGGGCACGCCGACACTCGTGAGCGTGCCCAGCCTTGGAGTCGCGCCATGCTCTCGGGCAATACGAAACCAGAGCATCGTCGACATCGCGCCGGTCACGAAGAGATTGGGCCCAAGGTCCAACCCGACGAGCAGCGCGAACGGATGGACCATATGCTGGCCGGCGAACAACGAGGCCGCGGGAAGATTATTGATCAAGATCGACGCCAGAGCCGCAGCGAGGGCGCTGACCAGCGTGCTCGAATGGGCGAGCACGTGCGATGGAGCGCTCCACACTCGACTCAACCATCCAACGCCAACGGCAACGGCGAAGAGAGGGACCACCACGTTCGGGCTGGCCACCCTGATCAGGTCGTGTAGTGCGACCCGGTGCTTGATAAGCAGACCGTACAGTTCGACGAGCACCCCGAGAATGAATATGGGCAGTGCCGGGTGACTCAGTACCAACATCAACACGATCGCGACCACGGTTCCCAGGATCCCGAGTCCCAGCGTCCAGGGAAGGTCGTCTCCGCGCGAGCCATTTACCGGAGCGCTGAACCTGTGCCGACACCAAAGGACCACGACGAAGATCGTGATGAGCACCGAGGTCATCCACGCCCACACCATGTGCGCGGCGAAGACGCTCCCGCGCATGGGCTGTCCAGCGACCACGAGCATATTGGTGAGATTGGAACCGAGTAGCAGGAGCGACGCAGAGTTCGTCATGAGAATCGTCCCGTACAAAAAGGCCCTCTCATCGGCACCCCTCGAGCGTGCCGCCTCGAGCGCCACCGGAGTCATGAACACGACCGCGGTATCGAGGTTGAGCACCGCCGTCACGACGGCGACTGCCAGCATCGTCATGACGAACAGACTGAGGCTTCCGCCGGGCACCCGCGCGCATTCCTGGCCGACCTTCTCGAAGAGTCGCTCCTGAGCAGCGACGTGGCCAATGAACAAGAGTCCAACAATGAGCACGAAGGGCTCCCACGTATGCGAGAGGGACTGCAGTAGGTGGGTCATTTGCACGTCCGCCTGGTCATACCCACATTGCAGGGTACCGCGCCGACCACGCTGTCTCGTCCCAGACTTCTCAACCGCTGTGCTGACCGAATCGCCATCGAACGCCGGGGCTAACGTACACGGGTGCCCGATTCCGCGCTGTTGCTGATGGACGTTCAGAACGCCATCGTCGATCGTTTCGCTGACAGCTCAACGGGTCTGCTGGAGCGACTCGCTCGCGCCGCCCGAGCCGCGCGACGCGCTCCAATGCCAGTCATCCACGTTCGGGTAGCCTTTCGCCCTGGAGCGCCAGAGATTTCCGCCCGCAATCGCAGCTTCGCGGCACTGACGGGTAACTTCGACCTGGACAGTACCGCTACCCAGATCCATCCTGCGCTCGAGCCAATGGACGGTGACATCGTCGTGGTGAAGAAACGGGTCAGTGCCTTCTCCGGAAGTGACCTCGAGACAATCCTGCGATCCCAGGGCGTCACGTCGCTCGTGCTGGCCGGAATCGCTACCAGTGGCGTCGTGCTCTCGACGCTGCGACAGGCCGCCGACCTTGACTACGACCTCACGGTCTTAGATGACGGCTGCGCCGACGCCGACGCCGAGGTGCATCGGGTGCTGACCACCAAGATCTTTCCCCGCCAGGCGAAGGTCATCGACGTCGCACAGTGGGTTGAGGGCATCGGTGCTGGCGACTGAGTCCATTAGTCGCCACTCGCCTACTCGATCGCGTTAGCCCGATAGACGTCGGTGACGTAGGGGAGTGACACTGGGTCCGCCAGAG
>JABEUR010000057.1 GCA_013044405.1 Acidimicrobiaceae bacterium | reverse complement strand
TTGGACGGTTATCCGCGGCTCCTATTTGAGGACGAGCCCGGAGTTCATCGAACCTCTTCGAGCGTTGGTCGCCTAGCCCGGAACACATCAGGGGAATTTCTCCAGCTACTTCTGATCAGCTGGCGTCCGAAGAAGAACGACATGAGGTACGAGGGTGTGCATGGGTGCTCCGTAGACTGGGCACGTGAAGCGCACCGGTCCACGTGACGCATGAACCTCTTTCGATGGGGGTTGGTGTCATCGTGGCGGCCGTCGTGATCCCTGCAGTGGGCAGCGGAGTGCGCGAGATGTGGCTGATCGCTTTTGGGTGCATGCTGAACGTGTGCCGCGCTGTAGTCGCCGGAACACGCGGAGCTCACCGGCGCCAGTGGTTGCGCCGGTGAACACTCGATGGGTCTTGGTGGGGCTTATCGCCGTGAAGTCGTGATCGTCCAGGCACTGACACCGGCGCGCCGACGAATTAGCTGACGAGCTCGACGATTCGTTGTTTCGGTGGCCGCTCAAGCGCCCTAGCGGACAGGTCACGCGCGATCGTGATGGCCAGCGCAGCAATTGAAGGGCGGCGATCCGCGCGACGATGCTCGAGAGTTAGGCGACCTCGTCGGTGAAGCGCGTGACTGTAGCCGGTTGAAGATCCCTGCCATGAGCCGGTACATCCGTGTTACGCTGCGCCGAAGGACGTCTAGATCCCGCTTCCCTCGAACCTGACACATCGTCAGGTCGTGAAGTAGGAGGAAATGACGTGACTGCTTCGCCTTTGGGCCCAATGGAATATCGAACTGCTCGACTGGTCTCCTCAAGGTTGGCACGCGTTGTCACGACCATGGCCCTGCTTTCGGGAGGTGCGTCGTTGCTCGTCTCGTCACCCGCCGGCGCATCAGGATCGGCGGCGAATACCATCAGTGCCGTAGCGGGTCCCAGCGACGCGAGTGTAAAAGGCTTCTTCACGCCAAGTGCCAAGGCGACTTCGGGTGACGCCGTCACGATCACGCTGAACTCGCGATCGTCTGGCTGCACGCTCAAGTCGGATCGAGTGACGTTCAGCGCCGCCGGTACATGTGTCGTGGCTTACAACGACCCAGGTAACGCGACCTACGCGCCGGCCGCTCAAGTCACCCAGTCCATCAAGGTCTACGCCGCCAACACGATCTCCGTGAGCACTTCGCCCGCCGCGGGAAGTACTGGCGGTTCGTATTCACCTGGCGCGGCAGCGACCTCCGGCGATACGGTCGTGAGAAGTCTCATGAGCACATCGAGTGGATGTTCACTAGTGTCCAATAGGGTCGTCTTCACGGGAGCCGGAGTCTGCCGAGTTGATTTCAATGACGCCGGTAACGGTGCCTTCGCGCCGGCCGCTCAAGTCACCCAGTCCATCAAGGTCTACGCCGCCAACACGATTTATCCGAGTGTGGCGCCCGCGGCCGGCACGGTGAACGGCACGTATTCGCCCCGGGCATCGTCTAGTGCGGGTGATGCGGTGACCATCTCACTGGGCGCCAGTTCCACGGGCTGCTCGCTGCTCAAGAGTGTGGTCACCTTTACCGGCAACGGAGTATGTGTGGTCCACTTCAATGACCCAGGCAATGGCGCCTTCGCCGCAGCGAGCGAGGTACGTCAGTCGATCACGGTCGGTACCGGCAATCCACGAGCCCAAGCTGCATTGATGCTTTTGAGCCGTCGTGCCACGCACGGCCATCCACTCGTCCTGGTCTCGAGCGGGGGTTCGGGCAGCGGCGCGGTGACGTACACGGTGACCACGGTCGGCACGGCGGGATGCTCCATCAGCAGAGGCATCTTGCACACCGAACGCGCCGGAAGCTGCTGGGTGATGGTGACGAAGTCCGCCGACGCTCTCTACTCATCGGAGAAGTCCCTCGCCACGTCGATCACCGTCGCAGCGCAGCGCCCCGCGGCCGTACGGATGAGTTCGGTGGTGTGGACAGGTCGAACGGTCATGACGTCGATCATTGGATCTGGCTTCTATGGAACGCCGAAAGTATTGAGCAACGCACGCGGCACGATGGTGAGCGTTGTGCGCGACAGTGGGAACCGTTTGACGATCCGTGTGAGGGTGTCGAAGGGCATTCCTACCGGACTGCACAGATTCACCCTGTTCTTCTCGCACGGACAACGAACTTCCGTGAAGTACCGCCAGCGCTGAGCAGATCGCGTGCCGACAGTGGCCAACTTCAACGACTGACTGCTGGCCCGGGAACGAACACGCCGTGGTCGGGCTGGGGAGATTTGAACTCCCGATCTCTCGGCCCCCAGCCGAGCGCTCTAGACCAAACTAAGCCACAGCCCGTGAAGGGACAATCATAGCCGTCGCCACATTTCAGGCCGATGTACGGTGGGCGCCGTGCGGCTGGTCCGGATGCGTCAACCACGCCCGCGCTTCGCACAAGAAGGCAATAGTCTCTCCCGTGGCCTTGGCACGGAGCGCCTCGATGATGCGTTCGTCCAGCGCATCGATCAGATCTTGCACTGCCATGTCTGCTCCTCCCACGCTCATCCGCCCCCGACTGCGGTGACGATTTCGACCGAACTTCCATTCTCCACGATGGTGGTCGTCCATTGGCTTCGACGCACTATCTCACCGTCAATGGCGACTGCGATCCCGCGAGGTTCGATCGCCAACTTTTCGATCAGCAGTGACACCGACGTCTCGCCCAGTTCGTGTTCCATCCCGTTGACGCGAATCACGTCGTGGCGACCGCGAACTCGAGGGCGTCGAGGGCCGCCAGAGGAGCCAGGGTGACGCCGTGACGATAGTGACCAGAAGACCACGCCCATCGCCCGCCGGCCAAGACTTCAAAGAACGGGCGCAGGTCTTTGCTCGCTGGTCGTAGCCCCACCCTTGAGTCGAGAATCGCCGCCGAATCGAGAGCGGGAACCACGTCGAGGGCGTCTCGCAGAAGTCGCTGGGTCTCTCCCAGTTCGATGATCGGATCGCGTCTCTCGTCCGAAGTGGCTCCGAGAACGCAGTAGCCACCGGGTCGACTCACCATGTAGAAGAAGTGACCGTGGACGAACGCGCGTATCGTCGGCTGTGCACTTCGGTCAATGCCCCTCACTCGCACCGTCATCCCGCGAACGGGTCGCACGACGTTCTCGCTCGTCACCTCGGCGCCATGAGGTAAGTGTTCGGCCCCGGTGGCCAAGATGCCGATCGAGGCTCGGTATTCACCCTCGGCGCTGATGGCCTCGACACCGTCTGGGGTAGTTCGAATCGATTGGATAGTCTCGTGAACCAGGCGTACGCCAAGACGCTCGTTGGCGCTGCCCACGATTCGCATGGCCTGGTCCGGGTCGAGCCAGGCGTCACCGCCGATGAAGATACCGTCAGTGATCCGCCCACTGATGCCTTCGAACATCTCTGGACTCGTATTTCTAGACACGGAGCGAATCTCTGCGTTGAAGTCCGCCGCGATCTGGGCGTACTGGGACATGAGGCGTCGATCGCTACCATCCCAACCCACGACGAGCGTGCCGGTCTCGAAGATATCTACCTGATGGTCGGTCACCTCAGAAAGCTCGACACTCAGACTGCGCCACGACGGAAGTGCGCGCAGTTGCAGGACGTAGTTCTCCTCTTCTCCAGGGGCGATCTCCGCGCTGGGAGCGATCATGCCGGCGGCCGCGTAGGTGGCGCCATGGCCCGGACTTGGATCGAACATCGTCACACTGAAACCCGCTCGCGCGAGACGAAAGGCGCTCGTCTGGCCGATCACACCAGCTCCGACCACGATGGCACTCTTCGCTGTTCTCTGCACCGCACCAGCGTAGGTCGCCGGCGAGGTGCCAGATTTCGTTATAGTTGTTGTCGGGTCAGCGTTGCCCCACGAGGAAACGCTATGACAGAGAACCTTTACGACCCCAAATTCGAACACGACGCCTGTGGCGTCGGTATGGTCGCCGACCTCACGGCGCGGCCCACCAATGCCACGGTGATCGACGCCCTCACGATCCTCGAAAACCTCGAACATCGCGGAGCGACGGGGTCGGACGTGGACTCCGGCGACGGGGCGGGCATCTTGATCCAGATGCCCGATGAGTTCATCCGGGGGGTCTTCGCCGACTCGGTACCCGAGCCGGGCTCCTACGGCGTCGCCCAGTGGATGATCGCACGAACGCTCGAGCATCAACAGGTCCGTGAGAGCATCGATTCGGTCCTGCGTCCCCTGGGACTGATGTCGGCCGGATGGAGGGAGGTTCCCGTCGACTCGAGCATTCTGGGCGTGACGTCTCGTGCCTCGGAGCCCCGTTTCGTCCAGCAACTGCTGGTTGTCGACCCCGAACAGCCAGCGGTGCATCTCGAACGCGCTCTCTTCAGTGCCCGTAAAGTGCTCGAACATCGACTGGACATCTACGCGAGTTCTTGCTCGAGTCAGGTGCTCATCTACAAGGGGATGCTTTCCTCGCCGCAGTTGCGCCAGTACTTCGACGACCTTCGCGACCCACGACTCGCCTCGGCGATCGCCGTGGTGCATAGTCGCTTCTCCACCAACGTCATGCCACGCTGGGACCTGGCCCAGCCGTTTCGCTATATCGCGCACAACGGCGAGATCAACACGGTTCGCGGTAACCGAAACTGGATGACCGCCCGTGAAACCTCGATGAAGAGCGATGTCCTACCGCTCGAGATTCACCAACTCAATCCGATCATCACCGAAAACATGAGTGATTCGGCCAGCTTCGATGAGGTGGTCGAACTGCTCGTCCAGGCCGGGCGGTCTCTGCCCCACGCGATATTGATGATGATCCCCGAGGCGTGGGAACGCTCGACGTTCATGAGCGCATCGCGCCGCGACTTCTACCGCTACCACGCAGGGCTGATGGAACCGTGGGATGGACCGGCCTCGGTGACGTTCTGTGACGGCAAGGTCGTGGGGGCCGTGCTGGACCGAAACGGCCTTCGTCCCGCCCGCTACTGGGTCACCAAGGACCAACGGGTCATCTTCGCCAGCGAAGTGGGTGTACTGCCCATCGACCCTTCGAACATCGAACGCAAGGGTCGCCTCCAGCCGGGTCGGGTGTTCCTGGTCGATATTGAGCAAGGTCGAATCATCGAAGACGACGAGCTGAAGAGCTCTCTGGCGCAGCGAGCTCCGTACGGACAGTGGTTGGTAGATCAGCAGATCTCGCTCGACGAGATCGACGCGCCGGCGATGCTGACCCCTAGCCACGCCACCGTGGTTCGCCAGCAGAAGGGTTTCGGGTACACCGACGAGGACTTGCGACTCATCATCCGTCACATGGCCCAAGTCGGCGAAGAGGCCATTGGCTCCATGGGTTCAGACACCGCACTTCCGGTGTTGTCGCGACACCCCCGGCCGCTCTTCGACTACTTCACCCAGCTCTTCGCCCAGGTGACCAATCCTCCCCTCGACGCCATACGCGAAGAGCTCGTCACGTCCACCAGGGTCACCATTGGAGGAGAAGAGAATCTCCTGAGTGAAACCCCCGAGCACTGCCATCAGATCGTCCTTCCCTCACCAGTCTTGAGCACCGAGGAGCTCGCCAAGATCCGCTACATCGACGAGGTGGTGGGCATCTCGGGTTTCAAGTGCGTTCTGGTCGAGACGCTCTTCGAGGCGAAGGGTGCCGGGACGAGTAGCGAACGTCTCGCCATTGCCATCGATGAGGTGACCCACGAGGCCGTGCGCCAGGTACGCTCCGGCGCCAACGTCCTGATCCTTTCGGATCGCAACACGTCATCGAAGCACGCCGCTATCCCGAGTCTGCTGATCGTTTCAGCCGTTCACCACCGACTGGTCAAAGAGCACCTGCGAACCAACGCGGCATTGATCATTGAAACGGGTGACGTTCGTGAAGTGCACCACGTGGCCCTCCTGCTCGGTTTTGGTGCCTCGGCGGTCTGTCCGTACCTGGCCTATGAATCAATCGACGCACTCGTTGAGACCGGCGAACTCAGCCAACTCAGTGCCTTCGATGCTCGCTACCAGTACGGAAAGGCGCTGAACAAGGGCATCGTCAAGACGATGTCCAAGATGGGAGTCAGCACCGTAGCGAGCTACGTCGGTTCCCAGCTCTTCGAGGCTGTCGGAATCTCGGCCACGGTGCTTGCCACGTACTTTCCGGGCTTCAACTCGAGGATCGGCGGTATCAATCTCGAACACATCGCCCGTGACGTGTTACGCCTGCATGCTTCGGCCTACGGCGCGGCGTCGATCGAGAACATCGAGATCGAGAATCGCGGCGAGTACCAGTGGCGACGCGACGGGGAACTCCACCTGTTCAATCCGCGCACGGTCCAAAAGCTCCAACACGCCACGCGCGAGAAGCGCTTCGACATATTCAAGGAGTACACGGCACTGGTCGACGATCAGAGGGGCGAGCGTTTGACGCTGCGCGCCTTGATGCACCTGGTCCCTTCGGCTACGCCACTACCCATAGATCAAGTGGAGAGCGCCGAGTCCATCATCCGCAGGTTCAGTACCGGAGCGATGTCCTACGGCTCGATCTCCGAGGAGGCTCATTCGACCCTGGCCATCGCCATGAACCGTCTGGGAGCCAAGTCCAATACCGGCGAAGGGGGAGAGGACGAGGACCGCTTCGACACGTCGGACCCGTTGTTCAATCGCCGCTCGGCGATCAAACAAGTCGCTTCGGGACGCTTCGGCGTGACCAGCCGATATCTGGTGAACGCTGACGACCTCCAGATCAAGATGGCCCAGGGCGCCAAGCCTGGCGAAGGGGGACAACTTCCGGGGTCCAAGGTCTATCCGTGGATCGCCAAGACCCGGCACTCCACGCCCGGCGTGGGCTTGATTTCACCACCGCCGCACCATGACATCTACTCCATAGAAGACCTCGCTCAGTTGATCTACGACTTGAAGAACGCCAATGACCAGGCGCGCATCCACGTCAAGCTCGTCAGCGAACAGGGCGTGGGCACGATCGCCGCGGGAGTCGCCAAGGCGCACGCCGACGTGATCTTGATCTCGGGACACGACGGGGGAACCGGAGCCGCACCACTCACGTCACTCAAGCACGCCGGTACGCCCTGGGAGCTGGGCCTGGCCGAAGCCCATCAAACGTTGGCTGCCAATGGGCTGCGCAGCCGCGTGGTCCTCCAAGTCGACGGGCAGCTCAAGACGGGACGCGACGTCGTCATCGCGGCGCTGTTGGGGGCTGAGGAGTTCGGTTTCGCGACCGCACCACTGGTCGTCTCGGGTTGTGTGATGATGCGGGTCTGCCACCTCGACACGTGTCCCGTGGGTATCGCCACGCAGAACCCGAAGTTGCGCGAGCGATTCACGGGCCAACCAGAGTTCGTGGAGAACTTCTTTGAGTTCATCGCCCAAGAGGTTCGCGAGTACCTCTCGTTACTGGGCGTGCGCTCCCTCGACGAGCTCATCGGCGACACCACCCGACTGACGGTCGATTCGCTCAGCGACGCCACCAACGACCTCGACCTGTCCGCGTTGTTGCGAACGGTTCCTCTCGACCAACGCCGTCAGAGTCTCAAGCAGGAGCACGGACTTGACGGAGCGCTCGACTGGACCTTCCTCGACGAGGTCCTCAGTGCCGCGACGAACAATCGGGCGTTACACATCTCGAGACGGGTCAACAACGTCAACCGGGCCGTGGGAACCTTGAGCGGCAGTGCCATCACGCGCGCGCTGGGCGCACGCACCCTGCGTGACGACCTCATCGAGATCGATCTCGAAGGCTCCTCGGGACAGAGTCTGGGCGCATTCATTCCCGCGGGGCTGACCCTACGACTGGTCGGCGACACGAATGACTACGCGGGCAAAGGTCTTTCCGGGGGTCGGATCGTCATCAAGGCTCCGCCCCAGTCGACCTTCTCGAGTGAAGAGAACATCATCGCTGGCAACGTGATCGGTTACGGAGCGACCGGTGGGGAGATCTTCGTCAGTGGCGTGGTGGGTGAGCGCTGCGCGGTTCGAAACTCGGGGGCCACGATAGTGGTGGAGGGCACCGGTGACCACGCCTGTGAGTACATGACCGGGGGTGTCGTGGTGATCCTGGGCCAGGTCGGACGCAACCTGGCCGCCGGCATGTCCGGTGGGACCCTCTACCTCTACGACCCACTCGAACTGGTCCACGACCATCTGTCGGCCGGCGTCTACGAGATCGATCCTCTCGAGTTCGAGGACGACGAGCGATTGCGTGAATTACTCGTGCGCTACCGCGACGAGACCGATTCGAAGAAGGCCAGTCACATCATTGAGAACTGGCGCGAGGAGCGCATGAAGTTCATCCGCATCGAGACCTCGGAGTACCAGAGGGTCAGAGACGAGCTGCGCAATGGGTAAGGTGACCGGGTTCCTCGAGTACGCGCGACGCGGTCCCGCTCTACGTCCGGTGCCGGTGCGACTTCGCGACTGGCGCGAGGTGTACGAGCCCCAAGATGATTCAACTATCGCCGAGCAGGGCGCACGTTGCATGGACTGCGGGATTCCCTTCTGCATGCAAGGCTGTCCACTGGGCAATCGGATCCCCGCGTTCAACGACCGTGTCTACAGGTCGAGTTGGGAGCGTGCCGCCCAACAGTTGTTCAGCACGAACAACTTCCCAGAGTTCACGGGAAGACTGTGTCCGGCCCCGTGTGAGTCAGCGTGCGTGCTGGGCATCTCGAGCGATCCGGTGACGATCGAGCGCATCGAGTACGAAGTCGCCGAGCACGCATTCACCAACGGCTTCGCCGTTGACCGCGTCAACGAGACCGAGACGGGAAGGCGGGTCGCCGTCGTGGGATCGGGTCCCGCCGGTCTCGCCGCCGCCGCTCAACTGCGTAGCGCCGGTCACGAGGTGTCGGTCTACGAGCGCAGTGACGCCATCGGCGGTCTCCTGCGATACGGCATCCCCGAGTTCAAACTTGAGAAGTCGGTGCTCGATCGACGCCTGTCGGTGATGCGCGCGGGCGGCATAAAGTTCCACCCGAACAACACCATCGGCGCGGGCGGCACCCCACTGGCGGTGCTGCAGCGTAACTACGACGCGGTATTGCTGGCCCTGGGCTCGACGCGCCCGCGGCTCATCGAGGTCCCCGGCTCAGAGTTGACGGGGGTCTATCCCGCGATGAGCTACCTCGAGGCGTCCAATCGGGCCCTGGTTGATGGCGCAAAGTCCGACCTCGATGCCTCGGGCAGGGACGTGGTGATACTCGGTGGTGGCGACACGGGAGCGGACTGTCTAGGCACGGCACACCGCCAAGGAGCGCGCTCCGTGGTCCAGATCGAGATCATGGACCGGCCACCCGAGGTGCGCCCGAGTGACCAGCCGTGGCCGACCATGGCGCGTCTGTTCAAGACCTCGTCGGCGCACCAAGAGGGTGGAGAACGAATCTTCTCCACCGAGACCATGGAGTTTCGAGGCACCCCCGGGGTCCAAGAGATCGTGGTGCGAGATCAGCTCAGCGGCGAGACTTCGAAGATACCGGCCACGCTGGTATTGATTGCCGCGGGGTTCGTCGGACCCGAATTGGATCGACTCGGCCTCTCGACCCCGACGTATATGACCTCACGTGAGACGTTGTCGGTTGACGCGGACTGGCGTCTGGCCCAGCTGGGCGGCGATACACCGGTATTCGCGTGCGGTGATGCGGTGCGTGGTCAGAGTCTGATCGTCTGGGCCATCGCCGAAGGCCGTAGCGCCGCTGCGGCCATTGACGCGCACCTCGGACGCGGCGTGACGTCATTGCCATCTCCGGTCCAGCCCTACGCCCTCTCGTGGTAGTGCGTTGAGGCCGAAGTGAAGTTTGTATCATCGAACTGATCACGTCCGTTCAAGGGGGAACCATGAAGAGCACGATGCAGGATGCGCCACTACTCATCCGCGACATCATCCGACACGGCGAGTCGATCTACGCCGACAAGAAGATCTTCACCGTCACCCCGCAAGGAGTCGACGAGGCGACGTTCTTCGAGGTGTCGAAGCGCTCGGAGCGCCTCGCGGCGGCGCTGCGCAGATTGGGTGTGGGACCGGGCGATCGGGTGGCGACCTTCATGTGGAACAACCAGGCCCATATGGAGGCGTACCTGGCCGTTCCGAGTATGGGGGCGGTACTACACACCCTCAACATCCGACTCTTCGCCGAGCAGCTCGCCTTCATCATCAACCACGCCGAGGACCAGGTGATCATTGTGGACAGCACCCTGATCCCACTGCTCGCCAAGGTGCGCGACCAGATCCCCTCGGTGCGACACATCATCGTGCACGGCCCCGACGAGAGCGGGGTCTTAGGCGAGACCATTGACTACGAGTCCTTCGTGATGTCTGAACCGGCGGGGTTCGAATGGCCGGACCTCGACGAGCGCGACGCGGCCATCATGTGTTACACGTCAGGCACCACGGGCAATCCCAAGGGTGTGGTCTACTCGCACCGCTCCATGTGGCTCCACTCGCTGGCGTCCACGACCGCCAATTCGATCGCCATGTGCGAGAAGGACCGTTGCCTGCTCATCGTGCCGATGTTCCACGTGAACGCCTGGGGCGCAGCGTATACCTCGTTCCTGGCCGGTACCGAACTGATCATGCCGCAGATGTTCCTCCAAGGTGAGCCCATCGTGAAGATGATCGCGCAACTGCGTCCCACGATCTCGCTGGGCGTGCCGACCATCTGGAATGACGTCTTGCGCGCCGCCGCCGACGCGCCCGACGCCGACTTCTCGAGCCTGCGCGGCATCCTCGCCGGCGGCGCCGCCGTACCAAGGGTCATGATCGAGACCTTCCGCGATCGCTACGACGTCGATGTCTTCCAGGGTTGGGGAATGACCGAGACCAGCCCACTGGCGGCAGTGTCGATCCCTCCGTCAGGCACGCCGATCGACCAGGAGATCGACTTTCGAGTCAAGGCCGGACGTGTCGTCGCCGGTGTGCAGGTTCGAGTCGTGGCCGAGGATGGAACCGTGCTGCCCAACGACGGCAAGACGGTCGGCGAATTCGAGATCCGCGGGCCCTGGATCACCGGTGCCTACTTCGGAGTGGACGATCCCGACAAGTTCCGTGACGGCTGGCTGCGCACGGGTGACATCGGAACCCTCGACGGTCTTGGTTTCATGGTGATCAGTGACCGCACCAAGGACGTGATCAAGTCGGGTGGGGAGTGGATCAGCTCGGTCGAGCTCGAGAGCACCATGATGGCCCATCCGGCAGTCTTTGAGGCTGCGGTAGTGGCGGTTCCCGATGACAAGTGGACGGAGCGACCACTGTGTTGCGTGGTGCTGCGCCCCGGTATGAGTGCCACTCCCGAGGAGCTACGCGACTTTTTGGCCCAGCGCGTTGCTAAGTGGTGGTTGCCCGAGCGCTGGACCTTCGTCGAATCGATCCCCAAGACCAGTGTGGGCAAGTTCGACAAGAAGGTGCTGCGCGCCCAGTACGCCGACGGAGCCCTCGACGTGGTCGTCATTGGCTAATGGAACAATTCGATGAGTTGGCCGATGAAGTATCGGCCCTTGAGAGCCGCGTCGCTGACGCGATCTTCGAGGCCGTGCAAGCGCAGATACGTTCGAGTACCGACGACGAGGCCAAGGAACTCGAACGAAGGCTCGCCAAGGTTCGTCGCAGTCTCCTAAAGGCCGAACAGTTGCTACGCGGAGCCGACGTCTAGCAAGTCCACTGATTGACGATGTCGATCAGGCGACGCAGGTTGACGAAATTGCGTCCGTCGAATCCGAAGATCAACGTCTGAGCATCCTCTAAGGCGTAGTCCTGACCCCGTCCGAAACTGGGGATCAACTCGGTGAGCTCTGAGACCTGGTCTGCGCTGGGCGCATGACGTAAACGAACCCGGGCTTGCCCATTCTCGACCGAGAAGGTGCGGTAGTTGGAATAGAAGAGTTCGATCTCACCCACCGCTTCGTCGACCGATGAGCAGATGCGAGCCAACGACATGTCGTTCTCACCGATGTAATCACCAGCGACCAGCGCCGAGGTGACGAAATCCAGCCACTCGTGCCAGAAGGTGCCTTCGGGCGTGTCGATGAGCACCACGGGCGCGGGTGTCGTCTTGCCCGTGTGGAGCAGCGTGAGCACTTCGAAGGCCTCGTCCATGGTCCCGAACCCTCCGGGAAAGATGGCGAAGGCGTTCGACGGACGAGTCATGGCGACCTTGCGTGTGAAGAAGTACTGCATGGCCACCAACATGGTCTCGGCGTCGATGTAGGGGTTGGCGAACTGTTCGAACGGCAGTTCGATGTTGACGCCCAACGTCATCTTCTTGCCCGCTCCCTTCGCCGAGGCCTCCATGATCCCCGGACCGGCCCCCGAGACCGTCATCCAACCCCGAAGGGCCATCTCGTGGCTCAACACGCGAGCCATCTCGAAGAGTGGATTCTCCGCGGTGGTACGGGCCGAGCCGAAGACCGCCAACTTGGGGTGGTCGCGCCACTTCGAGAACATGGTCGAAGCACCGAGTAATTCATCGAGCGCGGTCGCCGCCACACGCAGGTCGCCCAAATCAGTGTCCACCTCGGCGAGGTTGACCAGACGAACCACCATCGAACGCAAGATGGCGAGGCGTTCGGGCGACTGTTCTGATAGCCCCTGCAGGTCGTTCAGGAACGCCTCGATGGTCTCTTCGTACATGCTCAGAGCGTGTGGTACAAGGTGTTTCGCTGGGCGAGCGGGCGACCGAGTGGTTCCACGAGGTCGAGAAGGGTATTGACGTCCATCTCTTGGCCGTGCGAGGCCCCCGCGGCACGCGAGATGTTCTCATCCATCAGCGTCCCACCGAGATCGTTGGCCCCGGCCTGGAGAATCCGCCGTGATCCCTCGACGCCCATCTTCACCCAACTCACTTGGACGTTGTTGATCAGCGTCGCGTAGTGGAGTCTCGCCACCGCGTGCATCAGCACCGCCTCGCGAAACGTCGGGCCCCGCCTGGCGCGTCCGTTCAAGTAGATCGGTGTGGCCATATGGACAAAGGGGAGCGGTACGAACTCCGTGAAGCCCCCGGTCTCCTTTTGGAGCTCTCGAGTGAGCATCAGGTGGGTCACCCAGCTATTCACTCCTTCGACGGCGCCGAACATGATGGTGATATTGGAGTTGAGTCCTACGCTGTGTGCGGCCCGGTGCACGTCGAGCCATTGCTGGGTCTTGATCTTGTCCGGACACAGCACGGCTCGCACGTCGTCGTCGAGAATCTCGGCGGCGGTGCCGGGAAGGGTCCGCAGTCCGGCGTCGCGCAGTCGGGTGAGGTAGGTCACCAGGTCCTGTCCGGAGCGACGTGCTCCTTCGAACACCTCGAGTGCGCTGAAGGCGTGGATGTGCATCGACGGCGAGCCCGCTCGTACCGCGGCGACGACGTCGATGTAGTAGTCGCCGTCGAATTTGGGATGGATACCCCCCTGTAGGCAGACTTCGGTTGCTCCCTTGACCTCGGCCTCGCGCACCCGTTCACTGATCTCGTCGAGCGTCAGCAGATAGGGATCACCCCGCAAGTTCAGCGACAGGGGTCCTTTGGAGAACGCGCAGAACCGACACTTGAAGGTGCACACGTTGGTGTAGTTGATGTTGCGATTGATCACGAAGCTGACCGAATCACCAACCAGGCGCCGACGAACGTCATCGGCCATCTCCACCACAGCATTGAAGTCCGCCCCGCGCGCTTCGAAGAGGGTCGTCAGCTCCCGGCGATCGAATTCGTAGCCCGGCTCGTATCGTTCGAGCAGCGAGCGAAGCTCACTCGTGCGTGCGGCGCCACGTGGAGCGCACGGTGGGGCCACCTCAGAGCCCGACGCCCAAGGATCGTTGCGAGCTAGGAACGAGGCGTCAGCGTGGGCTAAGACGTAGGGACGAACCTTCTCGTCGAGGAATCCCGAACGCTCGACGAAGCTGGGGTAGATCGTCAAGCGCGGCACCAGATGAAATCCTCGCGCGTCGCACTCTTCGCG
>JABEUR010000007.1 GCA_013044405.1 Acidimicrobiaceae bacterium | reverse complement strand
CGGCGCGCGCGCCGAGCACCAGTGGTGCCGAGCAGGTCACCGCGATGATCGCGATGGCTCAGCAGTTCATTGAGCAGGCCCAACAGGAGGCCGAGACCAAGGCTCGTGAACTGACTACGGCGGCCCAAGAGCGAGCCCGTGAGATAGTCGCCGAAGCCAGGAGTCGGGCCGAAGACGAAGTCAACCGCTTGAACGGGCTCAAACAGCGTCTGAGTGAGGATGTTGAGACGCTGGCCAGACAGTTGGACACCGAGCGAACGCGCCTGAGCGGCGCGTTGGCTGAATTCGCTCGATGGGTGGAGAGTTCACTGCAAGTCGGCGGTGCGCGACAGGCTGCGCACAGCGCTCCGATGGCGCCGCCGGCACAGCCGGCTCCTGCGCCGCCCGCACGTCCCACGCAGACACCTCCGCCCGCTCCGGCGCCCGTGAGCGAACAGCCCACCATGGGTCACGTGTTGAACTTCGAATCGCCCGCTCGCGAGGATCGTTCCTAGGTCGGGCGCGAACTGGTAGGGTCGGCGCGCACTCATTCATTGCAACGTCAAGGAGTTGACCATGCCGATCAGCGGTAAGAGTACGAAGAAGGCCGCTCCGGCCAAGAAGGCGTCGGTCAAGAAGGCGTTGGTGAAGAAGGCCGCTCCGGCCAAGAAGTCGGTATCCAAAGGGGCCGCTCCCGCCAAGAAGGCGCCGCTCAAGAGAACTGCTCCATCCAAGAGTGCCCCAACCGTTAAGAAAGTAACCGTGACGAAGTCCCCTAGCAAGTCCCCCTCGGTGCTCAGCGCAGCGCAGAAGGCTACAGCGGCCAAGAAGCTCGCCGCTGAGAAGGCTCGTTCGCTCGCTCAGGCCAAGTTGTCCAAGGAGCGCGAAGCCAGGGCCAAGGCCGTTGCCAAGGCCAAGGCCGTTGCCGATAAGGCCAAGGCTGCCGCGGCCGCCAAGGCTCGCAAGGAGCGTGAGTCCAAGGCCAAAGCCGCGGCCAAGGAGAAGGAAGTGCAACGCAAGGCTCGTGAGAGGGCCGCCGCTGAAGCGAAGAAGCAACGCGAGATCGATACGAAACGTAAGGCCATCGAGGCCGAGAAGTTGCGCAAGTTGCGCGAGATCGAGCGGCGTAACCACGAAGAGATGAAGCGCCAGGAGCGCCGCGAGGCCGAGGAACGTAAGCGTCGCGAGGCCCTGGAGCGCAAGATGCACTCACGTCCTTATGCGGAGGATACGGATTTCTTGGAAGAACTTCGCATCCTCATGATCGAGGCCCGTGACGCCACCCTTGAGCAGATCGCCATCAGCGAGCGCGAAGCCGATGAAATGCTCGTCGACCGTGAGCGACTCGAGTACGACGACGAAGACGGTAGCAGCGTCGCATCGGACATCAAGCGCGATGAGTTGAAGGAGTTCGCGATCTCTCGTCGGCTCAAGATCGATGAGATCGAAGTGGCCCTCGTTCGCATCGCTGACGGAAGCTACGGTCGATGTGATGAGTGTTATGAGCCGATAACGAAAGCCCGACTCCTCGCTCAGGTGCCGGTCTTTACGTGCGTTTCGTGTCGCGCCAGCGTCTAAGGCTTCACGTCAACCCCACGGTCGTGGCGATCGCTCTCGTGGTCACCGCAGTTGACGCGTTGACCAAAGCGTGGGCCCGCAGCGCTCTAGCGACCAAGGACCTCCACGTCATTGGAGCGATGTGGTTGAGACTGCAGTACAACTCGGGAATTTCGTTCTCCCTGAATCGTTCGGGACCCCTAGGCACAACGATCGCGACCGTGATCATCTCGGTCGTCGTGGTCGTTATTGGCGTGAACGCGAGTCGCGGTGCTCCAACGGTCGGATTCGGTTTGTTATTGGGAGGCGGAGTCGCCAACGTCATCGACCGACTCTCTGCTAGCCCGCACCAAGTCACCGACTTCATCGCCTTGGGTTCATTTCCGGTGTTCAACCTGGCCGACATATCAATCAGTGCGGGATTCGTGGTGTTGATAGTCGCTGCGCTGCAGGGATCGAAGTTGCTTGCACTATGAGTGACGACTCCGTGATTGACGCTTTCGACGGTGAGGTCCTGGATTTGATTGTTCCGGGGTCCCTGGACTCAATTCGAATCGACCGAGTGCTCTCGATGTTGACTGGTCTTTCGCGCTCCGAAGCCAGCACGATCTTGGAAAGTGGGGCCGTGACCCTTGGTGAGAAGGTGGTCGTCAAAGCGTCGACTTTGGTCGAGACTGGCCAGCACTTGATCGCGATCTTGCCAGCGCCCGAGAGCAACACGGTGTTAGCTGATGCTGGTGTACTCGTTGACGTGGTACTCGACGACGTGGATTTCGCGGTGATCAACAAAGCGGCGGGACAAGTTGTCCATCCCGGGGCTGGACAACGTCATGGGACACTCGTCGCTGGTTTGCTGGCCCGTTATCCCCAGATGCAGGCGCTCAGTGACGAGGGAATCTGTGATCCGCTTCGTCCAGGAATCGTCCACCGCCTCGACAAGGGAACCTCAGGGCTCCTGGTCGTGGCCAAGACGGTGCAAGGGTTCGTCAACTTGAGCGCCCAACTTGCCGATCGACTCATGGAGCGCACGTACCTGGGCATGGTCGAAGGTCACGTCAGCGAGGACCGCGGCGTCGTCGATGCACCGATCGGTCGTTCGACGCGCACACCTACCATGATGGCGGTGCGCGCCGACGGCCGACCCGCCCGCACCGGCTACGAGGTGGTCGCGCGCATCGAAAAGCCCCAAACAATGACGTTGCTTCGCCTACAGCTCGACACCGGGAGGACCCACCAGATTCGAGTGCACCTGGCCACGATCGGTCATCCGGTGGTCAACGATCCTCGCTACGGACATCGGCGAGACAAGCGACTCGCGGAAGATCGATTCTTCTTGCACTCCACGGCCCTGTCGTTCGCGCACCCTCGCAGCGACGAGTGGGTCACCACCAGCGTTGCGTTACCCGAGGACCTCGCAGCATTGGTACCAGGTTCAGTTCAGATCTAGACGTTCTCTCGTGCCGACAATACGGCGCTGTCTTGGCGCAAAAGACTCAACGCCTCCTCTTCGGCCCGGCGCACACGGCGTACACCGATGTCCATCTTCGTTGCCGTGGCTTGCAGCGAGAGGGGAGTGGTGCCACTCAGGCCGAATCGAAGGCTCAATACCTCTCGTTGCAAGTCGGTCAGTTTGCTCAGTGCACCGTGCAACTGGTCATCCATCATGGTCTGCTCGATGTCTCCGACCCAGTCGTGCTGGCTCGGGGCGACGAGGTCGCCCAGCGTCGTGGCCGAATCGGACGACGCTGGCTGATCGAGACTCGCGGTGACTCCGGCCAATCCGTGAAGTCCTTCACGCACCGCCTTGGACATTCCCGTCGCCTCAGTCAGTTCGTCGTCAGTTGGCTTTCGCCCAAAGATGGACGTCAATTCCGCAGTAGTCGCTTCTAAGCGCTGTAACTGCTCACCGACCTCAAGAGGGATTCGAATCGTGCGTCCGTGCTGCTGAACAGCTCGCTGGAGAGCCTGGCGAATCCACCAGGTTGCGTAGGTCGAGAACTTGAATCCTCGCTCCCAGTCGAACTTTTCGACGGCGCGCAGGAGCCCGAACGTGCCCTCTTGAACGAGGTCAACCATCTCAACGCCACGGTCCTGATACCGGCGCGCCCAGTGCAGCACCAAGCGAAGATTCGCCGCCACCATCTGCTTCTTGGCCTCTTCGTCACCGGCCGTGACCCGCTTGGCCAACTCGACTTGTTCGTCGTAGTTGGGCATGGGATAGCGGTCGAGGTCGCGCATGAGAAGGCCCAGCATGTCGTTGGTGTTCACCGCTGAACGACGGGGGGTGGTGTTCATCGTGGATCTCCTTGCTCGGTGGGACAGATTCTTGCGTAGCCCAATAGGTAATTTCTCCTACGGATACCTTTCTAATTTACCACGGGGTATTTCGTGGCACAAGCCTTCACTAGCGGTTCGGGATAAGAACTGGCTAAAAGTCAGGCACTGTGGGTGCGCGGGACCGGTTTGCCACCCTTGGCCTGGAGCACCATGTCGGCGAGGGTGAAACTCGAAAGATGCTCTCGCATGTGACTGCCGACGTCGGCCCACACGTCGAGCAGCACGCATTGGCCCTCGTGGTCGCAGGCCCCGTCCTGATGGGGCTTTCCAAAGTCGCCAGCCACGATTGGCCCATCGACTGCTGCCACGATGTCGGCCAAAGTAATGCTTTCGGGGCTTCGCGCCAAGACGTAGCCCCCGCCCACACCTCTCTTCGATCGTACCAGGCCCACACCCTTCAAACTCAACAGGATCTGTTCCAGGTACGGCTGGGGAAGACCAGTACGTTCGGCGAGGTCGCGCACGGAAGTGGGTGTTGTCACATTGTTGTGAAGTGCCAAACTCAGCAGCGCGCGACTGGCGTAATCCCCACGTGTCGACACTCTCACCGCCACATCCTACCCACGATGCCGGTGTCGCTCTGGGCCATTCACTCTAGGGGCTCAATGTCTGGCACAGTGGTGAGGTGGAAGAACAGCCGAACAACAACGTCACCGTGGATCCCGATCAGGTCTTGGCTCCGGGCGAGCCCAACCCGCCTAGCGAGGACGAGAATTCGGACTACATCAGTCAGCCCGCCAAGGTTATGCGCATTGGTTCTATGGTCAAGTCGCTCCTTGACGAAGCCCGAAGCGCACCGCTCGACGAAGCCGGAAGAGCTCGATTACGTGAGATTTACCAAATCTCCATCGGTGAACTCTCTGGTGCGCTGTCGCCTGACCTCGGTGAGGAGCTGTCGCGCATGGCGATGCCCTTCAGCGCCGAGGTGCCCACGGAGTCAGAGCTTCGAGTGGCGCAAGCCCAACTCGTTGGCTGGCTGGAGGGGCTCTTTCACGGAATTCAAGCGTCGCTGTTCGCCCAGCAGGCCGCGGCCGCGGCACAGCTCGAAAAGATGCGAGACCGCTCACTGAACCCCGGAGGCGGCGAACCTCGCGCGGGGACGTATCTCTAAGGGTTTTCGGTTGTCCGTGACATGACCCGGCTACGTTGCAACTGCCCATCGAGTCGATATCGTTCAGAGAGGAAGACTGCACGCCATGGCTGAAGGATTTGTGCACCTGCACAATCACACCGAGTATTCGATGCTCGACGGAGCCGCGAGAGTCGAGGAGATGGTCCTGGCGGCCAAGGCCGACGGTCAGAGCGCGATCGGCATCACCGATCACGGAAACCTCTATGGGGTAATCGATTTCTACGAGACCTGTCGCAAGCACGACGTCACTCCGATACTGGGCATCGAGGCCTATATGGCTGCGAATTCACGATTCGAGCGACCCCCGCGCCGAGGAAAGATGGATGACACAGGTGGCGATACTGAAGGTGGCCAGAAGTTGTACCACCACTTGACGTTGCTCGCCATGACGAATCAGGGGTATCGAAACCTTCGAGAGTTATCGTCGCTGGCGTTCCTCGAGGGCTACTACTACAAGCCTCGCCTCGACTGGGATCTTCTGGAACATCACGCCGAGGGTCTGGTTGCCACGTCAGGATGCCTGGGTGGTGTGGTACTCCAGGCGTTACTCCAAGACGATTACGCCAAGGCGTTGGAACTGGCTGGCCGACTCCAGACGATCTTCGGCCGCGAGAACTTCTTCATCGAAATGCAAGACCACGGTATCGCCGAGCAGATCCGCACCAATCCCGAACTGTTGAAGATCGCCCGAGAGCTCAAGGCGCCGCTGCTCGCGACCAATGATCTTCACTACGTACATCACGAGGATGCCGAGATGCACGATGCTCTACTGTGCATCGGCACCGGTTCGTTGGTCGCGGATCCTCAGCGATTTCGTTTCGCGAGTGACCAGCACTACCTCAAGTCGGCTGCTGAGATGCGCTACCTCTTTCGCGACATCCCCGAGGCGTGCGACAACACGCTACTGATTGCCGAACGAGCGGACGTGAAGATTGAGTTCGATAACGACGCGCTGCCCCAATTCCCGATTCCCGAGCAGTATCAGGGGGCGACCCACAAGGAAGGTGCTAATCGCCTGTTACGTGAACTGGCCTATCAGGGGGCACGAGATCGCTACGGTGAGACGCTCGATGACGAGGTACTGGTTCGACTCGACTACGAACTCGGCGTTGTGGCCGATATGGGCTTCTCGGACTATTTTCTCGTGGTCTGGGACCTCATCCGCCACGCCCGCGAACAGGGTATTCGAGTAGGTCCGGGAAGAGGTTCGGCGGCGGGGTGCTGCGTCGCCTACTGCCTGCATATCGTTGATCTCGACCCGATTCGATACGGGTTGATCTTCGAGCGTTTTCTCAATCCAGGGCGCAAGCAGATGCCCGACATCGACATGGACTTCGACGAGCGCTACCGCGCGGACATGATCCGATACGCCGCTGAACGTTACGGTTCGGACCACGTCGCGCAGATCGTTACCTTCTCGACCATCAAGGCTCGCGCTGCGGTGCGAGACGCAGCTCGGGTTCTCGGTTATCCGCCACAGTTGGGGGACAAGATCGCCAAAGCCATGCCTCCGCTCGTCATGGGCCAGGACTTGCCGCTCGAGGCATGCTTCACTCCTACTCCGGGTTACGAAGGGCGGTACGCCGAGGCGTCTGAGTTGCGTTCGCTGTATGAGAGCGATGCTGAAGTGAGACACGCCGTTGACGTCGCCAAAGGCTTCGTCGATAAGCGGCGTCAGGATGGTATTCACGCTGCGGCGGTGGTCATCACGAAGGAGCCGGTCCTCGAATACGTGCCGGTGCAGCGCAAGTCCGGTCCCAATGCATCGGCGGACGACGCACCGATCGTGACCCAGTACGAGGCCTCCGCTATTGAGAAACTCGGTCTGTTGAAGATGGACTTCCTCGGGCTCCGCAATCTGGCGATCATCGAGCGAACGCTCGATCACATCAAGCGTCGCCACGGGGTGTCGGTCGACATCGATCACGTGGCCCTCGATGATCACAAGGTGTTCGAGATGCTCAAGCTGGGCAACTCCATCGGCATCTTCCAGTTGGAGGGCGACAAGATGCGCCAACTGATGAGGCGTCTCGCTCCGACGAGCTTCGACGACATCGCAGCACTGGTGGCGCTGTATCGACCGGGACCGTTGAGCGAGAATGTACATAACGACTACGCGGATCGTAAGAACGGACGCCAGAGCGTCACCTATGACCACCCTGATCTCGAGCAGATCCTGGGAGAGACGTACGGACTGATGATCTACCAAGAGGACATCATGCGCGTGGCCACCAAGGTCGCCGGGTTCTCCATGACCGAAGCTGACGACCTGCGCAAAGCGTGTTCCAAGAAAATTCGAGAGATGATTCAGGCCCAGCGTGCGAAATTCGTCGATGGCTCGGAACGTGAAGGGTACGGGCGTCCCCTCGGTGAGGCGATATTCAACAAGATCGAACCGTTCGCCGACTACGCCTTTAACAAGAGCCACGCGTACGGATACGCCCTTATTGCATACCAGAACGCCTGGCTCAAGGCGAACTACCCAGTGGAGTACATGGCGGCGCTGCTGACGTCGTTTCGCGATGACAAGGACAAGGCGTCGGTCTACCTCAACGAGGCACGCCAAATGGGCATCGCGATCGGTGTACCCGACGTCAATCAGTCCTTCGCCGACTACGCGCCGAGCTTGACCCAGGACCGGACGATTTTGTTCGGTTTGGCGGCCGTACGCAACGTCGGTGAATCCCTGGTCGACAAGATCGTTTCGGAGCGAGAGACGGGTGGTCCCTTCGCGTCGGTGTACGACTTCGTGAGGCGAGTCGACCCGCTCGTGCTCAATCGGCGCACGATGGAATCGCTCATCAAGGCGGGCGCCTTTGACGAATTGGATGTGACCCGACTCGGTCTGTTGTTGAAGGTCGATGAGTTGGTGGAGGTCACTTTGAGCCGTCGACGAGACCTTTCGCTCGGCATTTCCACCCTGTTCGCCGCCCTCGCCGAGGGTCCCGGCGTCAACGACTGGGAAGGCACCGAAGTCGAGGTCGGCACCGTTGAATTCGACAAGGCAGTCAAACTCGATTTCGAACGCGAAATGCTGGGCACCTACATATCGGATCATCCGCTCTATGAGGTCGAGCACATCTTGGCGACCCGCACGGACGGCACCATTCTGTCAATCCGAGAGCGTGGAGAGGAGTTGGCGAAGTCGGGTCGGGCCATCACGGTGGGCGGAATCCTCGCTGAGGTCCAATTACGTCAGAGCAAATCCGGACAGACCTACGCCCGCCTCGTCCTCGAAGACCTTGGTGGTTCGATGGAGATCAACGTTTCGGCCAAGAACTTTGAGAAGGTCAGCGGATTCCTCGCCAAAGACAATATCGTCTTGGTCAAAGTCCGACCCGACGCCCGTGACGAGGAGTTACGATTCAGCGCACTCGAGGTCGAGAAGTTACGCGTCGATCGTGGCGACGCAGAGTTGCGTTTGGCGCTGCGTGCTGAGGACTTGACGCCAAATTCGATCGCCGCTCTGCGTCAGATATTGACGCGCTATCCCGGTAAGTCCCCGGTAATCGTCGAAACCGGCGATTCAGGCAAGACTTTCAAGCTGGGTCCAGACTTCAACGTGAACATATCGAATGTTGTTGCGGATCTGCGCTCAGAATTTGGCCGAAACGTGATTAAGGCATAACCGGTTTCTCCGCGGACGAATCTCCCGTAGAATGTAGGACTATGGCAATGAACGTCACCACGAAGGACACCACCGCCCTCAGCGACGCAGAACTCGCCGAAATGGCCGATCTATGCGTTGATCGTGAGCCGAATTTTGACATCGGGTTCCTGTCCAAGCAGCGCGAAGACTGGGTCCTGGTGACCAACGTGCGAGAGGGCAGCAAGTTGCGTGGCTATTCGTTCTGCACGCTCGAGCGCATCGGCGGTACACCGTCACTGCTCATTGGCCTGCTCTTGGTTGATCGAAATGCCAAGTCGGATCAGACGTTGCGGACCATACTGCACGATCAGTTCCGCCGTGCGCTCTTGGCGTTTCCCGATGAGGACGTGCTGCTCGGATGCCGACTCACCTCACCAGACGGGTTTCGCGCCTTCGCCGGGCTCGTCGACGTGGTGCCCCGTCTTGGATACAAGCCCACCGGAGAAGACCGGGCGTGGTGTCGGCGACTGGCCAAGCGATTCGGTTCCGAGAAGTTGATCGATGACAAGACCTTTGTGATGACCGCTGCCCAAGGCCCGGTCGGAGGTCTTGACTACGTTGCGGCCAAGGGACTCGTTCCCGAGGGCTCCGAGACGTTCTTCGAATGCATTGATGCCGAAAAGGGTGAGCGATTGGTCGTCTTTGGCTGGGCAATGGCTGAGTCGCTCGCTTCGGGCAAACTGCCCAAGTGAGGGTCTAGCCGCGAGGTAGCAGGCCGGTGCAGCTCTTGTAGCAGTGCCCGTCGATTGGTCGAGACAGTGTCGTAAGGACGTAGGTTGGTCGAAAACCCAACGCTGTCGCGAGTTCCTTTCCGGCAAGGGAGGGGCGACGAGTGGCTTCGATCGTGCGCACAGCATGGGCATCCTCGCAGAGCAACCAGACGTCGTCTCCGAACCATCCAAAGCGAACCCAGGTCGAACCGTCCTCAATTCGCCGTAACAATTGAGGGCCACGATCAGCCGCCACGAGCGCCACGCTCGGACGCTCGCCACGAAACTCCCAGTAGGGGGCGCTCGGCCCGCGAAATCCGAAGAGGGGACCATCTGGCGGGCTCGCTGCCTGTTCGAGCCACTTGCGGACCCGACGTCCCCGGTAGGTGCCGAGTCGGCGAGGAAGGTCCGAAAGGGTTACGGCTTCGGGCTGAGCGAGATCGTTGCGCTCCAGATCTGTGGCCAACTGCCCTTCAACCACGTCAAAAACGGCGAGGTCGGTCTCGTATTCAAATGGCCAGGGGATACGCCAACGTACGATGGCCTGGCTTTCTAGGTCGACCACCGTGGTTGATTCATTGTTCGATCCGAGCACCAAGCCAAAGACGACGTTGCCCGGAGTGAGGTTGATCGTCGAGCGTTGGGGCATCCCTTCGACGAGTCGTTTGATCGCACGTGTGGCCGGATCGCGACTGAACAGTGCCATTTAGAAGAGCCCGCCCCTCAACTGCTCCTCCAGCGCGGACACGGATTCAACGGGTAACTGGCAGACGCCACTGCGACACACGTAGGCAAAGCCACTACGCCGGTCTTTGAGTAGCGCTGACGTGCCGCTCCCGGTGATGAGGACAGAGCGCGGCACAGTCATCAATCGTACGCCGTGGCAGAGTGGGCCCTGGTCACCGGGAATCACGATCTCGACTCCCTCGTTGGCGAAGCCGGCGGCGTCGAGCAGGTCGGGCACGGCCATTGCGTGCTCGGCGAGCAGTCGCGCGCCAAGGGTGACGAGTCGTTGTGATACGACGAGGAGTGATTCGTCGCCGGTGCAGAGCGCGAGACGGGCCAAGGACCGACAGGCCAACGCATGACTGGACGGCGTCGCCCCATCGAAGACGTCCTTGGGGCGGGTGTCGAGGTCGCTCACCAGGTCGCTGACCGAGTAGAACCCTCCGCCGACCTCGCGTCGTTGGGGTGAGGGGATCTCTTCATCCCAGTAGTGGGCGAGAAGGTAGCTGGCCACATCCTTGGCCGCTTCGGTCCAGCGGTCGTCCCCGCTTGACTCGAAGGCGTCGACGAGGGCATCGATCAGCCAAGTCAGGTCCAAGGTCGTGGCGTGGGCACTGCGCTGCTCGGTACGCCACCAGACTTCGCCGTCGAAGTGCGATTCATGGAGCGACCCCAGCAATTGAAGGCCACGCTCAACCAAGTCTGGGACACCACTTCGCACGAGCGCCGACGCCAACATTGCGTTCCATTCCAGAATCACCTTCTCGTCACGGCTCGGCTGAACTCGGAGCCTTCGAGCACCTCGAAGGGCCTCGCGGGCTCCGCTCAAGTCATCAGGGCAACTGAAGGGCTCCGAGTCGGCGAGTCGTGGAATCGAACGGCCCTCGAACTCTCCTGGATCGTTGATGCGCCATCGCGACACCGTAGCCTCGTAGAGATGCTCGAGGCCAACACCGCAGAGGGCCCGCATCACTTCGTCGCCGGTCCAGGTCACGTGAGCACCCTCGACCCCCCCAGCGTCGGCGTCGAGGGATGAAGCGAATCCCTGCTCGACCTGCATGTGTGCAATGACGAAGCGCAATGTCTCGAGCGCGACGTCACGCCAGTCGTTTCGTCCGAACACCGCGCCGGCTCGAAGGAAGCATCGAGCGAGGAGGGCTTGGTCGCTCAGCATCTTTTCAAAGTGGGGGACGTGCCACGTCGCGTCGACGCTGTAGCGTGCAAAACCACCCTCGATGTGGTCATAGAGACCGCGTCGAGACATCGAGTCGAGGGTGATTTCGATCGCCCGACGCGAGGCGTCGTCGTCAAATTCGAGCAAGGATTCCACGTAACTCGGTCGTGGAAACTTGGGCGCCTCGCCGAAGCCGCCATTTGGATCGACCCTGGCGACGAGCTCATTTCGAAGAACCCGTCGGTAGCCCGATAAGTCGAGGTTCTGCTCCAACGGGGCCAGATGGTCAATGAAACTGACTTCGCGCTCGAGGGATCGATGGATCTCTTGGGATTGGGTGACGACCGCGCTTCGCTGGTTGCGCCAGGCGTCGTCCATGGCGTGTAGCAGTCGAAGAAAGCCAACGTGTCCGTTTCGGTCGCTTGGTGGGTAGTAAGTGCCGGCCATGAAGGGCCGCCCGTCAGCAAGGAGAAACACCGACATCGGCCAGCCACCGTGTCCGGCCACGAGCTGGGTGGCGGCCATGTAGATCGCGTCCACGTCGGGCCGTTCCTCGCGGTCCACCTTGACCGGGATGAAGTTCGCATTGAGGAATTCGGCAATGGCGATGTCTTCGAAGGACTCGTGGGCCATGACGTGGCACCAGTGGCAAGCCGCGTAGCCAATGGAGAGGAAGATCGGTCGATCCAGGCGAATCGCTTCGCTCAGAGCTTCGGGCCCCCACGGCCACCAGTCGACGGGATTACGAGCGTGTTGGCGAAGATAGGCGCTTGATGAGTTGACCAGTCGGTTCGACACCCGGCCAGCGTAACGACCTTCTAAGTTTTCCACGGCGCGCATCTCGTCTGCCCAGGCGGGCCGAACCTCGTTGAGATTACGGGGAATCGCCACGCTCGGGGCCGCACCAGTCAAGGAGGAATGGTAGATGAGTACGCTGTGGACTCTGGCACGTCGAGTGAACGGGAGACGATGACGCAGGAATTGCGGTGGGGAATTATCAGCACGGGGCGAATCGCTCACACCTTCGCCTCCGACATGAGATTCACCACGAGCGGTGTCGTGGTAGCGGTAGGGTCGCGCTCACGCCAGAGCGCAGAACAGTTCGCCGATGAGTTCGACATCAAGAATCGACATGGATCCTATGACAGCCTGGTCGACGATCCCGAGGTGGACGCGGTCTACATTGGCACACCCCATCCGATGCATCACGCGAACGCCCGACTAGCCCTAGAGCATGGCAAGCCAGTTCTGGTGGAGAAGGCGTTCACGATGAGCGCCACTGAAGCGAGGGATTTGGTTGCGTTGGCGCGTGAACGCAAACTCTTCACGATGGAAGCGATGTGGACGCGTTTCCTGCCCCACGTGATCGCTATTCGCACGATGATCGAACAGGGAGCATTGGGGGAAATAGTTTCGATCGTGGCCGATCACGGAAAGTGGTTCGAGACCGATCCGCGATTTCGACTCTTCGCACCGGAGTTGGGCGGGAGCGCACTTCTTGACCTCGGGGTCTATCCGGTCTCGTTCGCATCAATGTTGCTGGGTCCGCCCGAACGCGTCGTGGCCATGGTTGACCCGGCATTCACGGGGGTAGACGGGCAGGCTTCGATGCTCTTTGGATACGCCGGAGGCGCACAGGCGATCTTGACTTGCACGTCGAGCGCACGAACGGCGACTCGTGCCTGCATATCGGGAACCAAGGCTCGTATCGAAATCGATGCCGACTTCTACGCTCCGTCGAACTTCACCCTGATTGCTCGAAGTGGCGAGGAGCGTCGCTTCGAATTCGAGAGTCTGGGCCGCGGTCTCCACTATCAGGCCGAGGAGGTGGCTCGATGCATTCGCGAAGGTCTAACGGAGAGTTCTTCGATGCCTCTCGATGAGTCGATCTCGATTATGGAGACTATGGACTTGGTTCGTACATTTCTTTAAGGTGCTTGGCGCCGGGGGCACCGCTCAGGCGACGCTCAAGCTGGTACCAATCAATCAGCGACCGTCTATGGTATCGCGAGAACGGGTCGATGACCTTCCACGGGGACTTCTTCGACCCGATCCAGGCGAGCGGGCGAACGTGCTGGGAACCGAACACCGCCTCGGCTGCTCGAAGGACCGTCGCTCGTTCCTAAAGGTTCCGGGCGCAGTCGGTGCGTGAAGTCCTTCGCGCAATGGATGGCGATCAACCGCGCGTGCCCCAACTCGCTTACGTCATTCGCCTCGTGAGCAACCCGAGGAGTGCGCTCGAATCGAACAAGCTGCCAGGAAGCGCGACCCCCATGTCGAACTCCACATTCTGGATGCGTGGACCTGAAAGCTTCAAGTTGAACTTGAAGGAGCGTCGAGCGCGGTGT
>JABEUR010000056.1 GCA_013044405.1 Acidimicrobiaceae bacterium | reverse complement strand
CGACGCCCACGAACTCTTACACCACTCGTTGGGACTCAGCTCATCACGATGACTCGCCATAATCACCGGCCAATCAGCACCCTTAAGTCCAATATCTAAATTGGTCGTGCAGCCTTCCAAGCTGGCCATGCGAGTTCGATTCCCGTCACCCGCTCTCTAGGGTGTTGACGAATTGAATGCATCGCTGCGGGCGAGTGCGTCGCTCTGGCCCGCTCCGTGAAGAGTGTGATATCGACCCCCGACTCTGCCCTTGTTAGGAGCCATCAACCTCGGGCTCACCCATGCCCCTCCGATCCTCCAGATTGCCAGGTTGGTAGTCGGAGATGATGTCCTCGGCGGCCAATGCAGCCGACGGGTGCCCGGTGAGGGCTTCGATAAATGGAATCTTGTCAATCCTTAAGAGAAGCACTTGCGTCAATGCGGTCACCGTTGCTTGTCGCGGGACATCGCGAATAAGCGCCAATTCCCCGAAGCCACCACCCCGCGAAAGCACCCGCACATTCTGACCACGACGGGTTACTGAGAGTTCGCCGTCAGCCACGGCGTAGTAGCAGTCCCCTCTCTGACCTTCGGCAACTACGACGGCCCCCGCGGGCTTCGCAATCGACGCCACGCCTCGCGCCAGCGCTTCAATCGCCGGCGCCGGCAGAGACGCGAAGATTCGTATCGAACGCAACAGCTGAATTTCTACCTGCGGCACCGTCACGGCCAAGTCGATCTTGCGCAGTTGGCGCCACGTACCGCCGAGCAACAAGACCGCAATGGCCGCCGGCATGAACAACGCCAATTTAAGACCGCCGATGGCCAAGGCGACGCGCACGAAGACGGCGCCTAGGGCGAGGCCGAGATTGAACAATGACTCAACAATGGAGAACGACCCGGCAACCGAGTCCGAGGGCACAGAGCGCTGTAGCAGCGTCTGGGCACTGACGCTAAACACTGTGCCGAACATCCCCACGGCGCCGAGGAGGAGAACCACTGGATCCACGCTCCGAACGACGCCAATGACCGCCAGGCCGGCCACGGACAGAGCAAGCGTTAGTGCCATGGTGTTGGCGATTCGTCGACGACCCACGAGGAATGGGGTGACGAATCCAGCGAGCAGGGCGCCACCACCGAGCGTCGCATTCAAGAATCCCGCGCCACCGTTCCCGATGTGCAGATACTGCACCGCCAAGATGACCGAGAGAAAGTCGAGCGATCCGATCAGCACGAAATAGAAGGTTCGTAGGGTCAGAAGCACTCTCACCTCAGGGTGACGTAGCGTCATCTCGATATTGGACCGGGTACTCGATCTCACGGCCGCGAACGCTCGTCGTACCGCCGGCAGTCGACGAATGGCGCCGGGCTCGTCCTTCACGACAGCGCCGTGCCCGATGACAGCTCGATCACGTGAAACCGCTGCTGAAGATCCACACACGCCGACGATAAGGACCGCAGAGATGAAGGTGAGTCCGGCCATTGAGAGAATAGCCAACCAGGCGCCGCGCGAGGCGATCAGGACGCCAGCGATAATGGGGCCGACCAGACTCGCCGCTCCATCGGACCACCCACCCATCACGATGGCCGCGGTGAGTTCTTCGGGGGTACGAACGATTGCCGGTAAGAGTGCGGCGTGCGTTGGCCGGGTGATAGTGAAGGCGATCGTCGTCAGCGGGGACAGGAGAAAGACGACGTACACCGGAGCGCGCAACGCAACGACGAGAGCGATGCACGCCATTGCCACCGTCTGCAAGCCGTAGCCGACGCCCAGCATTCGGGCAGGGCGTTGGCGATCAGCGAGGGCGCCTAAAAAGGGGGCGAGCAAGACGCAGGGGGTGAGTTGGGCCAGCATCATTACCATGCTCGCGGTCGGCCCACCATGACCGTAGGCGAAGACGAGCAACGTGATCCAAATTCCAAATTCGGCCCCGCCAAAGAGTGAGTATGCGAATCCGACCCGGCGAAGTACCGGATTCTTGAACGCAGCACGAAAGACCGAGATGACGACACGCGCTTGGCTCTGCATCAGAACGCTCCCGAGTCCCCGCCAATGACTGTGGTCTTCAACAAGGCGATTCCTCAATTCGGGCAAAGTCAAGGATGCACCGCGAACTCTAACCGAACTTCTTACGATTTCCAGGGTAGTGACGTGCCAGTCAACACTCAGGTGCACGCTGGGCCAACGGTGGCGGTGTCGTGCACATTCACGGTTCATCTACTTGAATCCCATGGACAGGGGCGATGGTGGTCGCTCGACAACCAAGGCCGGGACTCAGACTCCCAAACTGCAAAGTCAGTTCCGGGCCGCGTGGAGTCCCCCACTACAACGTGCTAGGACGACCAAGCGCGGTGGCGAATCACCAATCCTCGTATGGCTCGAACCTACTTCGCCAGTTAAGTCCCGACGAGTGGCGTACGAGCCAGTGAGTCCTCAATCCCATCGCAATCCGGCAATCGTTGGCGCACGATTCCCCGGCTGAGGGCACCGCGACCGACGCGACGACCGACTCGAAGGGCGCGTGTTGGCTCAGGGGTTCGAGAACTTCATAGCGGAGGTCGCGAACATCGAACCACCGTGATCGACGAAGAAGCCCTCGAAGCCAGCGAGTCCTTCGAGGAGAAACAACACCTCGGACCCGCCGACGACGAGCGCCGTCGCCAGTACGTCGCACATCACGAGCGAATCCCCTACGACCGTCGCCGCCAGGGCGGCCACGGCGCCTGCGAAGGGATGCACGATGTGTGCGCCGCGCTCGTAAAGCCCCGACGTGGCGATCGCGTTGTCGACCGTGACCACGCCGCACATCGCATCGGCCACGGTGGGATGGCGGATGCCGACTTCGTAGGTTCGCCCCGGCAGCACGCAGATGTCGCCGCCAGCGTTCACGAGTGCCCCATCCACCCCAGCTCGAGCCAGGTAGCCGAGAGCCCGCTCCGCCGCCCACCCCTTCACCAGTCCAGTCGGATCGAACCCCCCTGGCAGGGCCCAGGCGTCGAAGAACCCGCCGGTGACGTCGTACGCTCCCGCGCACAGCTCGATCACTTCGTCCATCAGCGCCGAGGGTTCCTCGACGAGTCCCGCACGCCAGAGAGTCAGTTCACTGTCGGGCTTCCACAGGCTAAAGCGATCGTCGAGTTCGTGGAGCTCACGACACGCCTCGTCGAGGGCCCGATCCATCTCATCACTCTCGAGGGGGCCCGGATCGACGAGGAAGGAGACCACGGTCCCCATCACCTCCTCGGCCCTCGAGATCACTTGAAGTGGAGTTTGTCCAAGGCACTCTGGACGGAGTAGGCGTAGGCCTCGGCGGTGTAGGTCGCACCCGTCAGTGAGCTGATCTTGGTCCCTTGGGCCTGGAGTACTTCGGACTTCAAGATGGGCAGGGCCTGCTGGGCCAACTGCTGGGAGTAGGACTCGGCCGTGTTGAGTGTCGACACGTTGAGCCCGACGATCTGCGTGCCGGCGACGGTGACCTTGATGGCCATCTGACCGTAGCCGTAGTTCTCGAGTGTTCCCACCGCGCTACGGCTCGCTGAGTTCGAGCCCGAGCTCGGGGGCGTCGTCGAGGTCGTGGTGGTCGATGGGTTCGACGCCGGTCCCGCCGTCGTCGTCGTCGGGTTCGGTGGCGCACTCGTCGTAGGCGCGCTGAGCGATGAAGGCTTCGTGAGTGGACCATGCATCGCGATGATGCCGACGAAGCCGACGGTTGTAGCACTGAGCAGGGTTAGGGATCGTCTCATAGTGTTCTCATTAGATGGCGTACGCCTCTTGGTGCAACGCCTCGGGTGCGACGCCGGCCTCACGCGCGAAGGCGACCGCGTCACGCACGAAGGCCTCCGAACCACAGACGAAAACGTCACGTCGGCCAATGTCGGGAACCAACTTCGTGATACTCGACAACTGTACTTCGCTACGACTTCCGACCAACCGGTGCAACACGCCCTTTCGGTGGCGCACCAGCTCTTCGATCTCGTTGGCGAGCACCAGGTCCTCCTCGCGCGTCGCGCGCAGCACCACGATGGGTTGAGACTTCGCGGGCAGGTCCTCTAACAGCGCACGCACCGCGGTAACGCCGACGCCACCGGCGATCATCAAGACGTGACTGCGCCGTCTCGCGAACTCGGTGAAGGATCCGTAGGGCCCCTCGACCCAGACCGAGGTACCCACCTTCACCTGAGCCAGGCCCCGTGAGAAGTCGCCGACACCCTTGACAGTGATGCGTAGGAACGGCGGCTGCGGGAGCGCCGATACCGTGAAGGGGTGGGCCTGCCACCACATCGAAGGAGTGAGGAACCGCCATTCGAAGAACTGGCCGCCGGCGATCGCCAAGTGCTCGAGGTCGCGTCCTTTGAGAATGATCGACGTGACGCCGGGCCCCTCGGGGTGGACCTCAACGACCTGCAGTCGGTGGCGCATCGATCGGTAAACGGGCAGTCCGATCCGGTAGACGACGACGAGCGCCGCCGCTATCAACCACGCCACGGTCCAGCTGAGTTGGGTGAGGGGATGACCCACGAACGAGGGGCCGAGCACGACCTCGTGAGCGAAGGACAAGATGAGCGCCGCATACATCAACAGGTGCACGAGCCACCACTTCTCTCGTGGGATGCGCGTACGCACCGCGCGGATCGAGATCAGGCCGATGACGATCATCAGGACCAGCGCGACCGTGGCGGTGACCATGTTCGGAAAGGTATTGACGATGACGCCGAGCTCACTCAGCACGCCGGTCTTGGCCGCCTGTGCGTAGGCGATCGTCAAGAGCACGGCGTGGGCGCTGATGAGCACAATCGGCCAGGGCGCGAGACGGCGATGCCAGTGGATGACGCCGCCCTGGCCGAGCATGCGCTCAAGGGCCGGCATCCGGCTCGCGAGCACCACCATGAGTAACGCCAGGTACGTGCCGATCAGTCCGGTGAGCGAACCGAGGAACATGGCGAAGCCACCCGCCACGTGCAGCTCACTTCGAGTGCCGTCGACCATCGGCAGACCAAGGACGAGTCCCATACCGATTCCGACGACCGTAAGGACGAGGTAGAACGCGACGGCGTTAGGACCGTGGGCGCGAGCCCGGCGTGCCCCGGGACGCGTGCGCGGGCTCGTCGGAGTGCGACGTGGGTCGAAGACTGCAGTTTCCAATGGTCTCTCCCGAGGGACAATGCGACGTTCAGTCCGGTCAGAAGAGGCTAGCGACGAAAATTGCTCGGCTTACCAAATCTTGCATTCTTCTTATACAGTTCTCACATCTTTGACCAAACACTGATGAGAATGGTCAGCTGGACGTTCCCGACGCAGACACCGTTGTCACCAGCGCGACTCACCCAAGTTGGGTAGTAACGGTGAACCGTGATCGCACGACGTCTTCCGCTTGCTTGGTACTGAGCGGATGTACCTCGCCACTCGAGGACTTCGCGCCGTCGCCGACCAAGTCACTCGACAAAGGGTGCGCCACCAGATAGCTGAGAAGCCGTCTTCGTGGTGCTGGGCTCGCGCATTCCTGAACAGTGCAAAGCACCTTCGAACTGGTCGACTAGTGGGCGAACTCGATGGCGTGCGAATCGGATCGCCCCCAACAACCATGGTCGCTGAAACGTCGAGAACTCTGCGAACCGTTGAATGACCGGCGACTCGAGGCATCGGACTCACGCTGGACGCACCAGGCCGCCCTCAAACTCGGCGCCGGCTGCCTCGATTCCAAAGTCGGGCCACCTCACAGAAAGGGTGAACGTTCCAACGGGAGGGAGCGGCATGGCCCAGAGCCAGAGCGAATCTAGGTCAGGTTCATCTCGCCAGAATCGGCTGAGCACGATCTCGCCCCCCGGACCGGGGTCAGCGAGATTGGTCACCTGCACCTCACGACCGTCAGCGAAATGGAGCCCTACTTCGATCCCGGCGAAGTTGTCGGTGCGTTTTGAAGGCTCGTTCGGCCCTTCGAGGTGATGGGCGCCATCTTTCGGTACTGCAGCAGGTGGTGGCGTTGCTCCACGTCGGCGTAGTTCGATCTCGAAGCCGTCGGAGTAGGCGATGATGCGCTCGCACACGAGCTCAATCTCCGCTGCGGACCACAGCACCAAGGACTCACGCAGCGCGGACGCCGGAAGCGGGCGCCTCGTGCGCCCCAAAGTCGGCGGCCGTACCTCGATGGCATCGAGTCCCGAGACGAAGGCGCTCTCGACCAGTGCGGCGAAGCGTGCGGGGGCCACCGTAACGGACTCCGAACAAACCAGTACGCCGGGTGCTACGAGACTGGACCAATCCCCCTCGACGCCGACGACCAGCACGGCGGCTCGTAGACGTCCCGGCTCCACCCCGAGGCGCTCGACAAGCGCTCGGACGATCGAACCCAGTGTGGCACCGTCGTACGTAGCGCGCATTCGTCGTCCACGGACCGCCCCGCGAGCGCGTTGCGACAGCCACCGAGTGGCGTCTTCATAGCTGACGCGAACTGCTTCGCGCAACGCTGGTCGGTCGCCGAACCCATCGAGTTCGGGCCAATCGAGCAGACTCTCATGCACGGCGGTCATCGCTTCGAGCCGTTCAAAAGGCTCACTTGGAAGCTGGAGCGTCCCCAGCTCTTGTGCGCCCACGAGCGCGATGATGGTTTGCCACCACGCCATCCACTGTTCTCCGGCTGACTGGCGAATCTGCGCCGTGAGATCGTCGCGGTGATCGACGACCGTACCGAGGAGTCTTGGCGGAATGGAGTGGTCAACAGTCACGTCGAGACCACAAGCGTCCCTAACGTAGAGCGCAACTTGGAGGAGATTTGAATTATCGTCGACCGTCAGCCGCCACGACTCGGATCCCGACTCGAACATTGAACCTCCTTTACATTGGCCCCAACCAATCGCCGTGGTCACGCTATAGCTCACCGACCTTCGCGCGCAGTTGGCCACGGAACGTCATCGAGATGAACGTACTCCGACAGAAGTTCGCTAGGTGATCTCTGG
>JABEUR010000055.1 GCA_013044405.1 Acidimicrobiaceae bacterium | reverse complement strand
TTGGCTAGCGCCCAGGTACCACCCGAGGGGAATCTGACCACTTCCAGTGACGGGGCTGTCACCTCTCCGAGGAACACCAGTCCTGGACAACTGGTCAGTCGCTCTGCTCAATTCCTCGAACAAGGTCGCAGCCACCGTGGCGATCTATAGATTTGCGTGGTGCGCATCGTCTCGTTCCTCCCTTCGACCACCGAAATCGTCTGCGACCTCGGCCTCAGCGAACAACTCCTTGGCGTGACCATCGAGTGCAATTGGCCAGCGGATGTTCAGGCGGGTCGAGAGATTGTGGTGGCGACCTTTACCGATCCTTCCATGTCCCCGGGCGAAATCGATGCAGTCGTTCGTCAGCGCGTCGCCGCCGGCCTAGACCTCTACACACTTGATGACGAGGCACTCGCTCGCTGTGCACCAGATCTCATTCTCAGTCAAGATCTCTGTCGAGTCTGTGCAGTGGCGAGTGGAGACGTTGAGGCAGCCGTCGCACGGCTGAACTGCTCGGCCGAGGTCATACAGATTGATCCCCAGACCCTCGACGAGGTGATCGACTCAATCGAGACCATCGCCGACGCGGCGGGAGTCACTGCTCGGGGCCGCGAATTCACGGCCACGCTTCGTGCCCGTCTCGACGTCGTCGCGCAACGAGTGGCGGGTCGACGGCGAAGCAACGTCTTCGTGCTCGAGTGGGTCGACCCCCCTTTCGGCGCCGGCCACTGGGTCCCCGATATCGTCGCGCGGGCAGGTGGTCGCGCGGTTCTTGCCCGACCGGGCGAACGTTCCATCGGCGTGACCTGGCAGGACATCGCTGACGCGCAGCCCGAAGTCGTCATCGTGGCACCGTGCGGTTACAACCTTGATCAAGCTGAACGACAGGCCCGCGATGTCATGGCTCACTTGCCCTCACGGGCCGAGGTGTGGGCAATCGACGCCGACGCCGTCATGGTTCGCCCGGGACCGCGCTTGATTGAAGGCGTCGAAGCCCTGGCCGCCGTACTGCACGCTGTCACAGCACCGCCGCCTCACTTGGTGCGAAGAGTTCGCTAGATCCCGCCGCATCGTTGGAGCCACTCACGTACGATCGCTCGCTCAACTCGTTCGACTACGCCAGAGGCCCGCTAGACGTCGAGAGTCGCGACGGCGCTTGAGTCCTCGAAGCAATGTCGACCTGCGAGAGGGTCCAGCGTGGAACCTCTCGGTGGCCCCACGAACTCGCGCGATTCGCGACCCGCATTCAGAGGCATCGAAACTCTCCGGGGATCGGCTCACGACGCCGTTGGGCGAACCCGGACGAGAGTGCTCACTACCGAGGTGCCAGGGTAGCGCGTGAACGATTGGCATGCGATCGCTGATCTGCAGGGGCAACGCTGACCCGAAGACTCCAGCTCGTCCAAGTTGAACGATGGCAGTGGCGCCCACTCGCGCCGCCGAGAGAGCGCCGCCGCTCTGCGCCTGCGTCACTCTTGACGGCTGCATTGTATGTGGCACCGTTCGCGGTACTCGCCTCCGTCGTGTGCGACCCAGAGCTCGCCAACCGAGGACACGAGTTGAGGGTGCGTGGCGTCGGCGACGAGGTACCGTGACAAAGATGTCCTTATCGACTCCCACACTCAACACCACTCGCCTGCGACTTCGTCCCTTCAACGACTCGGATGCGAACTCCCTCTTCGCGCTGCACAGCAACGCCTACGTGCTGCGCTACTGGGACTCACCGCCCTGGGGCGAACGTAACCGGGCCGAACAGTTCTTAGCGACGTGCCGACAGATCGCCGAGGACGGTACCGGGGTGCGCCTGGCAGTGGACCGTGCCTCGGACGAGGCGTTCATCGGCTGGTGCGGTCTTTCTCGATGGAACCCGGACTTCCGCAGCGCGTCGATGGGCTACTGCTTCGAGGCAGCAGCGTGGGGCCACGGCTTCGCGACCGAGGCCGCGCGCGCGTTGCTGCAGTGGGCATTCGACACGCTGGAGATCAACCGAGTCCAGGCCGAGGTCGATACCCGCAACACGCCATCAGCGCGCGTCTTGGAGAAGCTCGGCTTCGTGCGTGAAGGGACGCTGCGAGAGGACTGCGTCGTGAACGGCGAGGTCTCGGACTCGTGGGTCTACGGACTGATCAGGCGCGAGTGGACGACGTCGTGAGAGGAAGGGCGTCTCATGTCCAGTGTTCGACGTTTCGCTCGACTCCCGGGATTCGCGCGCAGGCGCATCTTTGAAGAGTCCTCGAGCGGCGCCCCCCCTGCTTAACCTCGGGCACTGGCGCCGGGACTGAGGTTGACGGTGCCGATCGACGCTGGTCGTCAGTCGAAGAGAGCTGCGCTCACTCGAAATGACTTCACTCCACAAGTTCAGGCACTGACGGCGGCCCCCGAGGCTGGGGACACCTCTCATGTGAAGCATCGGCCAGGAGCGAGGGGCACCGATAGAACCCGCTTTGCACTTCGTGACGGTAGTTTTGGTCATGATCAATGACCGCCTTCGCACCCGCATTGCCGATCAGTGTCGCCAAACCCAAGGGACGTCGTGAAACCTCAACGCGGTCGGCCATCGAGACGTCGCTTCGGTTCAATAGCCGCACTGAGTTGCACAGTGACCATCATCGCGTTGGCAATTGGTTCGTTGCCATTTGGCTCGGTCTGGGCGGCGACGTCAGATACCAAATGGTCTCCACCGGTGTCGATTGGTGCAGCGGGTTCGGCCGTGAACCAGGTGGACTACTCGGTCTCGTGCCCCTCGACGTCATTTTGCGTAGCGGTGAACGGATACGGCCAAGTCGCGTATCGTCGGAAGGCGAAGTGGACAACGCCCTTACCGCTTGTAGTTGGAACTTCCATTGACGCTGTTTCATGTTCGAGCCCGACGTTTTGTGTTGCCGTGGCCAATGGACGAGCCACGCAATTCAACGGTCGTCACTGGTCGAGGGTTCGACCAATGGGACCGATTGGAGATACGTTCAAAGTCTCCTGTCCGACGTCCAACTTTTGCGCTGCCGTGGGAGCCAGTGGAGTTCCCGGAAAGCCGAGCGCACTGTTGACTTTCGATGGCCACGCCTGGAAGGGCTATCGGACACTGAGCACGGGCAAACCACTCGATCGGCTACTGGGCATTTCTTGTTCCAGCCCTCAATACTGCGTGGCCACAAACTTTGACGGTCAGATTCTGACGTTCGACGGATCGAAGTGGGCGCCCAGCCAGACGTTGGCGCCGACGGGACTGATTTCCGTCTCCTGCACGGCTTCCAGATTCTGCATGGCGGTGAGCGACTCGGGATATTCGCTGACCTCTCGCGATGGGGTTTGGACGCCGGCCAGGCCAATCAACGGGTTCAGAAATGCGGGTGCGTACTCCGTCTCATGCGTTTCTTGGACCCGATGCACCGTGGTCGCGCTCAGCGGCGAGAGCACCAGTTGGAACTCGGGTCGCTGGACTACTCCTGCGACCATCTTTCCAGGCGGGTACGTGGCCGGTGTGGCGATCTCTTGCTCCGCCCGAGCAGTCTGCGTGGCCGTTGACGACAAGGGCATGAGTGCGAGTCAATGAGTCGCACTTCGCATTCTCGACTTTGTGCGGCTGCCTGAGGGGCCGAGTCCTCGAACTAGCGGTCGCCCGTCCCATCTCGCACGAGCCGCAACGTCATGAACCCGGGCTCTCGATGGAGACGTTCGAATTGCTCTTCGTTCAGCGTGGCTGCGTAGTCCGTTGGCCTGGGTTCGAGCAGGCGTTCGATGAGGAATCCCGACTGGTGGATCTCCTCGCACGTTCGTTCCAGTGGCGAGATCCAGTAGCGCAAGCGCCATCCCCGGCTCCACGTCTCTTCGACGATGCGCGTATCGAAATAGCTGCCGCCCTGAGAGAGCCAGTCAGCGGTCGGGTGTTGGCGCGACATGACCAGTGCACCGCGAGGCGTCAGCACCCTACGAAGCTCGCGCAAGGCGCCCACCCGATCGTCCACGTATTCGAACGCGAGAGCGACGAGTACCAGGTCGAAGGTCTCGTCCGCCAGCCAGTCAAGCGGGTTCGCCAAATCGTGGATTCGAAATTCACCGGTGGGAACTCGTTGCCGACACAACTCGATCATTCGCGGACTCTGGTCAAAGCCAACGACGACAGCCCCGCGTCTCACCATCTCTTGTGCGTAGAGTCCGGGCCCACACGCGGCATCGAGAACACGCTTCCCATCGAGGTCACCGAGCAATTCGAAGCACGCTGGACGATCGTAGTGGGCATTGAAAAAACCGTCCGATGCGTGATCCAAGAATTCACTGGCGAAGGAGTCGTACTGCGGATACTGACCCACCTGGTGTGGGTGCGAGACACCGTCGTTCTCAAGACTCGAGTCCTTCATTGGTCCATACTGCATCATCGACGACGCCTCAGATGACCAGGACGTCATGGTCCCTTCCACATTGCTTGGCGACGGACGGCAGCGTTCAACTCAGTAGCTCGATCCGTCGACTTTGAGATTCCAGGCGGACCGATCGGCGCCTGGCCCGCCTTCGTGTAGGAGGAGTCATCGGGAGCGTTCATCGCACATGAGGTTCGTGGTTGGGAAACAACCGAGCCGCTGGTCAGTGCCGGGACTGTACGAAGATGAAGAAGACCAGCGTCATCAGTGCGGCGATAATCCACGCCGCGCGCACGTTCTTCCTCGAGCGACTGGTCCGTAGTACTCGTATTGCGAGTGGATTCGAACTATCCGCGTAGCCGTGCACGAGCACCGAAGCGAGACGGAGACTGGTGAGGATGGGGGCCGCCACGACCACGAAGCCGACCAGGAACTGTAGACCACCGGGTAGCACGCCCAGCCCATGGCGTACGCAGGTGATCGTCGCAGGGGCCGGGCCCGGGCCACCTGAACCCGAGCAGGCCGTGACCGACATCGGCGTCACGAAGAGGTAGAAGGAGCCGAGCAGTCCGCCGGGCCAAATGAACGTGCCGAGCAACTTGTCCCAGATCCGCCACGTCCTAGAGGACCAGAGTCCGTACAGCCCAACGATCCAACCAAACCCGAAAGCGAATCCACCGAACATGATCAGCCACGGCGTAGCTCGGTCCATCGCGCGAACGCTGCGCGCCGGCTCGGTCTCTTGGAGTTCGTTGGCGAGCGATGTCGGAGAGCCGATCCGTTCGAGCAGGTTGCGAAGCCCCACTTCGTCGCCGGCTTCGAGGGTCGCTCGGCCCTCAGCGATGTGTTGCTCGATCTCGAAGACGAACTCGTGACCGGAACTGGTATTGACCGAGCGAAGCGCTGCCCTCAGATCACTGAGGTACTCCTCGACGATTTGGTCTGACGTCGTGTTCTCGCCCATCGCTACTTCTCCCTGCTCAAAATATCGTCCACCGAGTCGCGAAATCGCGCCCACTGTTCGATGAACGATCTCAGTGCGCTCTGGCCATTGGTGGTGATCCGGTAGTAACGACGCGGTGGTCCGGCGGTCGATTCCTGCCAGTAGGTCTCGACGAGTCCATCGTTACGCAGCCTGGTCAAGAGGGGATACACCGTGCCCTCACTGGTCACCAGTCCGTCGGCCTCGGACAGTTCACGAGTGATCTCGAATCCATAGTGATCCTGCGACTGGAGAAGCGACAGCACACAGTATTCAATGGCGCCTCGACGCATCTGGGCCAACAACTTCTCCGTACCACCTACTACCATGTAGAACATGGTAGTTCATTGACTCCTTTGGTGTCGCGTCTGGTCATCGAATCCATTGATGGCGGCACGATCGAACGAGCAGGGTGGCACATCAACGTCCACCAATACTGTGACCATCGAACTCGAGACCACCCTCGACGGGGACACTTCATAATGCGCCACTTCGTCAACAGTCTTCCAAAGGGTGAATCTCTGTGTTTCTGAGTCGGGGTATCGTCCAAAGGATGGAGCCGGACGAGCGCGACGAAGTGGGGTCGACCTTCAGGCGTCGTCTCCTTCGCACCCCACTCCAATCCATCAAACGGTTCAACCAGTGGTACGTCCGATATCCAACGACTCCTTGGCGCCTCGCGGCGACCATGCTCGTCTCGGCGCTGTCCATGGCCCTGCTCCTAGCCGTGGTGTTGTCATCGATTGACGCACACTCGAGGTTCAAAGCCGACTGGGTGCTGTGGTCGGTCGAATATCCCATGGTCTTCACCCTCGTTCAAGCTCCGCGTCAGTACAGGACGGCACGCCAACTCGCTGGTCAGTCCCCCGATCGCCTCTCGACTGCAGCCAGGATCATCGAGCGAGCGCTCGCCTCAATCGGCATCGGAGCGTTCGCAGCCATGGTGTTGTGGTTCGGCGCCGTCCATGGCGGCACGGCCCTCACACTCTTTCCC